>CAIQIV010000232.1 GCA_903871905.1 uncultured Chloroflexota bacterium | reverse complement strand
TCCTGCCTTGTTGGCAACTGGCTATGAAAGCCAGCCTACATGGCAAAGATATAACCCGTTGTTGCATCGAAGTTTAGGAGTACTAAAATGACAAAAAGACTGCTTCTCTCTATATACCTGATCCTGGCCATCCTTGGCGCGGCTTGTGGAAAAGCAAGCCAGGATACTTCACTGCTGGCGCCACAAAACACGCCCATTTCTGCGCAAACCGCGGCAACCGCGCCTGCCGAAAAATATACTATTGCCCTGGTGATGAAGACCTTGACCAATCCCTTTTTTGTCGAAATGGAGAAAGGCGCTCGCCAGGCAGAGAAAGAGTTAGGGATTAACCTGATTGTGAAAACTGGGGCTCAGGAAACATCCGTTGACCAGCAAATTACCATCATCGAAGAGCTGATCCAGGATAAGGTGAAGGCCATCCTGATCGCCCCGGCCGATTCCGTGCAACTGATCCCGGTGCTTAAAAAGGCCCAGGATGCCGGCATCATCATCATCAATCTGGACAATCAACTAGACCAGCAGGCATTGGAAAAAGTTGGCCTGGTGAATGTGCCGTATATCAGCGTGGATAACGAGAAGGGCGCATACCTGTCAGCAAAATATATCAGCGACAAGGTGACCTCACCAGCCAAAGCGATCATCCTGGAAGGGATTCCGACTGCCAAGAATGCCCAGGACCGAAAGACCGGCGCGGCAAAGGCTTTTAGCGAAAACAAGAATATTCAACTGGCAGCCTCAGCCACCGCTCATTGGAAGGTAGATGAGGCCTACCAGGTCACTTCCCAATTGTTCAAGCAGTACCCCGATATTAAGCTGATTTTTGCTGCCAACGATATGATGGCCATGGGGACGCTTCAATACTTGAAGGAAAACGGGATTAAAGATGTCCAGGTAGCGGCTTATGATGCCTTGAAAGAAGTAATGCCGATGTTAAAAGATGGCACCCTCCAGGCCACCATCGATCAGCAGGCTGCAATCCAGGCATACACCGGAGTACAATTTGCGATCCGTGCTCTGCACGGCGAAAAGCTGCAGCCAGTTACCCTGCTGGATGTGCTGCTGGTAACCCGTGAGAATGCTCCATAAGACCAGGTTTACCTGGCCCACCCTCAGCCTGGCGCTGAGCCTGATCCTGTCCCTGGCATTGGCGAGCGTACTGCCACTGCTGGTGCTGGGTCTCATTTCGGATAATGTGTCCCGTACTGTTATCGAGCAGGACGTGGCTCATTATGCCCAGGCCATGGTCAACGCCCAAAGGGATTACCTGGATGTGCTCTTCCAGGAAATTGAAAGTCTGATCATCAATATCTCCGGGGTGGAGGACATCAAGACTGCAATCGACGATGCCGCCAGCTCCCCGGATGAGTACACCCGCCTGGCTACCCATGCCCGTATTGGCTATATTCTCAGTGGGTACAGTGGGATCAAAGGGCTGGCCTCGCTGGATATTTTTACCCCTGGAAATGCCCACTACCACGTGGGGGACACTTTAAATGTGCAAGATATTAACCAGCCTTTGCTGGAACAGATCAAAGGCTATACTCGTAAGTCAGAAAGCCTGGTCACCTGGGTTGGCATTGAGGATAATGTCAATGTCAATTCAACCAACCGCAAGGTGATCACGGCTGCCAGGCTATTTCAAATTGTCGATCCGGTCACCTTGCAGGAACAAACCGGGGCGCTGCTCCTGGTGAATTACAGCATCGATACCCTTTACGACCATTTTTCTAACCTCAAGCTGGGAACAGGCGCTTACTTTATTATCGTCGATAACCAGAATCGCATCGTCTATCATCCCAACCGCGCCTACGTGGGAGCGCTGGTTTCAAAAACCTTCCTGGATCAGTTATCTACTGAGAATCTGGTGATTGAGGTGGATGGCCAACAAATGCTGGTGACCTCCACCCGCTCCAATGTAAATGGTTGGCTTTTGGCCAGCCTGACCCCATATAAAAACCTGACGGCAAGCGCCGACACAATCCGCAATACCACCGTCATGGTGCTGCTTTTCAGCTTCATGTTTATTGCACTGATCGTCCTGTGGGTCACCCGGGTCGTAGTCCAACCGCTCACCCGCATCACCGAATCCTTCCAACAGATTCAAACCGGCGCCTTTGACTGGCACATCCGCCTGGATGAAAAACGGAACGATGAGATTGGCGAACTGATGCGCTGGTTCAACATGTTCCTGAACAGCATGGAGGCTAAAAACCGGGCTGAGCAGGAGCTGGTTGAGGCCAAAGAAGCTGCTGAAGCCGCCAACCGGGCGAAAAGCGCCTTCCTGGCCAACATGAGCCACGAGCTGCGCACCCCGCTAAACGCCATCCTTGGTTTCAGCGAGCTGATGACCCGCGATACCTACCTCAGCCCTGCACAGCGGGCAAACCTGGAAACGATCAACCGCAGCGGCGAGCACCTGCTGGGGTTGATCAACGATATCCTCGATCTCTCCAAGATTGAATCCGGGCGTGTAGAAATTCGGGCGCATACCTTCGATCTCTACCGCATGGTAGAAGGGATCGGAGAAATGTTTGCTATTCGCGCCAGCCAGAAAGGCCTGACGCTGAGGGTAGAATGCAGCCCGGGTGTTCCCCAGGTAATCACCACAGACGAGGGAAAACTGCGCCAGGTGCTGATTAACTTGCTGGGCAATGCAATTAAGTTTACCCCCAGTGGCTCCATTGCCCTGACAGTGAGCCTGGGAGGGAGAGAAGACAGTCAAGAAGAGAGCGAACAAGGTCTACCACACGACCGCATGTGCTACCTGTGTTTCTCGGTAGAAGATACTGGCATTGGCATCGCCAACGGTGATCTGGAGCACATTTTTCAACCTTTTGCACAGTTGGAAGAAGGGAAAAAGCTGCAGCAGGGCACAGGCCTGGGTCTGGCTATCAGCCGACAGCAGGTCGAATTATTGGGAGGGAGATTCGAAGTGAAGAGCGAGGTTGGGGTAGGCTCAATCTTCAGCTTCTCTATCCCGGTGATCATCGGACAGGAACCCGAGGTAGTCTATGATTCTGCCAGGGTGCTTGGACTGGCGCCAGGGCAGTATTCAGCGGACGGCACTCCTTTCCGCCTCCTGGTGGTAGAAGATGTGGAAGTCAACCGGCGCTTCCTGGTTGACCTGCTGCATATCTTCCAATTTGAGGTTCAGGAGGCCGTAGATGGCGAGCAGGCCATGGCCGTGTGGAAAGCCTGGCAGCCACACTTGATTTTCCTGGACATGCGCATGCCTGTCATGGATGGACTGGAAGTAACCAGGCGTATCAAGGCCACTCCGCAGGGCCAGAAGACCATTATTATCATCATCACTGCCAATGCCTTTGATGAAGATCGGGCGGCTATCATGGCGCTGGGAGGCGACGATTTTATCCGCAAGCCGGTTCGCGAGCGCCAGATCATCCAGGTGCTGCAAAAACACCTGGGCGTGCAGTTTGAGTATGAGGCCGGGCCGTCCAATTCCTCCGATAGGATACCCATTTCAGCAGCCAGCCTTGATCCCGGTATAGCCCTTCCAGCAGGATGGAAGGAAAGACTGCTCCAGGCAATGGACGAGGCCGATGTGATTTCCATGCAGAATCTTGCTCAAGAGATTGAGCCCACCTCACCGGCCTTGAGCCAAATACTGGCTTTGTTGATCTATAACTTTGACTACGATGGAATTCGCGCCTGGATTGACTCGATATAATATTGAGCCTATGGGGCTCATTCCCAGATGATACGGCGCACGAAAATATCCCACATATCGCTTTTTTAAGTTATCATGGAGAGATTATTGGAGACTGTGCTTTGGCTAATATACTATCGAAACCGAAAGCGGATATACTGATCATTGATGATACGCCGGATAACCTGCGCCTGCTCAACCAGATCTTAAGCCAATACTACAAGGTGCGACTGGCTCCCAGCGGAGTTATCGGCTTGAAAGCAGCCCAATCAGCCCCTCCGGATTTGATCCTGCTGGATATTATGATGCCAGGTATGGATGGCTTTGAAGTCGCCGCCAAGCTCAAAGCCACAGAGGAAACCAAAGAGATCCCGATCCTGTTCATCAGCGCGCTGGATGACACAGAGAGCAAAGTCCGGGGGTTTAAAGCCGGGGCAGTCGATTATGTCACCAAGCCATTTCAAGAAATGGAAGTGCTGGCGCGGGTCAAGACCCACATGGAGCTGCGCGCCATGTACCGGCAGGCCCAGACCGAAATCGAAGAACGGAAACAAATCGAAAAAGAACTGCGGCAAAGTGAAGCCCGTAACCGCGCACTGCTGAGCGCAGTGCCAGATATGATGTATCGCATTCAACGAGATGGTGTCTTCCTGGATTTCAAGGCCAGCGTTCCAGCTTTGTTATTTGCCCCACCCGACCAAATCATTGGCGCTTCCCTAAGCACCGTCATCCACGAACCTTTGCTTGCAAAATTCATGGTCTGTATCGAACAAGCCCTGCTCAGCAAAGAAATCCAGGAATTGGAATACAAACTTAAATTTGGCGATTCTTCGCATGTATTCGAAGCCCGGTTTAAAGACAGCGGACCAGATGAAGTCACTTTGATCGTGCGCGATGTAAGCGAGCGCGCCCGCCTGGAGGAGATGAAATCCGACTTTATCAACCGGGCTACTCATGAGCTGCGCACGCCGATTACCACCATGCTGCTCATGATCAACCTGATCGACAGCGGCACGACCCTGGAAGAATATCAAGAGTACTGGGAAGTCTTGAAAAGCGAGGTCTATCGAGAACGCATGCTGATCGAGGATCTGCTGAATGTAGGACGGTTGGAAAGCGGCCGGATGCAGCTAAACTACAGTTCCTTCGAGATCATCGATCTGCTCAACCGAGTGATCCACCAGTTTGAGCTGCCTGCCAGGGATCAAAACATTATCATTACATTCCAGGCCCTGCCGGGGATCGGTGATACCGGCCCACTGGTCTGCGGAGACGAAAATGCTCTAACCCAGGTCTTCGTCAATTTATTGGGCAACGCCATAAAATTCAGCCCGGCAGGTGGAAATGTAACCGTTCGTCTTGCAAAAAAAGATCCTGGCTTTGAAATATCCTTCATCGACACAGGAATAGGCATTCCAAGTGATGACCTGCCCTTGTTGTTCACCCGCTTTTTCCGCGGTTCAAACGCAATCAAAGAAGAGATACCTGGAACGGGCATCGGGTTATTTATCGTCCGGTCAATTATTGAAAAGCATGGCGGTAAAATCGATGTGCACAGCGAATTAGGCAAGGGCAGCCAGTTCACAGTCTGGCTGCCATGAATCTCTACCCCTTAGATGATCGAGATTACGGAAAACATTTCCATCCGGGAAGACGAGCTGCAGATTGAGTTCGTCCAGTCTTCTGGTCCGGGCGGGCAAAATGTTAACAAGGTAGCCAGCAAGGCGCAGCTTCGCTTCGATACGCATTCCGCTTCCCTGCCGGAGGAGGTGCGCGCCCGTCTGCTGCACATCGCCCGCGGGCGGATTTCTGAGGACGGCACGCTGTTGATCGAAGCACGGCGCTACCGCACCCAGGAGCAGAACCGCGCCGATGCCATCCAACGCCTGGTGGAGCTGCTTCAAAAGGCTGCAATCGCGCCCAAAGTCCGGCGGAAAACCAGGCCGACGCTTGCATCGCAGCAGCGCCGCCTGGATAGCAAGCGCCGCCGTGCTGAGGTCAAACGCCAGCGCCAATCGCGGAGCGAAGAATGAGCCAATCTTCCCGCCTGCAACCCATGTACCAGGTGAGGCTGGCCTGCAGCAGCCTGGCGCTGTTCGCCTTCCTGCTGTCCGGCGCCCTGCTGGTGATGGATACCCATCCGGCACGCGCCGATGCGGGCTATCCGACCCCCACCTTTCTTCCACCCCCACCGCCCACCTTTGCCCCTCCTCCACCCCTACCCACACCTTTTCCCCCGGCGCAGGTGCAGCCATCCCCTATCCCCGTGAACGAAAACCCCGGCGGCAGCCAGCCGCTCCAGTCCCCCAATCCGCTGTCCAACCGCCCGACGTTAATCTGCCTGCCCCTCGCCTGCATCTTCAGCCTGGGTGCCCTGGTCATCGCATTCATCGTAGCCGCCCGCCAGGCGCGCTTTTTTACCCGGGAGTAATGACGCGGCTTGCGGCGCGTCTCAATCCTGGCAGTGATCTTCATCACACAGGC
The DNA here is from genome assembly GCA_903871905.1 of uncultured Chloroflexota bacterium. Taxonomy (GTDB): domain Bacteria; phylum Chloroflexota; class Anaerolineae; order Anaerolineales; family UBA4823; genus CAIQIV01. Next base: position 20,618 of record CAIQIV010000232.1, on the reverse strand, counting down.
AGATCACGTGCACCCTGCGCGGCCCATGGACGCCAATGGTCAGCGTCAGCTCAATATCCGCGGTGCGCGATGGACCGGAGATGAGGGAAACCACCGCAGCCTGGCGCACCTGGGGTAGGTGCAGCACATCCCTGAGTGCCGGCCGGATGTCAGCCGCGGACAGCAGGGCAATGTGCACTTCGGGCAGCAGGGAGGCAGTCAGCGGACGTCCTTGCCCGCCAGGCATAACCAGCGTGCCGGTTGCGGCTGCAGCGGCCAGCACCCCCGTCAGGCCAACGTGAATGGCCGGGTCAGGCTCCCCCTGGATTCGGATCCCGTTCCGAGCGAGGGTGGCCAGCAGGTCCGGCGGCAGGAACTGCGCATCCCAGGCCTGGATTTCTCCTGCACCCAGCTCATCTAACACAGACAGCACCCGCCCGGCAGCCTGGTCCAATGTGCACAGGGTAAACGTCCCACCCAAAGCGATCAATTCGTCTTTGAAACGCTGCACCAGGGCCCGCTGGTCTGCCTGCTCCGACACAGCCGCCAGAGCGGCAGCCAGGTTTGGGACATCGGGCACCCCAGGGGAACCCTCGGTCACAGGCGCCTGCGGGGTCACGGGCGGCTGAGTAGGCTGCAGCTCAGCCCAGCGCTCCCGGAATGGGCGGCTGGCTGGGCGGGGAAAGTCTCGCCGGTAGCCCCAGCCGCTGGCGGCCGGCAGGCGCAGCCAGGGCGAAAATGGAGCCATCAGGCGGCCAAAGAAGCTCGCCAGACGCTGCGCCAGGTGGAAGCGCCAGGCAGAGCGGGCCATCCAGGTGTACAGCGGCAGCCCGGCCTGCAGCGCAGCCGGGACCTGGACCGGCGCAGCCTTCGCAGCCCGGGGAGGGACGGCACCCGCCATCCCGGCCCGCACGCGCAGCAGCATCTCTGGCAGGTCAATATCCATCGGGCAGGCCTCTTTGCATGCCCCGCACAGGCTGGAGGCGCGCGCCAGGCCGCCAAACTCGGGCGAGCCAAACAGGCCGGCCGAGATCACCGAGCCGATGGGGCCAGGATACGGGGTGCTTTTCCCCGTCACCCCCACGTAGCCATGCCCGCCAATCTCCCGAAACACAGGGCAGGCGTTCAGGCAGGCGCCGCAGCGCACACAGTACAACGCCTCGACCAGCGGGGAATGGCGCAGCCGCTCCCGGCCGTTATCCAGCAAGATCAGGTGGCGCTCCAGAGCCCCATCTACCTCGTCTTTACGCCGCGGGCTGTGAACCAGGGAGGTGTACACACTCAATTTCTGCCCGGTGCCGGAGCGCGGCAGCAGCGACAGCATCAGGTCCAGGTCATCCAGGGTGGGTACCAGCCGCTCCATGCCCATCAGGGCAATGTGCACCGGCGGCAGGGTGGTAACCATGCGCCCGTTACCCTCGTTGGTAATGGTGACCAGGGCGCCGGTTTCAGCCACGCCAAAATTCACCCCTGAGATGCCGATGTCCGCATCCAAAAAGGTCTGGCGCAGGGCGCGGCGGGCCACAGCAGTCATGGTGGGGATATCCTCGGTATAGGGCATGCCCAGCTTCTGTTCAAAGGTGCGCGCCACGTCCGAACGGCGCAGGTGCACTGCCGGGGTGAGGATATGCGCCGGGCGCTCGCCGCGCAGTTGGACGATATACTCTCCCAGGTCGGTCTCTACCACCTGGATTCCAGCGGCTTCCAGGGCGTGGTTAATCTCGATCTCCTCGCCGACCATGGTCTTCGACTTGGCCACCAGCCGAGCCTGCCTCTGGCGGGCGATCTCCAGCACGATGGCAACCGCCTGCTCGCCGCTGGCGGCATGGTGCACGATCAGTCCATTGCGGAGCGCCTGGCTCTCAAACTGCTCCAGGTAGCGGTCCAGGTGAGCAATGGTCTCAGCGCGCACAGCATGCGCCCGCTGGCGCAGGGTTTGCAGGTCTTCGGGCAGGGAGGCATACGCCACCTGGCGAGCGCTGCGGCGCCGTTCGGCGTTGCCATCCAGCGCCGCTTGCAACGAAGCGTCCGCCAGGGCGGCGCGGATGTGGGCATGAAATGGGTCAGTCATGATCTTTTATCCATTTGTCTGTCATCCGGGAATCAGGTGGTGCGCGCCAGGATCTCTGCAATGTGCACCATGCGCAGCAGGCGACCCTGGCGGTGCAAGCCGCCGTTAATGTTGGTGATGCAGCCGGCGTCACAAGCCACCGCTACGTCTGCGCCAGTGCTGGCCAGGTTTGCGATCTTGCGCTCCAGCATGGCCGTGGACAGCTCAGGGTGCTCGACTGAGAAGACGCCGCCAAAACCGCAGCATTCATCCGTGCCGGGCAGTTCCACAAACTCGGCGCCGCGCACCTTGGAAAGCAGCAGCCGCGGCTGCCGGTCAACCCCCAGGCCGCGCAGCAGGTGGCAGGAGGAATGGTAAGTGATGCGCCCTGGGAAATAGGCCCCCAGGTCGCTGACCCCCAGGACATCCACCAGGAACTCGGTCAGCTCGTAGGTGCGCTGCGCCAGTGCCCGCGCCCGCGGCAGCCACTGGCGGTCGCCGTCGAACAGTTCCAGATAGCCGCGGCGGATCATATCCGTACACGAACCAGATGGCACCACCACCGGGCCACGGGTCTTCTCAAACGTGCAAATGGTGTGGATTGCCAGCGGGCGCGCCTGCGCCCGCATCCCGGCGTTAAACGCCGGCTGCCCGCAGCAGGTCTGCCCCGGTGGGAAAGCCACCTCCACCCCAGCCCGCTGCAGCACCCGGACCACCGCCTCTCCTATATGCGGGTACAGGGTATCCAGGATACAGGTAACAAATAACTGCACAGTTTCAGCCATTGGTTTCTCCATTTTGACCTTCCTCTGTATTGTAGCCACATGCCCGCCGGATGACCAGGGGAAACCCGGTCAAGATAATGAAGATTCTTAGCGCTGAATAAGCCCGATCTTGTGGTAATATATTTGTTTGCGAACATTTCCTGGGCAGGCTGGTTGGCCAAAACATGGACGACACGACACCCAATGCCAGTCTTGCCCAGAAAGGATAGAAACATATGGAACCCTTCCGCGCGGCAACCCCCAATCATTTCAGCCTGCCGCGGCGCATCAGCCGCCTGGGTGAGCTGGTCTACAATATCTGGTGGACCTGGAACCCGGACGCCATGCGCCTGTTTTCCCGCATTGACCCGGAGCTTTGGGAAAAATGCGGTCACAACCCGGTGGTATTCTTACGCCAGGTCGAACGACCCAAGTTGAATGCGGTGACCAACAACCGCTATTACCTGGAGATGTACGATCGCATCTTCAAGGCCTTTGATGAGTATACCGGGGCAGGGACCACCTGGTTCAGCCAGACCCACCCCGACCTGCGCAACCGCCTGGTGGCTTACCTCTCCATGGAGTTTGGCCTGCACGAGGCCATCCCTCTGTACGCTGGGGGCCTGGGGATCCTCTCTGGCGACCATACCAAAGAGGCCAGCGACCTGGGCTTGCCGTTTGTCGCCGTCGGTTTCTTCTACGCCGAGGGCTACTTTATCCAGCACATCACCGAGGACGGCTGGCAGGAAGCGCGCTATAACCCAAATAAAATGGAGGACCTGCCCGTCATCCCTGTGCTCAACGAGGAAGGCAAACCGGTCACCATCTGTGTAGAAATTGCCGGCCGCGAGGTCCAGGTACGCATCTGGGAGATTCACGTCGGGCGCGTCCCGCTATACCTGCTGGACAGCAACGTGGAAAGCAACTCTCCCAGCGACCGCGCCCTGACTGCCCGCCTGTACAGCAGCGACCTGGATCTGCGCATCTCGCAGGAGATCCTGCTGGGCGTTGGCGGCGTGCGCGCCCTGCGCGTCCTGGGCTATAACCCCAGCGTCTGGCATATGAACGAAGGGCACTCGGCTTTCCTGTCCCTGGAGCGCATCAAGGAACTGATGCAGGCAGATCATACTTTTGATCAAGCCGTCGAGATTGTGCGCGCATCCAATGTATTCACCACGCATACCCCGGTTCCGGCTGGCAACGATGAGTTTGCCCTGTGGCTGGTGGACAAGTACTGCGCCACCTGGTGGGAGCAGCTTGACCTGACGCGCGAACAGTTTATCGACCTGGCGCGGCACACCATCTCCTGGGGCGATACATTCAGCATGCCTGTCCTGGCTCTGCGCATGTCACACGGGCGCAATGCGGTCTCGGAGCTGCATGGCAAGGTCACCCGCCAGATGTGGGGCTTCTTATGGCCTGACCGCCATCCTGAAACTGTCCCCATCACCCATGTCACCAACGGCGTGCATACAGGCACCTGGCTGGCACGCCGCCTGCGCCATCTGTTCGACCGCTACCTGGGCCTGGACTGGATGGAGCATGTAGATGATCTGAGCGTAATGGAGAGGGTCATCGATATTCCCGATGACCAGCTGTGGGCAGTGCGGCGCCACCTGAAACGCAAGCTGGTAGCCTATATTCGTGAGCGCGCCCGCCAGGAGTGGATGTACGGTGGAGCGCACCCATCGCAGGTGGTGGCTTCAGGGGTGATGCTCGATCCATACGCCCTGACCATCGGTTTTGCCCGCCGCTTTGCCCCCTACAAGCGCGCCAGCCTGATCATGAGCGACCTGAACCGCCTGTTGAAGATACTCAACAAGCCTGGAATGCCAGTGCAGATCATCTTCGCCGGCAAGTCTCATCCCGACCACGAGCAGGGCAAGCTGCTGATCCAGGAACTCTACCGGGTGATCAAGCGCGCCGACACTGGCGGCAGGCTGGTTTTCCTGGATGACTATGATATGAACCTGGCGCGCTACCTGGTGCAGGGCGTGGATGTGTGGATCAACACCCCGCGCCGCCCTAATGAAGCCTCCGGAACATCGGGAGAAAAGGCTGCTCTGAATGGGGTGCTCAACTTCTCGGTGTTGGACGGCTGGTGGCGCGAGGGCTTTAACGACAAAAACGGCTGGGCTATCGGCAAGGATATCGAATACACTGATCTGGACCTGCAAGACAAAGAAGATGCCGCCAGCCTGTATGAAACCCTGGAAAATGATATCGTCCCGCTGTATTACCGGCTGCGCACCTCAGATGGCCTGCCCGGGGAGTGGATTGCTCGCATGAAGGAATCGATCCGCACCCTGGCGCCCCAGTTCAGCACGCGGCGCATGGTCAAAGAGTACATTGAACGCCTGTATATGACTGGGATGCGTCTGCCAGAGAGCACCAAGAAGACGGCTGGTTAGCCCAGCGTCTGTATCAAGGATTATTATGGAAATTTTATTATCGCCCGAAGCCTGGATGCAGGCCGGTCTCATCTTCCTGGCGCGCGTCCTTGACATGAGCCTGGACACACTGCGCGTGCTGTTCATGATGCGCGGGAAGAAAAAGATCGCCTGGGGCCTGGGGTTCATGCAATCCGCCATCTTTGTCCTGGCAATCACCTCGGTGCTGCGCAACCTGAGCAACCCGCTGACCGTGTTTGGCTACGCCTCCGGCTTTGCTACCGGCGTGGTGCTGGGCATGGTCCTGGAAGAGCGCCTGGCAATCGGGCACGTGCATTTGACAATCATCAGCTCGCGCCTGGGGACAGCCGTCGCCGAGCGCCTGCGGACCGAGGGTTACGGTATCACGGAGGTGCCGGCGCGCGGCAAGGACGGTATGGTAACCCTGCTCAACTGCAGCGTGCTGCGTAAAAATGTCGACCGGGTCTATGAGCTTGTCAGCGATGTGGACCCCTCGGCATTCATCACTGCTGAAGATGTGCGGCCTGTGCGCCGCGGCTTCTGGCGTTCCTGACACCAGGTTCTTCTCATACCCGGATGGCGTCGCCAGGCATTCCTGCCTGGCGACGCCATCTTCATTTTTATGACATCTGTCCCATATCCTTTATGACACTCCCCTGTTGCCTGAATAGGAAAAGGGATTATGATTCCATACAGCAACATCTAGATACCAGGCAATCCGGGGATATGCTGTACAGAGGCAGTGATCTCCACCATCTCGCCGGGAAGGAGTTTCTGATGGATCCGGTCTTGCTGGCTCGCATCCAATTTGCGATCACGACAGTTTACCATTTCTTTTTTGTCCCGCTTACACTGGGGCTTTCCATCCTGGTAGCCTGGATGGAAACCCAGTATGTGCGCAGCGGGCAGGATATCTACAAGCAGATGACCAAATTCTGGGGCAAGCTGTTCCTGATCAACTTTGCCATGGGGGTAGTCACAGGCATTGTGCAGGAATTCCAGTTTGGCATGAACTGGTCCGAATACTCCCGCTTCGTAGGAGATATCTTCGGTGCACCGCTGGCGGTTGAGGCGCTGTTGGCTTTCTTCCTGGAATCAACTTTTCTAGGAGTGTGGGTCTTTGGCTGGGATCGTATCTCAAAAAAGCTGCATGCGGTGGTGATCTGGCTGGTTGCCATTGGCAGCAACCTGTCTGCGCTGTGGATCTTAATTGCCAACTCCTTCATGCAGCAGCCAGTCGGCTACGCCCTGCGCAACGGGCGGGCAGAAATGACTGATTTCTTCGCCCTGCTCACCAATCCCAACCTGCAGGTCATGTTCCCACATACAGTATTGGCAGGTATCGTCACCGCTGCGTTCTTCGTCCTGGGCATCAGCGCCTACCACCTGGCGCGCAGGCAGCATACCGAATTCTTCCAGCGCTCCTTCCAGATCGGCGCCATCGCCGGCAGCATCGCCATCGCCCTGCTGATCCTGAATGGGCATTCCCAGGCACAGCACATGGTGGCCAGCCAGCCAATGAAGATGGCCGCCGCGGAAGCACTGTGGACCAGCGAGGACCCGGCGTCCTTCTCCCTGATCACTATAGGCGACTTATCGCAGCGGGCGGACGTGTTTGCCATCCGCATCCCCTACGTGCTCAGCCTGCTGGCCTACAACCGGCCCTCCGGCGAGGTAAAGGGCATCTACAACTTGCAGACCGAATATGAACAAACTTATGGCCCAGGAAATTACATTCCACCCATAGCTGTGACTTACTGGTCATTCCGCCTGATGGTCGGCGCCGGGTTTGCCATGCTGGCGCTGGCCCTGGTCTCGATCTACCTGTGGCGAACCGGCTTTCGCAAGCATCCGCTTCTGCTGCCCCTGCTAACCTGGGCCATTGCCCTGCCCTACCTGGCCAATACTACCGGCTGGCTGATGACCGAACTGGGCCGCGCCCCCTGGATTGTCTTTGGACTGATGAAGATCAGCGATGGTATCTCCATCGGGGTAACCGGCGGTGAAGTGCTGCTCACCCTGCTTGGCTTCACCCTGGTCTACGGCGCCCTGATGGCTGCCGACATCTACCTGCTGGCAAAGTTCGCCCGCAGCGGCCCCCCGGCACCTGGCAGCGCCGCAGCAGACAGCGCGAGCGAGGCCAGCATCCCCCTGGTGGGTGCATAAGGGACCTGCCGTACACACTTCGACAAGTAGGGGCGGGTCTGAGACCTGTCGCTACCAGGAGATTAGCAATGGACCTGAATACCCTGTGGTTTATCCTGATCGTTGTCCTGTATACAGGCTTTTGCCTGCTGGAAGGCTTTGACTTCGGCGTAGGCATCCTGCTGCCATTCCTGGGCCGAGACCAGGATCCGGCGCGCCAGGACCTGAAACGCCGGGTGATCATCAACACCATCGGACCTCACTGGGACGGCAATGAAGTCTGGCTGCTGACCGCCGGTGGGGCGACTTTTGCTGCATTCCCCAACTGGTACGCCACCCTGTTCAGCGGTTTCTACCTGGCTTTCTTTCTGCTGCTGTTGGCCCTGATCGCCCGCGGCGTGGCCTTCGAGTTCCGCAGCAAAGATCCCAGCCCGCGCTGGCGCAGCGCGTGGGATTGGTGCATCTTCCTGGGCAGCGCGGTCCCCGCCCTACTGATCGGTGTGCTCTTTGGCAACCTGGCGCGCGGTTTACCCATTGATGCCAGCATGACTTACGTGGGCGGTTTCCTCGGCCTGCTTAACCCATACAGCTTGCTGGCTGGCCTGGCCTCCCTGGGGGTGTTCACCCTGTATGGTGCCGTGTTCCTCAGCTTGAAGACCAGCGGAGAGCTTCAGGAAAAAGCCAGCCGCCTGGCAGTGCGCCTGTGGCTGCCAGCTGGGGCAATCATGCTGGTCATGCTGGTCGCCACCTATTTCTCCACCGATATCCTGGTTCACCTGGGCGTTAACCCTGGCATCATCCCCATCTCAGGCATGGTGACCATGCTGCTGAGCCTGTTTTTCTTGCGTTCCAACCGGACGGGCTGGGCATTTGCCATGCTAGCGGTGACCATCGCCACCACCATCACCACGCTCTTTCTCATCATGTATCCACGGGTGATGATTTCTACGCTGAACCCGGGTTGGAGCCTGACCATCTACAATGCCGCCTCCTCACCTTATACCCTGACGGTGATGACTATCGTGGCGTTGTTCTTCGTGCCCATTGTCCTGGCTTACCAGGCCTGGACATATTGGGTCTTCCGCAAGCGCATTGAGAGCAAACCTGAAACTTTGACCTATTGAACGTCCACGCTCGCCTGCTGCACTGTGCGCGCCCGGCCCGGTGGAAGCCCGCCTCCCTGGACCTGGCGTGGACGGCTGTGGCCGGCCTGGGCCTGGGCGCGCTGTCCATCCTGCAGGCCTGGCTCTTCAGCCAGGTAACCGGCCAGGTATTCCTGGGTGGGGCCTCGCTGGAGGGGGCAGCGCCTTTCTTGGAACTGCTGCTGGCGGTCTTTATCCTGCGCGCCGGCCTGTCCTACCTCAACGAGGTCAGCGCCAGCGCCCTGGCGCGCCGGGTGAAAGCCAGCCTGCGCCAGCGTCTGCTGGCGCACCTGTTTGCACTTGGCCCGGCCTACACTCAGGGCGAGCACAGCGCCGAGCTGGTCAACCAGGCGCTGGAGGGGGTGGAGGCGCTGGACGCCTATTTCAGCCAATACCTGCCGCAGCTGCTCCAGGCCGCGCTGCTGCCCCTGCTCTTCCTGGCGGTTGTCTTTCCCCTGGATTGGCTTTCCGGGGTGATCATGCTGTGCACAGCGCCGCTGATCCCCTTGTTCATGACCCTCATCGGGCGCACCTCCGCCGCACTGACCCGCCGCCAGTGGCTGGGGCTGAGCCGCATGAACGCCTACTTTCTGGATGTGCTGCAGGGGCTGACCACCCTGAAAATCCTGGGGCGCAGCCAGGAACAAACCGGCGTTATTGCCAGGGTGAGCGAGCGTTACCGCCAGGCCACCATGAGTGTGCTGCGGGTGACCTTCCTGTCCTCCCTGACTTTGGAGCTGGTTGCCACCCTGAGCACGGCGGTGATTGCCGTGGAGGTCGGCCTGCGCCTGCTGTACAAGCAGATCTCTTTTGAGCAGGCTTTCTTCATCCTCCTGCTGGCCCCTGAGTTTTACCAGCCCCTGCGCTTGCTGGGGGGGCGCTTCCACGCCGGGACAGCAGGAGCTGAGGCGGCGCGGGGCATCTTCGCCATCCTGGATCAGCCGCTGCCCATGGATGCCTCGGCCGGCAGGTCCACGGACTCACGGCCCGAAGCGCCAACCGGCTCCGGAGCCGGGATCGGCATCACCTTTGAAAATGTCAGCTTCTCCTACCCGGACAGCCGCCCGGCTCTACAGGAGGTCAGCTTTTCGATCCAGCCTGGGCAGAAAGTTGCCCTGGTCGGGCCAAGCGGCAGCGGGAAGAGCACCCTGACCAGCCTGCTGCTGCGCTTCATCCAGCCCGCGCAGGGCAACATCTGGGTGGAGGACGGCGGGCGCAGGCGGCTGGAAGATATCCCGGTTCCTGCCTGGCGGACACGGCTGGCCTGGCTGCCGCAGCGCCCCACCATCTTTCATGATACGGCAGCCGCCAACCTGCGCCTGGGCAGCCCACAGGCCAGCCAGGCCCAAATCGAGCAGGCTGCCCGCCAGGCGCAGATTGAGGCGTTTCTTGCCAGTCTGCCGCAGGGATATGAGACGCTGATCGGAGAAAGCGGCCGACAACTGAGCGGCGGGCAGGCGCAGCGGCTGGCCCTGGCCCGGGCAACCCTGCGCCAGGCCCCCCTGCTCATCCTGGACGAGCCCACAGCGCATCTGGACCCCAAGAACACCCGGCGCATCCAGCAGGCGCTGGACAGGCTGCTGCCGGAACGTACCGCGGTTATCATTGCCCACCACCTGGCCACCATTCAGCACTCAGACCTGGTGATCGTACTGCAGGCCGGGCGGGTGGCCGCCTGCGGCAGTCCGGGCGAGGTGCTCCGGGACGCCCACGCCGCCGGGCTGATCGCTGCCAGCCTGGAACCCGGGAGCCAGGATGGCATAGGTCAATCCTCCCAGCCCGAGGCACACCCGCGCAAGAAATGGGAAGTAGGGGCGAGTCTGAGACCCATCCCTACCCTCTCCCTGCCTGCATCCGATCATGGGGTCCGCCGCCCGCTACCCTGGCTGCTGGAGCTGCTCCGCCCCTACCGGGGCTGGGTGGCCCTATCTGCCGGATGCGGCTTTGCCGCCACTGCCAGTGGGATCGGGCTGATGGCCACCTCGGCCTACATCATTGCCACTGCGGCTTTGCACCCCTCCATCGCTGAGATCCAGGCAGCCGTCGCCGGGGTGCGCTTCTTTGGCATTGCCCGCGGCGTGTTTCGCTACCTGGAGCGCACTACCTCGCACCAGGCCACCTTCCACCTGCTGGCGCGCCTGCGCCAGCAATTTTACCAGGCCTTGGAGCCATTGGCTCCGGCCCGCCTGCAGCGCTACCCCAGCGGCGACCTGCTGGGGCGCATCACCAGCGACATCCATGCCCTGGAGAATTTCTACGTGCGCGCCCTGGCGCCTCCGCTGATAGCCGCCCTGGTCCTGGGAGCTGCCAACCTGCTGCTGCCCGCCTTCACCCCAGGCTTTTCCCCCGGCGATCTCGCCGGCGGCGAGATCGCCGCCGGATTTACCCTCCTTTTCCTGGCTGCCGGGCTTGGGCTCCCCCTATTGATCCGGGCTCGCAGCCGTCCCGCAGCCGCCGCGGTGGTTTTACAGCGCGCCCGGCTCTCTGCCCGCCTGGTCGAGGCGCTGCAGGGGCTGCCAGAGCTGCTGGCCTTCAACCAGGGCGAACGCTGGCTGGGGCAACTCTCAGCCCTGGATGGCGCATCCCTGCATGCGCAAAGCCGCCTGGCCGCCTGGAATGGGCTGCAAGCCGCCGCTTTCAGCCTGCTGGTCGGGCTGGGCGCCTGGCTGGCGCTGGTCCTGGCTATCCCCTGGGTAAGCGCGGGGCTCATCTCTGGTGTCTTCCTGCCGGTGATCGTCCTGGTGGTGATGAGCAGCTTTGAGGCTGCCGCACCGCTGCCGCAGGCGGCGCAGCAGATGGAGGTCAGCTTGCAGTCGGCCCGGCGCCTGCTGGAGGTGGTGAAAGCTGCCCCCGAGGTCCCGGAACCGACCATCCCTGCCTCCCTGCCTGCTGCCCCAGGGACCCCAGCGACAGGCAAAGCCCTGCCAGCGCCGGGCTGCAGCCTGGAGGTGTGCAACCTGTGGTTCCGCTACCCACCCCCACTGGACGCGCCAGCCGGGACAGCCCGGCCCGGTCCTGCCGTGCTTCAGGGGCTCTCATTCAGGCTACCGCCTGGCGGGTCCCTGGCATTGTCCGGGCCAAGCGGCGGCGGCAAAACCACGCTGGTCAGCCTGCTGCTGCGCTTCTGGGACTACCAAATGGGGGAGATCCTGCTCAACGGTATCGACCTGCGCCGCCTGCCAGGCGCCGAGGTGCGCAGCATATTCGGCGTGCTGCCCCAGAACCCCTATATCTTCAGCGCCAGCCTGCGCCAGAACCTGCTGCTGGCCCGCCCCAGCGCCTCGGACGCCGAGATGCTCCAGGCTCTTGACCAGGTGCGCCTGCTGGACCTGGTCAAGGGCCTGCCGGCAGGATTGGACACCTGGGCCGGGGAACAAGGGGTAAAGCTGAGCGGGGGCGAGCGGCAGCGCCTGGCAGCCGCCCGCTTGCTGCTGCAGGATGCCCCCATCCTGGTGCTGGATGAGCCGACTGCCAGCCTGGACGCGCCTACCGCCCGGCAGGTCTTTGCCGCCCTGCGCGCCCATGCCGCCGGCCGCTCCCTGCTGCTGATCAGCCACCGACCGGAGGAGGTGAAGACCGTGGACCAGGTAATCCGCGTCGCCAGCAGCGAAGGCCGGTCTGGTCTTGAGCAGAAGGAGAAGCTATAATAGCTGCATGAGACAGGTCTTTCAAAACTTACGCAACGGCGAAACCGCCGTCCTGGATGTCCCCACCCCATCCCCCCAACCCGGCGAGGTGCTGGTGCGCACCGCGGCTTCCCTGGTCTCCGCCGGGACCGAGCGCATGGTGGTGGAATTTGCCGGCAAGTCCCTGCTGGGAAAAGCGCGCGCCCGCCCCGACCTGGTGCGCCAGGTGCTGGACAAGGCGCGCCGCGAGGGCGTGCTGACCACACTGGAGGCCGCCTTCAACCGGCTGGAACAGCCCATGCCGCTGGGCTACTCCTCAGCAGGAACCATTATCGAAGTTGGCCCCGGGGTGCACAACTTCCAGGCCGGGCAGCGGGTGGCGTGCGCCGGGGGTGGCTTTGCGGTGCATGCCGAGTACGCCTGTGTACCGGTCAACCTGCTGGTGCCCCTGCCAGAGGGTGTGGATTTTGACGCCGCGGCATTCACCACCCTGGGGGCGATTGCGCTGCACGGCTTCCGGCTGGCCGAGGTGCAGCTCGGCGAGCGGGTGGCGGTGGTCGGGCTGGGCCTGCTGGGGCTGCTGGCCGCCGGCATCGCCCGGGCGGCTGGCTGCCAGGTGCTGGGGGTGGATATCGACCCGCGCCGGGTGGAGCTTGGCCGCCAGATGGGGGCGGCTGCCGTGGAGCGGCCGCAGGCGATTGAAGCGGCGCTGTCCTTCTCACGCGGCCGCGGCTGTGACGCCGTGCTGATCTGCGCCGATACGCCCTCCACCGACCCGGTTGAGCTGGCGGGCGCCGTGGCCCGCGACCGCGCCCGCGTGGTGGCGGTCGGCGCGGTCGGGCTGACCATCCCACGCAAGGTTTATTATGAAAAAGAACTGACCTTCCTCAACTCCCGCTCCTATGGCCCGGGGCGCTATGACCCGGCTTACGAAGAGGGGGGACACGATTACCCCGCCGGCTACGTGCGCTGGACAGAGGGCCGCAACCTGGAGGCGGTAGTTGACCTGCTGGCGGAGAGGCGCATCGACGTCCACCCGCTGATCTCCCACCGCTTTCCCATCCACCAGGCGCCCCAGGCGTATGAGCTGATCACCGGTAAAGCCGGCGGCAAGGCCGGGGAGCCCTTCCTGGGTGTGCTGCTGACTTATCCTCAGCCGGAAGAGACCCTCACCCCGGCCCTCTCCCTACAGGGAGAGGAAGAGACCCTCACCCCGGCCCTCTCCCTACAGGGAGAGGGGGAAAGAGAGAGGGCGCCGCTGCCGGAGGTGGCGCTGGGTGTGCTGGGCGCCGGGAATTTCGCCACGGCTGTGCTGCTGCCCGCCGTGCGTCTCGACCCGCAGACCAGGCTGGTTGGCATCGTCTCCGCCTCGGGGGCCAGCGCCGAACAGGCAAAAAGCCGCTTCGGGTTCAGCTACGCCGCCAGCCAGGCGGACCAGGTAATCCAGGACCCGCAGGTCAATACGGTGGCCATCCTCACCCGCCACCACCTGCACGCCTCCCAGGTGCTGACAGCGCTGGCCGCCGGCAAGAACGTCTTCTGCGAGAAACCATTGGCTTTGAATGCAGCCGAGCTGGAGCAGATTGAGCAGGCGCTGCAGCCTGGGGAGAACGGCAGCCCGGCTCCCATGCTGGTGGTGGGCTTTAACCGGCGCTTTGCCCCGCTGGCGCGCCGCCTGGCCGAGTTTCTCGGGCCGCGCCCGGAGCCGCTGGCCGCCCATTACCGGGTCAACGCTGGCTTCATTCCTCTCACCCACTGGGTGCACGACCCGGGGCAGGGTGGAGGGCGCATCATCGGCGAGGGCTGTCACTTTATCGACTTTCTCACCTTCCTGGTCGGCGCTCCCCCCCGGGAGGTCAGCGCCCAGGTGCTGCCCTCCGGCGGGCGCTACCGTGAAGATAACGTGGTGCTCAGTTTCACCTTCCCGGATGGCTCGCTGGGAACCGTGACCTACCTGGCCAACGGCGATAAATCCTTCCCCAAGGAGCGGGTGGAGGTGTTCTGCGCCGGGAGGGCTGCAGCCCTGGACGACTTCCGCCTGTTGGAGACCGCCTTCAACGGCAAGCGCCAGGTGTATCGCTCTTACCTGCGCCAGGACAAGGGCCACCGAGCGGAATGGAGGGCCTTCAGCGCTGCCCTGACCACGGGCTGCCCACCGCCCATCCCATATTCTCAACTGCTTGGCGTCACACGCGCTTCTTTCGCTGCGGTGGCATCCCTGCGCAGCGGGAGGAAGGTCGCGATTTAGAATTCTGTAATTGGAGGGACCCGCTATGAACCATACTTTCAAGACAACCTGGATGGGACGCCTTTTGCCGGTGGTTCTCCTGCTGCTGCTCCTGCTGCTCAGCAGCGCCGGCTGCGGCCTGCTGCAAAGCGGCAACAATTCCTTACAGTCTACCGCCATCGCCCTGGGCATCCAGCAAACTTCAATTGCCCTGACCCAGACCGCCCTGGCGCAGCCCACTGCGGTCCCGCCCACCCCGCTGCCGCCCACCCAACCCCCTCTGCCACCAACACAGCCGCCAGCCCAGCCTACACTGCCCGTAGTTGCCCCGGCGCCGGTCCAGCCCCAATCCGCCACCGCCCAACCCACCCTGCCGCCTCCGCCGCCGGCGCAGGACCTGGACGCCTTCATGCGCACCGCCAACATCCTGCTCTTCGAAGACTTCAACGACCAGCGCTACCGGCGCTACGTCAAGTCCACCCTGGATGACATGGGGCTCACTAATGTCACCGACACCCACACCGCCCTGGGCGAGCTGAAAAACCAGTTCCTGTTCAACGCCCCGCCCAACGGCTGGGACCTGGTGATCATTGCCGCTGAGCACAAAACCCGCGTCTCCGGCGAGTTCTACACCTATGCCACGGACGCCCTGAAACAGGGCTCATCCGTGATCCTCGAGACCTGGTACCTGGACAAGGTTTCGCGCGGGGTGATCGAGCCGCTGCTGCGAGAGTGCGGGGTGCGCGTGCAGCGCGACTGGGGCAAGGTCGGCTACCGCAACCAGATCATGTGGCCCCTGGCGCCCGGCCATCCCGTAATGACCGAGCCCAACAACCTGGTTTCCGGCATCTTCACCGCCGTCACCGATTACTGGAATTTCAACGTGGACATTGGCGACCTGATGGAGAGGACCGGCGAGGGGGATGCCATCCTGCTCACCGGGATCAAGAGCTCCGACCCCGACCACTACGGCACACTGACCGTCTGCCTGCAGGACCGCTTCATCCTGCAGACTTTCTCCACCCACCAGCTCTCCTGGGAGGCCATGCGCCTGGCGTGGACCAATTACGTGTACAATGCGCTGAAAGCCAGGTACGCTTTCTTGAACCCGTGAACATGGACGAGATCCATTTCTCTTCACTCCCCATCACCAATGCGGAAGGGAAAGGGGTACCCAACCACTTTCTGCACCACAGCCGCCCGGCGCCGCGGCTGGCGGTGCTCTTCCCCGGGCTGAACTATACCTGCGACATGCCGCTGCTGTACTACACGGCGCAGCTTTTGCTGGCCCGCGGTGCAGATGTGCTGCAGCTCCTTACCGATTACACTGGCCCGGATTTCCAGTCCCTCTCCCGTCCCGAGCAGGCGCAGCGTGCAGCCGCCGACGCCCAGGCCGCCGTCCAGGAGGGGCGCAGCCGCCGCCCGGCGGCGCAGTTGTTGCTGGCCGGTAAATCGATCGGCACCCTGGCCCTGGCGCATCTCAGCGCCGTGCTGCCCGGCGTCCCGTGTATCTGGCTCACCCCGCTGCTGCGCCAGCCGCTGGTGGTGGATGCCATCCGGCGCGCCCGCGGCCCGGCCCTGCTGGTCGGGGGGACGGGTGACCCGGCCTTCGATCCACAGGGGCTGGCCCACCTGGCCGGGCTGCCGCACGTGCAGGTATTCTCCGCCAACGGCGCCAACCACAGCCTGGAGATCCCCGGCGAGCCGCTGCGCTCGCTGGAGGTCCTGCAGGCCATGCTGCAGGCCGTCGACCGCTGGCTGCCTGGCCCGGGCGGAGACCGGCCGGACCCGGCTGCATGACGCCGCGCCTGGCCCTGGCCTTCAAGGCCGCCCGGGAGCTTGGGCTGCCGGCATTGAGGGATTACGCCTCCTACCAGCTCGGGCTGCACAGCGGCGCCCTGCGCCGCCGGACGCCCGCCGGGGATGCCTTCCCCTGGCCGGGCGGGGCGGCGGGCGAGTTCCAGCCCTTCCTGACCCTGCAGCAGCCCCGGGTGCTGTCAGGCGCCCTGGGAGCCGCTGGCGCCTCCGACCTGCGCCGCGAGGCAGAGGAGATCGCTGCCGGCAAAAGCCGCCTGTTCGGCGGTCCGGCCGTCCGCCTGGAGCTGGCCCCCCCCGGTCCGCTGCGCCACTGGACCGCCTACCGTGGAGAACCTGCCGCCAGCCCCGAGCGGGACATCAAGTGGACCTGGGAACCGGCGCGCTGCGGCTGGATCTTCGTCCTGGCGCGCGCCTACCACCTGGACAGGGACGAGCGCTGCGCCGCCGCGCTGTGGCAGCAGCTTGAAACATTCCTGGACGCCAACCCGGCCAACCTGGGGCCCAACTGGATCTCAGCCCAGGAGGTGGCCATGCGCCTGATGGCCTTCAGCTTTGCCCTGCAGGTCTTCGCCGCCTCGCCGCACACCACACCCGAACGCCGGCGCCGGCTGGTCCAGGCAGCCGCAGCTCACGCCCGGCGCATCCCGCCCAGCCTGGCCTATGCCCGCGCCCAAAAGAACAACCACCTGCTGGTCGAAGCCGCTGGCCTGTGGACCGCCAGCGTCCTGCTGCCGGGGCACCCCCAGGCGCAGGAATGGGGCCGCCTGGGACGGCGCTGGTTCAACCACGCCGTGCTGACCCAGTTCGCCCCCGACGGCGCCTACATCCAGCACAGCGTCAATTACCACCGCCTGGCGCTGCAGGCCGCCCTGTGGGTGCGCCGCCTGGCTGCCAGCCAGGGAGAAACATTGGATGAGGCTGTGCAGCAGGCCCTGGCAGCCGGGACGCGCTGGCTGCTCAAGCTGGTCGACCGCGGCAGCGGCTGCCCCCCCAACCTGGGGCCCAACGACGGGGCCAACCTGCTGCCGCTGGCGGCCTGTCCCTTCAGCGACTACCGCCCGGCGCTGCAGGCCGCCGCCCAGGCCTTCCTGGGTGAGCGCCCCTTCCCCCTGGGTCCCTGGGACGAGCCCCTGCTGTGGCTGGGGGAGGCAGGATGGGAAAAATCGATTTACACCAATGCGCAAATTGCGCAGGATATGAAAAAGAGGGACAACCAGGCGGCAGCCGGCTCGATGGCTGCAGAGCTGCGGGATACCCCGCATGTCCTGCGCTCCCGCCGCTCCTGGGCCTACCTGCGGGCGGCGCGCTTCGCCTCCCGCCCGGGACATGCCGACCAGCTCCACCTGGACCTGTGGTGGCGCGGGCTCAACGTGGCGCAGGACGCCGGGACCTACCTGTACAACGCCCCGCCGCCCTGGGACAACGCCCTGGTCCACACCACCTTCCACAACACGCTGAGCGTTGACGGGCGTGACCAGATGACCCCCGCCGGGCGCTTCCTGTTCCTGGACTGGGCGCAGGCGCGGGTCATCCTGCGCGACCGCACCGGGGACGGATCGGCGGAGAACCTGCTGGCCCGGCATGACGGCTACCGCGGCCTGCATCTGGTCCACCAGCGCCAGGTGTCCGTGCTGCACCCCGACCGCTGGGTGGTACAGGACTGGCTCTTGCCAACGGAAGCGGGCTCTCGCCAGCCGCCGCCCATGGTGAGCGCCCGCCTGCACTGGCTGCTTCCAGATTGGAAGTGGGAGGTCCAGGCGCCGGGCGGCAACGCTTTCATACTAAAAATAAAATCGCCCTACGGCTGGATCACCCTGACCATCGCCAGCCCGCGGTCGCTGGAGTGCAGCCTGGCACGCGCCGGGGAGCTGGTCTATGCCCCGCAGCCCGTCCCGGTCGAGGCGGCGCGCGGCTGGGCTGCACCCACCTATGGACATAAAGTCCCGGCCCTCTCCGCGGCTGCCAGCCTCCACCTGGGGTCCCCTCCGGGCGGCGACCTGTTCCTGGAGAGCACCTGGGAGTTTCCCCGGCATGTATGCCGCGAGTAAGCCGATGCATATTCTGATCATCCACCAGGCCTTTGCCGCCCTGGACCAACCCGGCGGCACCCGCCACCACGAATTAGCCCGCTACCTGGCCGGGCGCGGCCATCGCGTCACGGTGATCGCCAGCCCGGTCAGCTACCTTACCGGCGGAGCAGCCGTCCCTGCCAGGGACGGTTCCAGCCTGGCTCACCCCCCCCCGCCAACGCCGGCCGCCCCCGCAGGGGAAGATGACCCGGACAGCCGGGTGACCATCCTGCGCGCCTACACCTACTCGGCCCTGCACCGCAGCTTTGTGCACCGCGTGTTCAGCTTCTTCAGCTTCATGGTCTCCTCCTTCATCCTGGGGCTGATGGTCAGGCAGGTGGACCTGGTTTGGGGCACCTCACCCCCCATCTTCCAGGGGGTCACCGCCTGGGCACTGGCGCGATTGAAGAGAGTGCCCTTCCTGTTCGAGGTGCGCGACCTGTGGCCGGCGTTCGCCGTGGGGGTGGGGGTGCTGCGCCAACCGCTGTTGATCCGCCTCTCCGAGTGGCTGGAGCGCTTCCTGTACCGCCATGCCGACCGCCTGCTGGTCAACTCGCCTGGGTTCATCCAGCATGTGCGCCAGCGGGGGGCGCGGCGCATCGAGCTGGTGCCCAACGGGGCCGACCCGCGCATGTTTGACCCCGCAGCCAAAGGCGAAGAATTTCGCCAGGCCTACGGGCTGCAGGGCAAGTTTGTGGTGCTGTACGCCGGCGCCCACGGCATGTCCAACGACCTGGGGGTAGCGCTGCAGGCTGCGGCGCAGCTCGCCGGACGGCCCGAGGTACAGATCGTGCTGCTGGGCGATGGCAAGGAGAAACCCGCCCTGCAGGCCCAGGCGGCAGAAATGGGGCTGACCAACGTCAGCTTCCTGCCGCCGGTGCCCAAGGCGCAAATGACCCAGGCGCTGGCCGCGGCGGATGCCTGCCTGGCCATCCTCAAGCCTATCCCGCTGTACGCCACCGTCTACCCCAACAAAGTGTTCGACTACCTGGCTGCCGGGCGGCCGGTGGTGCTGGCTATCGATGGGGTAATGCGGGAGGTGGTTGAACGCGCTGAGGCCGGCGTCTATGTCCCACCGGGCGACCCGGCTGCGCTGGCCGCCGCCGTGCGCCGCCTGGCGGCTGACCCCGGGCTGTGCCAGCGCATGGGGTTCAGCGGCCGCCGCTGCGTGGAACAGGAGTTCGACCGGGCGCTCCTGGCGGATCGTCTGGCAGGTATCCTGGAAGAGATGAGGCCTGTGGAAAAGAGAGAACCACACAGGCACAAAGAAAATTAATGGGGGTCAAACCTCGGTCAGCGGCCAGTTGGGCAGCACGTCCATCTGCAGGCGGTCGCGCTGGCCTTTCAAGTAGCGAAAGTAACCGGCGGCGGCGATCATGGCGGCGTTGTCGGTGCACAGCGCGAGCGGCGGGATGTGCAGCGGTCCGTCCCAGCGAGCCCGCAGCGTCTCACGCAGCGCCTTGTTGGCCGAGACGCCGCCCGCCACCAGGATCTCGCCCGCCCCGAACGCCCGGGCGGCCTTGATCGTCTTGCCCACCAGCACATCCACCACCGCCGCCTGGAAGCTGGCCGCCAGGTCCGCCACCGGCAGGGTGCCCGGCTCGCGGGAGCGCTCCTCCAGGCGGCGCACCTCGCGCAGCACGGCCGTCTTGACCCCGCTGAAGGAGAAGTTCCAGGCGTCCTCCAGCCAGGCGCGCGGGAAATTGAAAGCACGCGGGTCGCCGTTTGCCGAGGCCTTCTGGACGGAGGGGCCGCCGGGATAGGGCAGGCCGACCAGGCGCGCCACCTTGTCAAAAGCCTCGCCGGCGGCGTCATCCAGCGTCGCTCCCAACCGCCGGTACTGCAGGTGACCGGTCATCAGCACCAGCTCGGTGTGCCCGCCGGAGACGATCAGCGCCACCAGCGGGAAGCGGGGCGGCTGCTCCGGCTGCCCGGCGCCCTGAACCGCCTCGACCCAGGCCGAATACAGGTGCCCCTCCAGGTGGTTGACCCCGATCAGCGGCAGCCCACTGCCCAGCGCCAGCCCCTTGGCGGCGTTGATCCCGATTACCAGCGAGCCCGGCAGCCCCGGGCCGCGGGTCACCGCCAGCGCGTCCACCTCCGCCAGGTCGATGTGCGCCTTGCGCAGCGCCTCGTCGAGAATGGGATAGATCGCCCGGATATGCTGGCGCGAGGCCACCTCAGGGAACACCCCGCCAAACTGGGCGTGCAGGTCAACCTGCGAAGCCACCAGGTTGGACAGAATGGTGCGGCCGTTCTCCACTACGGAGGCCGCCGTCTCATCGCAAGACGACTCGATGCCCAGGATGCGAGCAGGAGCAAATGCTTCGGGTGACATGCTCTCTGCCTCAACCCTGCCGGACCGGCAGCACCAGGTCCAGCGGGTA
>CAIQIV010000231.1 GCA_903871905.1 uncultured Chloroflexota bacterium | reverse complement strand
GGGTGCAGGAGAATGAGCCGGAAACCTGGGCTCGCGTGCGGCACATCCTGGTAGCCAAGGATTATCTGAAGTATCGGCTCACCGGGGAGATGGTCACCGATTTTGCTGAAGCCAGCGGCACCCTGGTCTTTGACGTGCAAAAGGAATGCTGGTCCCAGGAAGCCTTCGATTTCTTTGGCATCCCGCGCCAGGTTTATCCGCAGGTGCTGCCATCCGACGAGATCATCGGGAGGGTGAGCGCCGAGGCCGGCGAGTTGACCGGTCTCAGTGCCGGCATCCCGGTGGTCAACGGCAGTTCGGACAACTCCGCCTCGGCCCTCGGTGCGGGGATGGTATCCCCAGGCCAGGTGACGCTGATCATCGGCACCGCCGGGGTGATCACGGTGTGCTCGGACCACCCCCTGGTGGACCCGCTGAACCGTACCCTGTGCTGGCATTACTGCCTGCGCCAACGCTGGGCCACCCTGGGGATCATGCAGACTGCCGGCGAATCGCTGGAATGGTTCAAGAACGCCTTTGACCGGCAGCAGGATGCGGACGGCTCTTCCAGGGATATTTTTAACCGCTACAACGAGGCTGCTGCGCAAGTGCAGGAAGGCAGCGGCGGCCTGATCTTCTTACCCTACCTGAACGGGGAGAGAACGCCGTATTGGGACCCCAACGCCCGCGGCGTCTTCTTCGGCGTCAATCTGAACACGAGCAAAGGGCATTTCGTGCGCGCCATCATGGAAGGGGTGTCCTTTGGCCTGCGGAATAACATTGAAACGGTCGAGTCGCTGGGTATTCAAATCAACGAAGTGCGCGCCGTTGGCGGAGGTCTGAAAAGCAAGGTATGGCTGGAGATCCTGGGCAAGGTGCTGCGCAAGCCAATCGCCACCGTTTCGGTCAGCGACACCGCCAACCTGGGAAATATTCTGCTGTGCGGAAAGGCGCTGGGGGTCTTCCCCGATTACAGCCTGGCGGTAGAGAAGATGGTTTCCACGGAGCACAGGGTCTGGCATCCCCAGGGTTCTGAGGCCTACGAGCGCCAATATCCCCTCTTCCTGGATCTGTACCAGAAGCTGCAGCCGCTTTACAGCCTCGCCCGGGAATAGGGCAAGTGGGTCTCCAGGAAAGGCGGGCACACGCCGGTAAAACTGACCTGAAAGGTCTGGCAACCAGCAACACCGCCTTTGCCCTGGACTTCTACCAGGGGGTGAAAACCAGCCGGGCAACCTGTTCTTTTCCCCTTACAGCGTATCGTGTGACACCCCCCTGACCCAGGGCGCATCAACGAGGGACCCACACAGGCTGGAACGGATTTCTAACAGCTATTGAGAAATGGTATGATCCAGCACGGTTTGTTCTTATATCTGGAGATATGATGATCGTCAGCAGACTGCAAGGGATGGCCGGCATCGGCGTGGACTAAAAAAGGAGTGTATGGATGATGAAACAGGAGATCCGTTTTGGCATAATCGGCACGGGAATGATGGGGCGCGAGTTCGCCGCGGCGCTCAGCCGCTGGCTGGAGCTGCTGGACGTGGATCACACCCCGCGCATCGCCGGCGTGGCGGGCACCAACCCGGCCGGGGTGGAGTGGTTCCGCTCCAACCTGCCGGGCCTGCGGTATGCCGTCTCCGATTACCGGGAGCTGCTGGATAAGGCGGATATCGACGCCATCTACTGCGCCACCCCGCATCACCTGCACGCCGAAATGTACACTGCCATCATCCAATCTGGCAAGCACCTGCTGGGCGAGAAGCCCTTTGGCATGGACCTGGAGGCCAACCGGCGCATCCTGGCCGCCCTGCAGGCCAACCCGCAGGTCTTTGCCCGCTGCACCTCCCAGTTCACTTACTTCCCCGGCGCCCAGCTCCTGACCCGCTTCTTGCAGGAAGGGCGCTTTGGCCGCATCATTGAGGTGCAGGCCGGCTTTCTGCATTCCAGCGACCTGGACCCGCGCAAGCCGATCAACTGGAAGCGCCAGGTGCAGTTCTGCGGGGAGTACGGCTGCATGGGCGACCTGGGGATGCACATCCTGCATATCCCGCTGCGCTACGGGCTGGTCCCCGCCCGCGTGCACGCCCTGCTGTCCAAGATCATCCCCCAGCGCCCGGACAGGAACGGGAACCTGCTTCCCTGCGACACATGGGACAATGCCGTGCTGGCCTGCGAGGTGGACGGCGCTGCCGGGACCTTCCCCATGCTGCTGTCCTTCAAGCGCATCGAGCCCGGCGAGGTCAACACCTGGTACCTGCGCATCACGGGGACGCAGTTCTCGGCGGAGTTCAGCACCAAGCAGCCGCGCACGCTGCGCAGCATGAGCTACGAGAGCGGGAAGCCCCAGGCCTGGGAGCAGCGCGACCTGGGCTCGGCCTCGGCTTACCCGACGATCAGCGGCGCCAACTTCGAGTTCGGCGCCGGGGACGCCTTCCTGCAGATGTGCGCCGCTTTTTGCGACGAGCTGGTGCATGGGAAAGACATGCGCCAGCCTTTCGGCTGTGTCACCCCGGAGGAAACCCGGCTGCAGCATGAGCTGTTCACCGCCGCCCTGCACTCGCAGCGCGAGCAGATCGTGGCCCGGCTGTAAGTGCGGCTAAACACAGGCATCCGAAGTTTCGGAAAACTTCGGATGTCTTTATCCAGGGGCTACTGGAACCCGGTGCGGCGGATAATCTCGTCCTGCAGCGCCTTATCCAGCTCGGTAAAGTAAGCGCTGTACCCGGCCACCCGCACCACCAGCGAGCGGAACTCATCGGGACGCTGCTGCGCCTGGCGCAGCGTGTCCACCGAAACCACATTGAACTGGACATGGGGAATCTTCAGCTCGCAGAAACCGCGCAGCAAAAGCACAAAGCGCTCCAGGGCCTGTTCGCCCTGGAAGAAATCCGGCAGGAATTTCATGTTGAGCAGCGTGCCGTTGGACGCCAGCTCGAGGTTGGGCTTGCCAACCGAGCGCAGCACCGCCGTTGGGCCGCGCAGGTCGCGCCCGGTCATGGGGGATAAGCCGCCATCCGCCAGCGGCGTCCCGGCATGGCGCCCATCCGGCGTGGCGCCGACATCGGCGCCCATGGGCACGTGCGCTGACACGGTGTAAAAACCGGGCTGGTAAACCCCACCGCGCACGTTGCGATAGGCCTCCACCAGCTCACAGTAACGGTCCGCCCAGCGGCGCACGTACTGGTCGACGCGCTCATCATCGTTGCCATACTTCGGGGCACGGTGGACCAGCTTCTGGCGCAGCACCTCCTGCTGCTCAAAATTGTCCCGCAGCGCCTGCAGCAGCTCGCCTGGCGTGGCGGACGGGCGGGCCTGTGACCCGCACCCACGAAAAACCAAGGCCTCCACGGCAGCCAGGCTGTCGGCAACGTTGGCTACCTGCACACCCTGTACACCGGAGAAGTTATAATGCGCGCCGCCGGCGGTGACATCCAGGCCGCGATCGATGCAGTCCTCAATGACCAGCGAGAGGAAGGGCGAGGGCAGTACCTCGGCATGGATGCGGTCCACCTCGTTGCATCCCTCCACCATCAGGCCCACAAAATGCGCCAACTGCCGGTCATAGGCCGCCTCCAGCTCCTGCAGCGAGTTCATCTGATCCAGAGGCGGGGTCTCCAGGCCAATCTGCACGCCGCTGTGCGGGTCCCTGCCGCCAAACAGGGTCAGCTCCAGCACCCGCACCATGTTGAACATGGCGGCATCGCTCCAGCCCAGGGCCTTGCCCGGCGTGGACAGCTCCACGCAGCCGACCACGGCGTAATTGAGCGCATCCTCAGGCGCGACCCCGCGCCGCAGCTGCCCGGGGATGATCACTGCATCGTTGAACACCTGCGGCATGCCGCTGCCCCGGCTGATCACCTGCGCCGCAGCCAGCAAGAACTCCTGCGGGCTGCCCGGGTGGATGCGGATGGACAGGTTGGGCTGGGTCATGCCCAGGTCGATCTGCGCCTGGAGGCACATGTAGCTCAGGAAGTTGGCAGCGTCACTGCCATCTGCCCGCTGCCCGCCCAGGATGACATTGAAACCAATGGGAAAACCGGCGAAATAGCGGGCGCTGGAGCTGCTGCGCAGCAGGACGATCTCGTTAAACTTGAGCCACAGGAACTCCAGCCAGCGCTGCGCCTCCGCCAGGGTGAGGCGCCCGGCCTGCAGGTCGCCCTCCAGGTATGGCAGCAGGTACTGGTCCAGCCGGCCGGGGGAAAAGCTGCTGGCATTGGACTCGATCTGCAGCAGGACAAACAGGAACCACACCGCCTGCAGCGCCTGGCGGAAATTCTGCGGGGGACGGGAGGCCAACCAGGCGCAGGTCTCGGCAATGCCGGTCAATTCCTGCCGCCGTGCGCCGGATGCCTGGAACGCCACTTCTGCCGCCAGGTCCGCATAGCGCTGGATAAACTCCTGCGCCGCCTGCAGGGCGATCGCGCCGGCGGCATAGAAGACCTGCTGGCGCTCAGACTGGTTATGCGGGTTGGCTTGAGCCTGCCGCAGCCTGTCCTGAAGCCCGCCAATCCCCAGGCGCAGCCAACCAGCGACGTCCGGCAGGATATGCCCCTGGGCATGGTCGGTCTGGTTGACGCTGAAAGCCCTGCCGCGCACGGCAGCCGCCACCCCGGCCGGCAGCCGTTTCGCCACCAGGTCCTCCAGGGTGCGGCCCTGCCAGTAGGGGAAGATCTCCTGGCGCAGTTCCTGGATCTCATCTGTGGTGATGTTGAAGCGGTCCTGCGGGCGGGTGGGCAGGACGTCCAGCTCGCGGTCCACCCAGCGCACGGCGCCCTCCGGCGCAATCACCCCCATGCGCGGCAGGCGCGAGCGGTTGCCCACGATCAGCTCGTCCTCGCCAATGGTGATCGTCAGGTGACGCGCCAGGTGCAGCAGCATCTTCGCCCGGCGCAGGGGTACCGCTTCCCCTTCTGTCAGGCGGTAGCTCTCGGTGGTCAGGCGCGCCCGCTCCAGGTCGATGCGCCGCTCGTTCTCCAGCAGTCGGCGCCTGATGCGCAGCAGGCGCTCATCCAGCCGCTGGTCTTCCCCGCTTGCGGAAGTAAAAGCCAGATCGGGGTGAGCGCGCAAATCCTCCAGGGAATGGGTGTCCAGGGTCATCTTCGCCATCCTGTCTCTCCTCAACCGCCCAGCACGACGTGCACGCCGCGCGAGCGCACCGCATCTACCAGCTGCTCGATCTCATCCTGGGCCAGCAGGGAATAGCTCTCCCAGGGATAGGCGCGCCCCAGGGAGTGGTACTTCGGCCTTCCCAGGGTGTGGTAAGGCAGCAGACACAGCTCTTTCTTAAGGCCTTCCACCTGAAGGATCAGATCGGCAACCGCCTCCAGGCTTTCGACATCGGCGTTGAAGCCGGGAATGAGGGGCAGGCGCAGCTCCAGCGGGGCGCCGGCAGCCGCAAGGCGGCGCAGGTTGGCCAGGATCAAGACATTATCCACACCGGTATGCCGGCGGTGGATCTCAGGGTCCAGATGTTTGATATCCCACAGCAGGTGATCCAGGAATGGGACCAGGCGCTCCAGGATAGCCCAGCGGGTGTGCCCATTGGTCTCCATGGCAGTGTCGATGCCCCTGGCCTTTGCCAGGCGCAAGAGAGCCTCGCTGAAGCGCGGCTGCAAGGTGGGCTCGCCGCCGGTCAGGGTCAACCCGCCGCCGTGGCTGTAAAAAGGCAGGTCCTGGAGTACTTCGCCAATCACTTCCCCGGCGGTCTGCCGGGCTCCCAGCCAGCGGATGCCGCAGGTAGGGCAGGCCTGCACCCGCTCCCCGTACTTCTGGCGCGCGGCCTGTGTCTCAGCGCCGCTCCAGCCATCGGCGCATGCGTCCAGGAACTGGCCGCAGCGCATGCAGCGCTGAGCCGTAAAAGCCAGCTCGGCATGCGGGCGCTGCGACTCGGGGTTAGCGCACCACGGGCAGCGCAGCGAACAGCCCTTGAGGAACACATTGGTACGGATACCCGGCCCGTCGTGCACCGAGAAGCGCTGGATGTCGAAGATAGTCCCCTCAACCGCCTCCCAGGCAGCGGCCTGCGGCGGGCTCCCGGCCGCGACTGTCTTACCTGAAGGCTGCGCGGCTGCCCCCACCAGGAACTCCCCAGCAGCCTGGCGGGCCAGCCAGGCGCAGCCCAGGATGGGGGCGTCGCCGCTGATCTCGCTGGCCACCAGGCAGATCCCGCTGCCCACCGAGCGGTAAGCGTGCTGCTGGATCTCGCGGCGGGCAGGCTCGAGCAGCAGGTCGCCGCAGCGGGCCACGCTGCCGCCGACCACGAACAAGTCCACATCAAACAGCATTGCCAGGGTGGCGACTGCGACCTCCAGCGCCTGCCCGGCATCGCCAAGCACCTGCAGGGCCGATGCATCGCCCTGCGCCGCCCGAGCCGCCACCGTCTCCCCGGTGATTTCTTCCCCGCCGGGTTGGCCGCCATCCAGCCCCGCCTGCGCCCGGGCGTAGCGCCGCGCCAGCCAGGGGCCGGAGATGAAGGTCTCCACACAGCCGCGCGAGCCGCAGGAGCACAGCTCTCCCTGGCGGTCCAGGGTGATGTGGCCAATCTCGCCGGCGGAATTATTAGGGCCGCGGATCAGCTCCCCGCGGTCGATGATCGCCCCACCGACCCCCGTGCCGGCAATGATGAACACCATGCTCTGAGCGCCGCGCCCTGCGCCATAATAGTATTCCCCCAGGGCAGTCGCCTTGGCATCGTGGTCCAGGACGACCGGGATGCCCAACCGCGCGGCAAGCATGCGGCGCAGCGGGGCGTTGTGCAGGCCGACCAGGTTTGGCGGGTCGACCAGGGTCCCATTGGCAAAATCCACAGGGCCAGGAGCGCAGATGCCCAGGGCAGCAATCCGCTCGCCCGGCGGGACCAGTGCAGACAGTTCCTGGACCGCGCCGGCCACCTGTTCCACCAAAAACTGCGGGCCTTTCCAGGCCTGAGTTGTCATGCGGCGCCGGTCAACGACCTGTCCCTCACCACTGACCAGCCCGGTCTCAATCTTGGTCCCCCCCAGATCCACACCAATCAACCAACTACCGGTCATAACCCTTGCACCTGTTCTCACAAAACACATGTATCGCCAGCCGGCCGGGTAGCTGGCGATACACTTCATCCGATCTCGGAGGAGCACTACTCCTGGAGAGCGCTTACCAACAGGTAAGGCTCTTCAATCAAGTCCCGGACATAACTCAAAAAGCGGGCCGCTGGTGCGCCGTCCACCAGGCGGTGGTCAAACACCAGGGACAGGGTGAGCATCGAGCGGATCACCGCCTGCCCATGGCGCGGCACCACCTTCTCGGCGATACGCCCCACGCCCAGGATAGCCGCCTCGGGCAGATTGATCACCGGGGTGAAGGCGTCCACCCCATATGCGCCCAGGCTGGTAATAGTAAAGGTGCCGCCCGACAGGTCATCCGGCAGCGACTTGCGGTTGCGCGCCCTCTCCACCAGGGAGCGGAACTCCTGGCCAAACTGGCGCAGGCTTTTCTGGTCGGTATCGCGGATCACCGGTACCAGCAGCCCGCGCTCGGTGTCCACCGCCATGCCCAGGTTGACCGGGCGCAGGTACTCGATGGCCTCCGGGGTGATGCGGGCGTTCAAGTAAGGGAACCTGCGCAGTCCAGAGGCGACGATCTTGGCCAGCAGGTCGTTGTAGCCCACCGAAAAGCCCCATTCCTTCTCCGTGCGCTCCTTGATGCGCTGGCGCATGACGACAAATTCGCTGGCATCCACCTCCATCACCAGCGTGACGCGGGCAGTGGTGTGCACGCTGGCAGCCATGCGCTCGGCAATGATGCCGCGCACCCCGCTGAGCGGCAGGCGATCCAGCACATCCTCTTCAGCCAGGGTGGGCGAGGCGGCGGGAGACGGGGGAACAGCCGCCTGCAGCGAGCGCTGCACGTCGGTGCGCATGATCCTGCCACCCGGGCCGCTGCCGGTCACACCCTCCAGCGGCAGGCCAGCTTCCGCCGCCAGCTTCTGCGCCAGCGGGCTTGCCTTGGGAAGCTGCGCCAGGTAGCTGATCACATCCCGCTCCACCACGCGCTGCCCGTCCCCACCGGTAGGCTGGACCCTGCTCAGGTCCACCTCCTTCTCGCCCGCCAGGCGGCGGGCTCGGGGTGAGGCAAAGACCCGCCCGGGCTCAGCCAGGGCTGGCGCAGCAGAGGGGGCGGCTTGCGCTGGCAGTACCGGCGGTACTGCCGCCGGGACCAGCGCAGCAGGTTCCTGCGCCGCAGCCGGGGCGCCCTGGAGCGGGAAGCTCTCATCGGCTTTGCCGATGATCGCCACGGTGGTCACCACTGGCATTACGTCCCCCACGTTGAAGGGACCGCGGTGCAGGATGCCGCTGGCATTGGCCTCCACCGGGAAAATGGCTTTGTCCGTCTCCACCTCCAGCACCGCCTGGCCCTGCTCGACCGCGGCGCCGTCCTCCACCAGCCAGCTCACCAGGGTGACTTCTTCAACCGTTTGTCCCAGCTTGGGGATGAACAGGTCTTTTGCCATCAGCGCACCACTTTCCGGCAGGCCTCCAACAGCCGGCCGACGTTGGGGATAGCCAGGTCTTCGAGCACCTCGGCGCGCGGCACGGGTACGTTTGCCGCCGCCACGCGCACCATGGGCGCATCCAGCCAGTCAAAGGCCAGCTCGTTGACCTGGGCAAAGATCTCGTTGATAAAGCTGGTGTTCTCGTAGGCCTCCGTGGCCCCCACCAGGCGCCCAGTCTTCTTGACCGAAGCGATTACTGTGTCAATGTCGAGGGGTTTCAAGGTGCGCAGGTCGATCACCTCCACGTCGATGCCCTCCCTGGCCAGCGTCTCAGCCGCTTCCAGCGCCTTGTGCACCATGCGCGAGTAGGTGACCAGGGTGACATCCTTGCCAGGGCGCTTGATGTCCGCCACGCCAAAGGGGATGACGTAATCTTCCTCCGGCACCGGGCCCTTCTGTCCGTAGAGCATCTTGTGCTCGATGAACATCACCGGGTTGTCGTCCCGGATGGCAGCCTTGAGCAGGCCCTTGGCATCATAGGGAGTGGAGGGCATCACCACGTACACGCCGGGGAAGTGGGTCCACAGCGACTCCAGGCTCTGCGAGTGGTGGGCGGCGATGCCGCGCCCGGCGCCGCCCTCGGTGCGGATCACCATGGGCACCGTGGTCTCGCCGCCGAACATATAGCGGTTCTTGGCGCCCTGGTTGGCGATCTGGTCCATGGCCAGCGGGGTGAAATCGACGTACATGATCTCCGCCACCGGGCGCATGCCCGCCATGGCGGCGCCGACCGCCGCCCCGCCGATGGTGGCCTCGGAGATGGGGGTATCGATCACCCGCCACTGGCCGAACTCGGCGAACAGGCCGCGGGTGGCGCCGTAGGCTCCGCCGTACAGGCCAATGTCCTCGCCAAAGAGGAAGACCTGCGGGTCACGCCGCATCTCCTCCGCCTGGGCCTCCACCAGTGCCTGGGCATAGCTGAGCACACGGCTGACCTTGCCCTCCCGCAGCGCCTGGCGCAGGCGGCGGTCATGCTCATAGTCGGCAGGGGTGAACTTCGCCGGGGCAAAGACATCCGTGGTCAGCTCTTCCACCTTGGGTTCGGGCGAATCGTTGCTGAAGACCATGGCAGCGTCCATCTTCTGCCGGGTCGCCTGCTCCAGCCCCTCGAACTCGCCGGGCTGCAGCATTTTGACCAGGTCCATGTTCTGGCGCTGCACCTTGATCGGGTCGCGCCCGCGGTAGTAGGCCTCTTCTTCCCGCGTGCGGTAAGCGCGCGGGTCGGAATGGGAGTGCCCGTAATAGCGGTAGGTCTTGGCCTCGATCAGCGAAGGGCCCTGGCCGCTGCGGGCGCGCTCCACGGCGCGCGCCACGGCGCCGCGCACCGCCAGCACGTCCATGCCATCCACCACCTCGCCGGGGATGCCATAAGCGCAGGCGCGGCTGGCGATGTCCGGCAGCTTGGACACGTTGGCCCAGGGCACTGACATGCCGTACATGTTGTTCTCCGCCACGAAGACGATCCCCAGGTCCCACAGGCTGGCCATGTTGAGCGCCTCGTGGAAGTTGCCCTCGTTGGAGGCGCCGTCACCGAAGAAGCACACCACCACGCGGTCCGTGCCCTGCAGCTTCTGCGCCAGGGCTGCACCTACCGCCACTGGCAGGTTGCCGCCGACGATGCCCGTCGCCCCCAGGTTGCCATGTTTCACATCGGCGATGTGCATCGAGCCTCCCTTGCCCTTGCAATAGCCGGTGGAACGCCCAAGCACCTCGGCCATCATCTTGTTGTAATGGCTCTGCTTGTCCTGCGGCGTCTTAGCCGCCTTGTCGCCGTGGGCGTGGGCATGCCCGTGACCGCGGTGGGTGCTGGTGATCAGGTCGTCGTCCCGCAGGGCGGCTACCGCCCCCACCGCCACCGCCTCTTCCCCGGCGTACAGGTGCGAAGCGCCGCGCAGCACCGCCTTACTCAGCAGGTCGGAGATGTTATCCTCCAGGGCGCGGATCTCCATCACCTGGCGCAGCATGGTCAGCAGCTCTTCTTTGGTCAGGTGCTGCTCCTCGATCATTGCAGACACCTGTTCAAACGTTTTGACTTCTTCCTTAGCTAACATTCTCTCTCTTCTTTCTGAACTCGGACCAGACCCGCGGCCAGGTCCGTTAATGGGGTTAAATTCAACGCCTGTCGGTCCATTCAGGAACCCAACGCCTATTGTATCCTATCCCCCGGCTGCGCGGCCGAGATGGATCGCCTGGCTTTTATCGGCTGATTCCAGCAGCGCCAGGACAATCTGCAGCCCTTTGAGCCCATCCTCACCGGAGATCAGGGGCGGGGTGTCCTTTAGAATACAATCGACAAAGGCGTCGATCACCCCGCTGCTGGTCTGGGCGTCATTGGTCTGCATCTCACCCAGTTTGTACAGCGCCTCCCGGCCTCCAAGGCGGGAAACGCGCAGCTGGTAGACAGGGTCGGTATAGATCTGCAGGATGCCCTTCTCGCAGTACAGGGTGGTGCTGTTGTCCTCCGGGCCGTAATAGGTCCAGCTCACCGCCAGGGTGCCCAGGGCGCCGCGGGCGGTTTTGAGCACCGCCACCAGGTTATCGTTGACCGGGATGGGCTCGCCGGAGGCCAGCTTCTTATCCAGCGTGCCGTAGAAGCCGCTCACCTCGGCGATCTCGTCGTCCAGCAGGTAGCGCAGCAGGTCGAGCTTGTGGATGCCCAGGTCCCCCGCCACGCCGAACACGGAACGGCGCCGGTCAAAGAACCAGGTGCCCTTGCTCTTGTTCTCGCTCCAGTATTCAGGGCCCTTGTGGCCGAATTTGGTCTGGAAGGTGAGCACCCGCCCCAGCTCGCCGCTTTTCAATAGCTGGCGGGCCACCTGGTGGGCCTCCGCCAGGCGCTGGGTGTGTGCAATCATCAGCTTCTTGCCGCTCTTGCGGCTGGCCTCCACCATCTGCTGCGCCCCTTCCAGGGAGACCGCCATGGGCTTTTCGCACAGCACATGCTTGCCATGCAGCAAAGCGTCGGTGGTGATCACGTGGTGCATTTCGTTGGTGGAGCAGTCGCTGATGGCATCGATGGAAGGGTCGCGGGTGATCTCTTCATAGGATTCCAT
>CAIQIV010000230.1 GCA_903871905.1 uncultured Chloroflexota bacterium | reverse complement strand
GGCTCAACACTACAATCGAGCTGAATAGTAAATTTCAAAATGACTTCCTGGTAGCCACACAAGGTCAACTGGCTAAAGTGGGTATCAACCTGGAGATTAGTGCACTCCCACAGGCAGTATGGGCAGAAAGATCCTTAGTAGCACCCCTGCCAAACGTTCTACGGTTCAACCGGGGTAGAGGCGGCCCCTTTGACATGCTGCGCATGACCAATGAAGACCTGGCAAGCACATCTATCAAGTATCCTGGCACCAAGAGGCCGGAAGGTTTTGACGCCCTTTTAGCCCAGTGTTTGCAGGAAACAGACCCAGCCAAAATATTGACGATTATGAACCAGATGGAACAAAAAGCTTATGCCGACGTTTTCTTCGTCCCCATCTATCTGGAGCAAAACATTAACGTCTGGAGTCCCAAGCTTAAAAATGATCGTGGACCCCTTATGTACTGGGGTGGTATTGACAGCTCACAACATGTCAGATATCTTTACTTTCAAAAATAAAAAGTCAGAAACGAATTAAATAAAGCAGGAGGGGATAACAACTAAATGGATACCGCAGATAATCACTACGAGGAAAAGTTCGAATTCCCGCTATGGAAAATGATCAAGGAGCATGCTGTGAAAAAAGACCTCAGCTATGTCAAGGCGGCTCTCGAAGTTCTTCCCGAATACGAAAAGGGAATAAGGTACCGCGACAAAGCCTTTGAAGAGGCCGAAGTCGGTAAACGGGCTGCTGAACTCAAAGCCTTGCAAGAAGCCGCAAGAAGACCTTGACAGGGCAGCCCAAGTGACCTACAACACGGCCAGAGAACGTAACTTAAATTTATCAGGAGGATACTGATGGCACTGGAAAAGTTAGCGGACAAAATTGTCGACACCGATGTACTGGTGGTTGGTGGTGGCATAGCCGGATGTCCTGCCGCGGCCAAAGCTGCCGAGCATGGTTTGAAAGTAACTCTGGCAGAAAAAGCCAACACCGCAAGAAGCGGAAGCGCAGCAGAAGGGATTGACCACTATGGAGGTGCCTTTGAAAGGGGCATGACTCCCAAGGAGTGGATGGAGCGTGTCAATTCATATTCAGCTGGATTCGCTTATGGAGCTGTACCCTGGGCTGATCCAACCCGAATGTACCGCCAATATGCCAACGGTATGTGGGCAATAGAAGAACTGGAAAAAATGGGTGTCACCATGCGGTGGGATGATGGAGACTTCCGCCCGTGCGACTGCCACCATGAAGGCCCTTTCCTGCGTGTGCACTGGACACAGGTTAAGCCTGAAATGGCTGCGGGAGTGAGAAAGAGGGGAGTAAACGTCATGGACCGAACGATGGTCATTGACGTTCTCACCAATAAAGGCAGGGTCACCGGTGCAACTGCTATCGATACGCGCACTGGTGAGTTTATTGTCATCAGAGCCAAGGCTGTGGTTATTGCCACCGCCGCCTGCTCTCGGGTAGTAAACCCGGAAACACCTCTAACCTGGAAATACAAATATAACTATCACTGGTGCCCATCCTCAGTATCAGGCGATGGTTGGGCCATGGCTTATCGGGCTGGTGCGGAATTAGCGAGCATGGAGCAGGCTCCCAGGGGAAGCCGCTTCCGCGATGATAAAGTGATGTCATTTGGCAACCACGGCAATGAAGGAATCCCAGCCAAACGACTAACCTGGGACGGCATAGAGCGTGCGCGAGTCAGGCGTGGCTCCGTAGACGTGCGTGCAATGCTCGAGCAACAAGCCATGAATGATCCATCCTACATCAGCCTGGAACATCTG
>CAIQIV010000229.1 GCA_903871905.1 uncultured Chloroflexota bacterium | reverse complement strand
TGGCGCCGGTCCAGGCTGCCCTGATCCCCATTGCTGACCGGCACATGCCCTACCTGCGCCAGGTGGCCGAAAAGCTGGAGGCTGCCGGGCTGCGCCCGTGGGTAGATGACCGCAGCGAGCGCATGGGCGCCAAGATCCGCGATGCCCAGATGCAGAAAATTCCCTATATGCTGGTGGCAGGCGACAAGGAAGTCGAAGCCTCAGCCGTGGCGGTCCGCCTGCGCACCGGGGAGGATTTGAAAGCCATCCCGCTGGATGAATTCATCCCCATGGTGCAGAAGCTGGTCGCCAGCAAGAGCCTGGAGCTGAAATAGCGCTGGAATCAAGGTTGACGGTTTCCGTTTTCTTTGGTATCATCGCCGAACGCAGATCTGCAGGTATGCAGATACTGGTATAAATGCCTGGAGGAGTGACATATCAGCGCGATCAATTATCGAGTGAATGAGTCGATCCGAGTTCCATCAGTGCGCCTGATCGGGCCCAATGGCGAGAACGTCGGCGTTGTGACCATTGAGGAAGCACGGCATATCGCCCACGAGGCTGAGTTGGACCTGGTGGAAGTTGCCCCCAACTCAGAACCGCCCGTCTGCCGGGTGATGGATTTTGGCAAGTTCATCTATGAGCGCACCAAAAAGGAGCGCGAGGCCCGCAAGGCCCAGACCAAGATCGAGGTCAAAGAAATCCGTCTGCGCCCGAAGACCAACGAGCACCACCGCGACCTGAAAGTGCGCGATGCCCGCCGCTGGCTGCAGGAAGGCATGAAGGTCAAGGTGCGCATCCGCTTTCGCGGGCGCGAGATCACCTACCCCGAGATCGCCCTCAGCGACTTGAAAGAGGTGGCTGAGGAGCTGGCGGATGTGGCGATTGTGGAGCAGGCTCCGGCGCTGGAGGGACGCACCATGCTCATGGTGCTGGCCCCCGGAAAAGCGCCCAAGCCCAAGAAATAGATCGGCTGCGCTGTATCATTATCCAGGGTATTTGTTGTCAAGATCCGCGGATCTCAACACATCCGCGGAATTTTGTGTGAGAGGAGTTAGACCGTGCCACGCAAGCAAACCGCAGGAAAGTACAAAATCAAGACGCACAAAGCGACTGCGAAGCGCTTTCGGCTGACCGGGTCGGGAGTCCTGGTGCGCACCAAGGGCGGCAAAAGCCATCTGCGCCGCCGCACTTCCACGCGCACCAAGCGCCTGTTGTCGGAAATGGTCCCCGTTCAAGGCCGCGGGATCGTGAAGACTGTACAGCGCCTGGCTCCATACCTGAAATAGGCCGTATCGCGCTCGATTGAGCTCGCTTGTTTGTCCAGGCAGCACAGCCCAGGGCAAATGACTTTATCCACCTTTTATCGCAGCTGCTGGGTGTACCAAACGGGTAGCATACCTACCGGCGCCCAGGGGTTTGCAGGAGAGTAAACATTATGGCTCGTGTAAAGACTGGTCCGTATCGCCGCCAGCATCATAAGAAAGTCCTCAAGATCACCAAGGGCCAATTTGGCACCCGGCACCGCCTGTTCCGCCGCGCCAATGAGGCCATGCTGAAAAGCCTGTGGTATTCATATCGTGACCGGCGCGTGCGCAAGCGCGATCTGCGCCGGCTGTGGATCGCCCGCATCAACGCTGCTGCCCGGCTGAATGGCACAACCTACAGCCGTCTGATCCACGCGATGAAAGACAGCCAGATTAACCTGAACCGCAAGGTTCTGGCAGACCTGGCCGTTCGTGATCCCAAGGCCTTCAGCGCAGTGGTTGCTCGCGCCCAGGCCGGCAGTTAAAACTCCAACTCCTACTCCAAAAACGGGATGGTCCACCTCCAGGCGGCCATCCCGTTTTCAATTAAACCAAAATGGCTGGCAGGGTGTAGATTATAATAGCCAGTGCAAAGAACTGGAGGCCGTATGTCTGAAAAGAACGATCGAATCATTCCAACAGAGGGAGGCGTTCTCTCTGCACTGACCAGCCGTTTCAAGCTGATTGTGCGCCTGATGATGGACCCGCGCGTGAACATGCTGGTTAAGCTCTTACCCATCGGATCCCTGGTCTACCTGATCTCCCCCATTGACCTGATGCCACTTTTTCCCCTCGATGATGCTGCCATCGTCTGGCTGGCTACTATCGCATTTGTCGAGCTTTGCCCGCCAGATATCGTGGAGGAGCATATGGCTGCCATCACCGGGAGCAGCCAGGTCACCGGTCAGGACCCGCTGGAGGAGGAGAGCGAGGTCATTGATGCCGAATTCCACGAAGAAAACTGAGGCGAGGATTGTCCCCTGGCTGTCAATCCTGATCTTCCTGACTGTCCTGCTGGCAGGCTGCACAGCCAGCCAGCAGGACACACCTGCTGTCACCCCGGAGCAGCCCCCGGATCCCACATTGGCTGCGCCCACCGCGGCTCTGGCCTCTCCCACAGCCCAACTGCAGGCACAAGTAACTTCGCCTGAATCCACCCCCACGGCCGCCCTGTCTTCTGCTGCTCCGGAACAGCCCCTGCCCACCCTGGCCCCCTTCACCCCAATTCCCACGCCCACAGAACCAATATCCAGCCCCGGCCTGCCCGATCCACTGGAATACCAATGGCGCCCGATCACCGGTGGCCTGGAAAAACCCGTGGGCCTGTCTAACGCCGGGGATGGCTCCAACCGCCTGTTTATCATCGAGCGGCCGGGAGACATTCGCATACTGCAGCAGGGCAGCCTGCTGCCCAACCCGTTCCTGGATATACGCAGGCGCGTCGGGAGCCGCGGCTCTGAACAGGGCCTGCTGGGCCTGGCCTTCAGTCCCACCTACCGGCAGGACGGTTTTTTTTACGTCAATTACACCAACCTGGATGGGGACACGGTCATTGCCCGCTTCCAGGCTTCCCTGGACGACCCCCAGCGCGCCGACCCACAGAGCGAGAAACTGCTGCTGCAGGTGAAACAGCCCTTCCCCAACCATAACGGCGGCGGGATGGCCTTTGGGCCGGATGGCTACCTGTACCTGGGGTTGGGGGACGGCGGCTCAGGCGGCGACCCGCAGGGCAACGGACAATCGCTGGAAACCCTGCTGGGGAAATTACTGCGCATCGATGTCTCCCAGGGGGAACCGTACAGCATCCCAACCGGCAATCCATTTGCCAGCAGCGGTGGGCGACCGGAAATCTGGGCCTTCGGGCTGCGCAACCCCTGGCGCTTTTCCTTCGACCGCCAAACCGGCGACCTGTATATCGGCGATGTCGGGCAGAACCGCTGGGAGGAGATCGACTTTCTTCCGGCGGGCAGCCCGGGCGGAGCTAATTTTGGCTGGGACTTCTTCGAGGGCACCCATCCCTACCAGGGCGAGCCGCCTCCCGGTCAGCCGTTCGTACCTCCAGCAGTTGAATATTCCCATGACCAGGGCTGCTCGGTGACCGGCGGGGTGGTCTATCGCGGGGTACGCCTGCCCGCCTGGCAGGGCGTTTACCTGTTCGGCGATTACTGCTCAGGGAGCGTGTGGGGGTTAAAGCGCGCTGCCGAGGGGAGGTGGCTGCAGATCCTGCTGTTCCAGGGTGTCGGCAGTATCACTACCTTCGGTGAAGATGAAAGCGGCGAGGTATACCTGGTTGATCATTCCGGGCTGGTGTACACATTGGAGAAAAAATAATGGCTTCTTTGCAGCAAACATCTCCGTTAAGGAAAGAGAAGTGGATCAACGGGCTGATCTACGGGATGCTGGCAGGCGTTACCTACGCTGGCCTGGTCTGGGGATACGATGCATACCTGCTGGCACAGGCAAACGCTGCCATGCCCTGGCTGAAGCTGGCCCTGGGCGGGGGGTTCGCAGTGGTCGGCTTGGGTTTTACCGGCTGGCTGACGGCGCGGCTGGACAGCCCGCTGTTGAGCACCCTGCTGTGGCTGATCAGCGGGGTCGTGCTGGCCTGGGCAGCGGCATACCTGTCTTACGGGAATCTCACCGTCTTGCTGCGCCTGCTGGCACCTGATTTGTTGGCCCACTACTCGCCCCCCATTGGGACCATCTTTAGCCAACGCTGGACTATCCTGGCATTCCTGGTCGGGCTGGCATCAATTTTAATCGGCCTGTTGGAGCTGCCGTTGGTGGAGGCCGCTGCCATGGCTCCCGGGCCAATTGGCCGGATGCTGCCGCTCACGGTCTGCATTCCTATTGCCCTGTTGTGGGGCCTGCTCACCGACAACCTGGTGAATGAAAAACAGCGGGCAGCCATCCTGGCAACGG
>CAIQIV010000228.1 GCA_903871905.1 uncultured Chloroflexota bacterium | reverse complement strand
CGCCGATGCCTCTCAAGAGCAGGATTTCTTCGTGGGTAAATGCTCGCCCGCCCTGGTCGAGGATGCTCATCACACCGGTGACCTGGCCGCTGGCGTGCAGCGGCACACCCAGGTAGCGGAAGACGGCGGAGGTTTGGGAGGGGCCCTGGATGGTGGTGATCAGCGTCTCATCCTGCAGCAGCACCCTTCTCCAGGGCTGGACGGCGTGTTGGTGAAGGGCGGCCGGCCCGCCGGTCGGTAAAGGCTCCCCATCCTCCCAAATGCCGGGCAAACGCCCGCGCTGGATCCCCAGGCGCAGGTTTTTCCCCGTTTCGTCCAGCAGGTGAATGCAGCCGGTCTCCCTGCCGACGATTTCCAGGGTCTTGTCCATCACCCGTTCCAGCATGACCGGCAAATCGGGGTAGCCGGCGGCGGTGTTGGCGATGTCCAGCAGCGCCGCCAGCTCGCGGGTGCGGTCCCGGACGCGCTGCTCCAGCAGGTCCAGGGTCATCGCCCGCTGCAGGGCGTTCCGGGCAATATTCGCCACCGCCTGGAGCAGACGCTCGGAAGTCTCAGCGGCCTGGTATTCGCCAGCATAAACCAGGTGCAGCAGCCCCAGGAGATGCTCTTTCAGCTCCAGCGGGATAACGACCATGCGCTGCTGGTTGTCTGCCTGGTATTGGAGCAGGCTGCAGTGGATGCAGCCCAACTTCTGCGGGGGATGCTGGCTGGCCAGGTGCAGCTCCCCTTCGTTCAGCCAATAGGACCAGCAGGGGAGGGCATCCAGGTACACCCAGCCGCCAACCGCCG
Source organism: uncultured Chloroflexota bacterium (assembly GCA_903871905.1). Lineage (GTDB taxonomy): Bacteria > Chloroflexota > Anaerolineae > Anaerolineales > UBA4823 > CAIQIV01. The sequence goes on along the minus strand of CAIQIV010000228.1, from coordinate 3,208 downwards.
CCGGGGAGACGCCGCAGCTCCCGGCGACGACCATGGTGTATTCGTTTTGCAGCAAGAAGGTGACCGTTTCAGCCTGCATGGTGGAGGCGGTTTCCTGGAGCAGAAGGGGGATCATCTCATCCAGGGTCTGCGCCGGTCGCAGCGTATCGGACAGGTGCACCAGGGCTTCCAGAAACAGGTTCCTGCTTTCCAGGTCCTGGGTGTAGGCGTTCAGGCGGGTGGCCATCTGGTTGAAGGACTGGGTCAGGAAGCCGATCTCATCCGAGACCTCCACCGGGACCGGCGCCTCGAGCTGGCCGCGGTTGAGCTGGTCCACCCCCTTCAGCAGGCGGTTGAGGGGATGGACCAGGTTGCGGGTGAAAAAGAAGCTCAATCCCAGGACGATGACCACGCTGCTGGCGAGCAGCAGGACGCCCAGGGGAAAATACAGGCGGTGGATATAGCGGCGGTACTCCAGGTAATAATCCTGGACCAGGCCCTGCGGGCCCGAGGTGTAGGGCAGGTGGGAAAGGAAATACGAAGGCTGGAGCGAATCCTGGCTGTCCCCAGGGATGGCGCCGACCAGCCAGGGCGCTTCCACCGGCTCGTCCAGGGAGACTTCAAATTTCCGCGGCAGGGCGGCGTAACTGATGGTAAAGCGGCCATCCTGGAAGAGCCGCACCTGGAAGGTGTAAACTGCCCGGGGGTTGTGGGGTTCCCTGGCCTGATCCCAGGTGATGGTCAGGTGGTCGGGATGGCGCTGGAGCCATAAGCCGCCGGCGGCTGGATCCAGCTCCATGGCCAGGGGGAAGATCGCCGGAACCCGGCCGTAATTTATCTTGATGTCCCTGCGGATATCCAGCGGCTGTCCGAAGCTCAAGCTGCCATCCTGCGAGAGAACCACCTGGCTCCAGGTCCTGCCAAAGAAGGGGAAGTCAAACCCGATGCCGATTGCACCCGCAGCGGCAGGGCTGGCCCCCGACAGGTCCTCAAAAACAAACTTTGCCTGGGTAACCCGGTATCCCCCCCCGGGGTCGGCGTTGAAGCTCAGCGTGCTGAAAGGCCTGATGTTTTCTGGATTGGGGTAGGTGGAAGAATAGATGGGATAAATCACCCAGCCCACCAGGCCGATCACCCCCAGGTTGGCGGCCAGGGCGAAGCCCTCCACCTTGGCGGTGAATGGGGAGAGGTCGGGCAGGGAATTAAACAGGGTCAGGGAAATGGTAAAGAGCGAAAATAAAATCCCCAGGGATTGGATAATCTCCGTCATATCCGAGGAGAGCAGGTGATAAGAGCGCAGGGTTTCCGTGCTCTCCACGGCTATCAAGAACAGGGTGAGCAGGGCAAAGGCGCGCGCGGCCTGCGCCGTGCGATCCTGCGGGCGCCAGAAGCGCTGCCAGGCTGTTCCGCTGCCGGGTGAGGCGCGCAGCAGCTTGCGGAGAAAGACGACCAGGCACCAGAGAAAGGCGGCCAGCATGGGATAGTCCGCCCACACCGGGCGAAAGCGCACCGGTCCACCCTTCCGCAGGGCGGCAAAGCTGTTGAAAGACAGGATGATCTCCAGGAGGATATCCAGCAAGCAGAGCAGCAGCACCAGGCGGGCTTCGCGCCGCTGGCGTGGGTCGAGGGATGGAAAGTGGTAGGCAAACTGCAGGATCAGGGTCACAAAAAGCATGTAGACCGGGGTTTCCAGGGGGATCACGTAGAAACGGGCCGGGGGTTTCAATGCCGCGTTGCCAAAAAAGAGCAGGGAAACCACAGAGAATGCCGCCGTTGCGCCGGCCAGCATGGCAAGGGCCGTGGCAATGGGATTCCGGCGCTTCTGTTTCGCCGCCAGGTACCACAGGTAGCCCGCCACCGCCGCGGAAAGGAACAGGTGGGTCAGGTGGCCGTTGGCGATGGGGGAAAAGTAGAAGTCAGGCATGAGTTTTCCAAGGCGCAGCAGATTTCCGACAGCAAGCAGATCCTTTCTGGACGATAACTGTAATCTATTGGCCCTGTCGTGTCAACCACGGGCTGGGTGGGACCGGGCCTATGTCATTGCCGGTGGGGCGTGGAGGGCGGCCTCGTTGAAGGTGGAAGGCTGTGGTCGTGTGGGTGAGTTCGTTTACCAGGTTCCGGGACCCACCCTGGTTGGATACGGACGCTGCCCGCGGTGAGGGACGGGTCCGGCAGGGGCGGGTCTTAGACCCGCCCCCCACAAGACCCGCCCCTACGCAGGAGGAGGCTACCGCGCCGTGGCTTGTATCAACAGGTGCGGCAGGAAGAACACGTTGGTGTCCGGGCTGTCCGCCTGGACGGTGTAGGTGGTGGAGGCCAGCGCCGACGCAGGACCTCTAACCTGGGATGGGTCGGTGACCATGATCTTGATGCGGTTATCCCCACCGTGCACTACCAGCGGCTGGCTGGGGACCCCGGCGGTCACATGCACCCAGTTGCCATCATTGATCTTTACGCCAATCTCGGCGATGCCCAGGCTGGGGTACAGGGTCAGGGTGATGGTTTTTGTCCCTTCTGGCAGGGGCAGGTTGTAGAAGCGGGTGAGGGGGTTGAAGACCGGCGCCAGGGTGCCGACGCTGGACACCAGGCCGACCAGCTCGGAGCGGTCCGCCCGGGTGACGGTCAGGGTGTAGGTGCGGGTGGTGGCGCCGTCCTGGGCGGTGACCTTGACCTCCAGCGTGTTATTGCCCAGGTTCAAGTCCAGCGGGGTGGAGGAGCTGCCGGAGGTCACCGGGCTCCAGCTCCCGCCGTTGACCCGCGCCTGGATCGTGGCATGGGCTTCGCTGGCGGTGGGGGTGATCACCAGGCTGGTTACGCTGTAGGAGACGATGTCGGTATAGGCCAGCGTTTCCGGCTGGAAGGCCGGGGTCAGCAGGCCGAATGCCGGCGCCAGGCTGCTCAGGCTGGCGTCGCTCGAATTCGAAGCCTCCACCAGGGCGAAGGGGGAGAAGGAAGAGAAGGTATAGCCGCTCAGCTTGACAGAGCGGTAATCGCCATTGACCCCGTTGGTATAGGTTCCGGGCAGGTTGACCCAGCTCCCGTTTTCACAGTGGGCGAAGGTCAAATTCGCCGGGTTGGTGGAATTCGCCTCGCTGTGGCTGGCGCCATCGTAGTAAAGCAGGGTGAGGTCGGCGGTGACATTGGACCCGTTGGCCGGGGTGATGTCGAAGTAGCGCCGGACGGCGGGGCCGGTGAGGGTGTTGACCCCGCAGGCAAAATCCGTGGTGGG
>CAIQIV010000227.1 GCA_903871905.1 uncultured Chloroflexota bacterium | reverse complement strand
GGTGATCGCCATCATTTCTTCCCTGACCCAGGATCGTACCGTGGAGCGTGAGTGTTTTCTCACCCTGGAGCGCGGCGGTTCCCAGGTTGATGTCTATTTCCAGGTTGCCTGTTCCCCCATTCTTCTCGAAGGCAGGCGCTACCTGCTGCTCTTCCTGCGTGACCAGACCCGGGAGCAGCAGCGCGCTGTCCTGGAGCGTGCCTTCTTCCATGACATCAGCGAGCTGGTCATGACCCTGATGGTCAACAGCCGGCTGATGGCCAGGGAGGAGGACTCTCAGCGCCTGCACCAGCAGGCGCAGGACCTGTTCCAGCTCTCCAGCCGATTGGCGAAGGAGGTCGAGTTTCAGCGTATCCTGTCCAACGGTGACCCACACAGCTACCGGGTGAGCCTGAAAGAGATCCTGTTGGACCCCTTCCTGGCTGAGCTGGGTGCCCAGGCTGCCGCCCACCCGGCGGCTCGAGAGTGCGGCCTGGAGCTGGAATGTACTGGGCAGCCAGGCCTGCGCCTGGTGAGCGACCGTGCCCTGCTGCAGCGCGCCCTGCTCAACCTGCTGGTCAATGCCTTCGAGGCCACCCCGCCCGGAGGGCAGGTGCGCCTGTGGATGGAGCCCCAAGCCCAGGGCGTCGATTTCTGCATCTGGAACCCGGGCGAGATCCCGGCGGTCTTGGCGCCGCGCATCTTCCAGCGCAACTTCAGCACCAAGGGGGAGAGCGGCCGCGGCGTCGGCGCCTACTCGGCCCGCCTGTTCTGCGAGACTTACCTGGGGGGGAAGGTCAGCTTCACCTCTACCCTGCAGGACGGCACCACCTTCCGCATGTGGCTGCCAGACCTGTCGGAAAAGAGCTGATCGCTGCTGCCTGCCGCTTGTCCAGCGTTGAGGCCTCTTGACAGCCCTGGCGGTGCGGTTTACACTGCTCTCGGGCGGGGCACGCCGCCGAACCTGATACCGGAAGGAAACCATGAGCACTTTTTCACGCATGCCGCGCTACGATGTGCGCAACGATGGGGCTGGACCGTATGCTATCTTCTACTGTGACACCTGCGGGCGCGAATTTCGCAGCCAGCCGGACATCGCCGGCACGGTGGTGCAGGATGTCACCCGCAAGGCTGCCAGCGACCTGCTGCGCAAGGTGCCTTTGTTTGGCGGGACGGTGGCGGACAGCATGGTGGGTGAGGACCCGCGCTATTCCTACAAGCTGACCCCGGCACAGCTCGAAAACCACTGGAAACAGGCCCAGACCCACTTCCGCGAGTGCCCCACCTGCAAGCGCATCGTCTGCCTGTCAGACTTTGATACCCAGACCGGCTTTTGCCAGGAGGACAGCCCCCGCACCGGTGAGATCGCCGAGGCGCGCGGGGCGCAGGCAGGGGCGGCGCTCAAAGGTTTTGCCACCGCCTTTGGGCTGGGGGACGCCGTCCAGAAGGTCAACCAGGCTTCGGAGGCAGCCCAGCGGGCTATGGCTGGCATGGCGCGCTGCCCGAAGGATGGCACCCTGGCCCCCCCGGGGACAAAATTTTGCCCGGAGTGCGGCAGCCCGCTGGTCCAGCCGGCGACGGCGAAGTGCCCATCCTGCGGTAAAGAGACGATGGGTGCTAAGTTCTGCCCAGAGTGTGGTACGAAGATCGAGCAGCCGCCTGCCCCGGCTGCCTGCCCGCAGTGCGGCACCCCCACCCAGGGCGGCAAGTTCTGCCCGGAGTGCGGGGCAAAACTGGGCTGAACCCGGGGTACTGCCGGGATAAACCAAATACTTTGCCAAGAAGATCTTAACAAGTTCTAAATATTCTTTTCTTATACTCCCGAGTAGGTAAACACATTAAACCGAAAGGGAGTTTTCTTATGTCTACAAAAACAAATTTACTGCTCGACCTGGGGATATTTGCCGGGTCGCTGATTGCCCTGGAGCCTGCCCTGACCGGCCTGGCTATCCACGAATGGTTCAGCCTGGCCCTGGGATTGGCGCTGGCTGTGCACCTGCTGCTGCATTGGGATTGGGTGGTGCAGGTCACCCTCCAGTTTTTCCGCAAGCCTCTCCACATTTCCCGCCTGAACTATGTGCTCAACGTGCTGCTGTTCATTACCTTCACCGGCGTAATGCTCAGCGGGCTGATGATCTCCAAGAGCGTCCTGCCGGCGCTGGGCCTGCAGGCGGGCGGCGGGGCGTGGCGCAGCCTGCACCACACCTTCACCGACCTGGTGCTGATCGTGGTGGGCCTGCACTTTGCCCTGCACTGGAAGTGGATCGCCGGCGCGGTCAGGCGCTGCCTGCGGTCGCCCCGGCCGGGGCACACCCAATCCCAGCCTGCGGTCTCCCGGCAGCAGCCGCCCGCCGTCGCCCTGGAAAAGAAATAATCCAACCTTCCAACCCCTAGGAGTAAAGAAATGATCAAGAATCTTGTCCGATTGTCGGTGATCCTGCTGGCTGCCTGCCTGGTGGGCGCAGGAATCTATGCCCTGGCGGGGGGTAGCAGCCCTGCAGATAGCGGCCCTCAAGACGGCTTTGAGCACCAGCTGGGTGAGCAGCCTGCTTTTCCGGACCAGGGCGGCTTTCCCCTGGGCGAGTCGGGAGTGCACCGCCGCGGCCCCGGCGGCGAGGGCGACCGCGATGCCTCCCCGCTGCACGGCCTGGGCGGGATTGCCGGCGACCTGCTGGTGATCGGCCTGATCACCCTGGTTGTGCTGGGGGTGCAGAATTTGATCTCCAGGCTTTCCCTGCGCCGGGGTGTCCGCCAGGCTGCTCGGTTGTAAGCCATGAGCGCCCGCATCCTGTGCGCAGAATCTGACCTGGCCCGGCGGCGCTCCGAGCGCCTGCGCCTGGAGGCCGCCGGCTACGAGGTGGTGGAGGCCGGGGATGTCGAAGCGGCGCGGCGCATCCTGGGCCAGGGGCGCCTGGACCTGGCGCTGATCGACGCCGGCATGGGCTGGGGCAGCGCCGCCGGCCTGCTGGGAGAGATCCGCAGCGCCGACGCGCTGGAGCGGCTGCCGGTGATCATCCTGGGAGGCACTCTGGAAGGGGAGCGCACCGTGCAGTGGTTGGAGGCCGGTGCAGACGCCACCCTCTCCCGCCCCTACTCCCTGGCGGTGCTGGTCGCACAGGTGGGGGCGATGCTGCGCCGCAGCCGCTGCATACCAGCCGCCGGTTAACCCCGTGCGGCGCTAATGGGGGGAGCCCTGGCCGGGCGAGGGCAGGGCTCTCCCTCAGCTTATTGGTTTGCCTGGATTAGCCGACCGGATCAATACCAGGATATACGCCCTGACCTTCTTATCGCCGGTCGAGAGCTGGCTGGATACAAAAAGCCATTCTTCTTTTTCTTCCCGCCTCGGCTCACCGGCAGGTCCTGGCTCCCAGGCCTGTTGAAGCTGGTATATGACCTGCGGAATCTTAAACTCCACCCGGGACACGATCAGGTTGAGGATCGTCCCCACGCCGATGTTGAGAATAACGTTGCCGATCTCAACTAAAATGACCGTTTCATAATCGCTGGTTGTGCGGAGTGACTGGTCCTGAGCCAGGATCGGTTCCAGCAGGCTGCGCAGCTGATCCCGGGGGACAAAAAAATAGGAGACGCCTTCCGCATCTCCCGAGAATCCCAGCTGGACCATCACCCCATCGAATATATCCTGCTCCAGGATAGACCGCATTTGCTGGTAGCTGATCCACTGGAATTCTCCCAGGCTGACCTCCACCTGTGTATTCAGCATGTCTGCCAGCGCCGCGGCAGCCTTTTGGGATGCCTGGGTTGTAATCGAGCGAATTTCATCCTGGCTGAACGGATAGGGTTTCATACACACCTTTGACCGGGGAGGAGGGAACCTGGGCGGATTACGCAGAGGGGGGGGGGATATGCTCCTGGATGGTGCGGAGTAAGTCAGCTGCGTTGACCGGCTTATTCAGAAAAACGTTGGCCCCTGCGGACAGGAGCTCCTGCCGGGTGAGGGTTTGAATATCGGCGGTGATCACAATGATCACCGCCTGTGGGCACAGGGGCCGCAGCGCATTCAGAGTTTCCTGGCCGTTCATGCCAGGCATTAGCAGATCTAAGGTGATGACACCAGGGATATTGGAAGCGACCATTTCCAGCGCTTTCGCCCCCGAGTCGGCCTCCCAGACCTGGTGCCCTCCACCGGTCAGGGTGCGCCGCAGGTTGGAACGGGCGAAAGCAGAGTCATCAACTACCAAAATATTTGCCATAATTCGTTCTCCAGTGTTTTCTTTTTAATGACTGAGCATTGCAGGGTTTGATTGGGTTTGCCGGAACAGGCAGGATCGGTTTTTGCCCTGTTGTTTCCCATAATACAATGCCTGGTCTGCCGCAGAAATTAGCTGTTCAAGCGTCTCAGCATGTTCCGGAGCCAGGGCGATCCCCAGCGAGATCGTCACCGGGGCATGCTGCGGTTCTTTGTAAACTGAGACTTCCCCGTGCATCCTCGCCACCAATCGGCGGATGCGTTCGGCAGTCTGGAAAGCCGCATCCTGATGAGTTTCAGGCAAGATCAAGGCGAACTCTTCCCCGCCGTAGCGGGCAGGGATGTCGATCAGGCGCAGGTTTTCGCGCAGGATGCGGGCAAATTTTCGCAGCAGCGCGTCGCCGGCGGGGTGCCCGTAGGAGTCGTTGAATTTCTTAAAGTTGTCAATGTCGATCATCACCAGGGCGGTGGAATGGCCAAACCGCGCCCCGCGTTCCAGCTCGTAGCGCAAGGCTGCATCGAAGCTTCTGCGGTTGGCGATGCCGGTCAGCCCGTCGGTGGTCGCCAGGCGCTGCTGCTCTTCGTACATGCGGGCGTTTTCCAAAGCCATGGCAGCGTGGGCGGCAAAAGCGGCCAGCTGATCGGCCATTTTTTGCGTATAGAAGTCAGGTACCACCCGGTCCAGGGACAGGAAGCCCAGCAGCTTGTTGCGTACGACAATCGGCGCGCCAACCCACGAGCGGATATGCCGGCTGGTCTCCAACACCTGCCAGATTGGGTCGGACCAGGTGTCTGGCACCACGCGCGGGCGCAGGTCACCCGCCATTTCGCGCAAGTTTTGGACTGATTCAAGAGAAAAGGTGGCATTCCCGTTCAGATGCCCAATGTATTGATCATAGCCGTTATGGCGTGCAATCCTGACCTGGTCCCCCTCGACCAGCAGCAGGCTGGCCGAATCATACGGGATGACCTGCTTCATGGATGAAAACAGCGTATCCAGGACGCTGCCCAGGTTGAGGTCAGCGGTCAGCGCCAGGCTGATCTGCTGCAAAGTCTGGGCGAACTGGTGCTCGATCTGCTGGTTGTGGTGCAGGCGGGCATTAGAGATGGCTACCGCCGCCCGGCTGGCGAGCAGCTCTAACAGGTGCAGATCATCCTGGGAATAGGTCAACTGCTGGCAGGTGCGCACAGCCAGCACCCCCAGGCAGGAGGTTTGCTCCAACAGCGGCGCCACCATTTCTGCCTGGATGTCGTTGGCCTGCAGGTGGGTTTTGAGCAGAGATTTGCGCTGATTGGAAGCCTGGAGCACATTTTCCGTGAGGTTCTGCGGATGGGTTTCGCCCGGCCTGGCAGCCGCGATGTCCAACCTGTCCCCCTGGTACAGATACAGCAAAACCTGATCCGCCTGGAACAGGCTGCGGGTGTGCTCAACAATCACCTCCAGGCAGTGGTTCAGATCCAGGGTCGCCAGGGCGCGGTCGATCTCGTGCAGCACGCTCAGCTTCTCAACTTCCCGCTGCAGAGCCTGCTCGGTGCTCAGCCGCACGGTGACATTGGTGATCACGGTCAGGGTCCCCAGCACCTTCCCATCCCTGACCAGCGGGGTGATGACGGTGGACTGCGGCATATACTGCATTGCCCCCGGCAGGCGCATGGGAACAGGCAGGTAATACTTGTGGATGCGCGTGGACAGGGTCAGCGGCATGGCTGTTTGCAGCACCAGCTGGTAAGCCTGCAGCAGGTTGCGTTTTTCTAACTCGGGGAAAGCCTCGTTTAAGAGCTGGCCTCTGATTTCTTCCGGTTGAACGGAGAAATTTTCTGCAACCCACTGGTTGACCTGCTGGATGTGCAGCCCGGCATCGGTGAGGATCAAGCCAAAGGGCAGGGCATCCAGCATCAGGCTGCTGACCTGCGCAGGCCACAGGGCCTCCAGGGCCTGGAAGGATGAATCGGGGTTTTTCTCCGTCATGTGCATCAAACTCTAAAAAGGCGTGGTCACCTGGTCGAGGGACTGCAAGAAGCTCCACAGTGAATCCAGGGCGATAATCAGAGCCACGTAACCGATGACCTGGTTGTCGTGAAAGCGAAAGTCCGTCCGCACCAGCAGGGCATACGGTTTGTTCAGCTCGGGGATCAGGTAGGGATCGAGCACCCGTTCCATGGTCTCCAGCTGCAGATCGGGCAGCGAGAACTTCAGGGACAGCTTGAGCAGGTTCCCCAGGGAGCCGAGGTAGGCGTTCAGCAGGATGTTGCCCACTTCAATCAAAGCCTCCCGGTCAGAGTGCATCAGGCGGCGGGGGACGCCCTCTTCTCCGCTGAGCAGGTCGATCAGAACCGTGGCGCTGTTGAAGTCAATCAGCAGCAGGCCATCCCCGGTCAGGCTGCCCTGGAAGCTCTGGTGCACGATGGCCAGCTGGTCCTGGAACAGGCTGGCCAGCTCGTGGTGAAACTGCTCCAGCGGCAGCAGCTTGACCTGCGGCATTTCCAGGATCACCCGCTGACCGACCAGTGAAGAGAGGGAAGCAGCTGCCCGGCCAAAACCAATATTAATGATTTCCGTCAAGATATCCAGTTGGTCAGGGGTCAGGTCCATGTTCATCGAATTTGTGGGTGCGCCTGGTTTTTGAATTCCAGCCCAGCGGTTGGGATGGCGTGTTGATGAAGCAAGTATACCGTGTTAAAGAAAAGGCGTCAATTAATTGTTAATAAATAACGTTTATCAAACTATATACAATCATTGGGCTAAGGAGAGCCCCTCCCTTGTTTAGGGGAGGGGCTTGGGGAGCAGTGCTGGACCATCGGCAGGTACAGGTGCGCCTGGCTTATGTGGAAGACAACTATCCATCGCTCTGAAATTGGTTTGTCCTGCACTGCCGGCAAATGAGTGAATTGTGACGAAAAATCGATCTGCTTCGTGCTATACTGCTGTTGCTGATGTGTACCAGGATGTTTTTCAAAATTTCCACAAGAGAGAGAAAATGATGACAAAGCGCCTGAGCCTCACCCTGCTGTTCCTATCCCTGCTGATCCTCTCGTTGGCT
>CAIQIV010000226.1 GCA_903871905.1 uncultured Chloroflexota bacterium | reverse complement strand
CTGCAGCTGGCCCAAATGGGCGGCCAGTTACGCGGGGGAGATGGCAAATTATTGGAGAAGAACATTGACCTGTGTTACAAGACGGTCAGTGAGGTTTTCATCGATGTACGCCAGACGATCGATGATCTGCGGATCGATGTCGCCAGGGGCGGCGCATCCGGCTGGTTGGAGCGGGTGGCGGCAGAGTTCCAGGAAATGAGCAGCATTCCGCTCACCCTGACCATCCAGGCCGAGCAGCCCCTGGCTGTGGAGATCCAGGCGCAGCTGCTGCGGATTATTCAGGAGGCGTTGAGCAATATCCGCAAGTATGCCCGGGCGCGGCGGGCCTGGATTGATTACCTTATATCCAGGGATGGGCTTTTCCTGGAAATTGGTGATGATGGCCAGGGGTTCTGCCTGGCGGACCAAACGGACTCAACCCGGCATGGGATCAGCGGCATGCGGGAGCGCGCCGCGCTGGTTGGGGCAGATCTGCAGATCATCAGCCAGGCGGGGGTAGGAACTCGCGTCCAGGTGCGCCTGCCTCTCCAGACTCTTCAGAATGAGGAAGGTACCACGTGAAAACGATCAGGTTAGCGGTGGTGGATGACCATGCCTTGTTTCGGGCGGGACTGGTGAACCTGCTTAACGGAATGCCCGATTTTAAGGTCGTTGGGGAAGCGGAGAGCGGCCTGGCTGCCCTGCGGGTCATTCCAGGTAAGCAGCCGGATGTTATTTTATTGGACGTCAACATGCCGGGGATGAATGGCATTGAAGTGGTCAGCGCATTAAAAAAGATGGGCGAGTACCGCATCCTGATGCTGACCATCTCGAAAAACGAAGATGACCTGCTGGGGGCGATCCAGGCAGGAGCAGATGGGTATATCCTCAAGAACGCCGAGCCAGATGAGCTGAAAAAGGCGATTAATCTGGTTTACCAGGGCCAGGCGGTATTGTCCCCGGAGGTCACCCGGCATGTGCTGCGCGTGGTGAACCGGCAGGAGCGCGGGACGCCGGACGAAAGCAACCTGAGCGCCCGTGAGATTGATGTGCTGAACTGCCTGGCAGATGGAAAGACAACCACCCAGATTGCTGCAGACCTGGTGATTTCAGAGAACACAGTGAAGACCCATATCCGCCACATCCTGGAAAAATTGGACGCCTCGAACCGGACGGAAGCCGTGCGTAAAGCAGTCCAGACAGGGGTCATTAAACAGAGGCCGTAGGCGCAAACCAGCGTCTACGGCTTTTGGCTTGAGCGGGTCAGCTAAAGCGGGACGATCTCTTCTTCATCGAAATTCACATCCTGGAACTGCTCTTCCTCCGTGGAGCCTTTCAACGCTGCGGTGGAGGATTTCCCTTCGGTAGCCACCATCAGGACCTCATCAAAATACCCGGCGCCGACAAAGCTCTGGTGTTTGATCGCCTTATAACCCATGCAGTGCTCCAGCTCGAATTCGTGGGTCTGGAAGCGGGCATAGGCGGCCATGCCGGTCAGGTTGTACTCGTGAGCCAGTTCGAACATGCTGGCATTCAGGGTGTGGAAGCCGGCCAGCGTGACAAACTGGTATTTGTAGCCCAGCTCGGCCAGTTTTTCCTGGAAATGCAGGATGGTATGGTCATTCAGGTGACGCCGCCAGTTAAACGACGGGGAGCAGTTGTAAGCCAGCCACTTCCCGGGGTATTTTTCATGGATGCCCTGGGCAAATTCGCGCGCCTCGCCCAGGTCGGGCTTGGAGGTCTCGCACCAGATCATGTCGGAATAAGGGGCGAAGGCCAGGCCGCGCTGGATGGCGTATTCCACCCCGCCTTTGAGATAGAAGTAGCCTTCGTAAGATCTCTCTCCGGTCAGGAAGGGCTGGTCGATCGGGTCCGAGTCAGAGCGGATGAGCGAGGCCGAGAGAGCATCGGTGCGGGCAATGAGAATGGTTGGCACTGCCATGATGTCCGCAGCCAGGCGCGCCACCACCAGCTTCTGGATAAAGGTGGCTGCCGGGACCAGGACTTTACCGCCCATGTGGCCGCATTTTTTCAGCGATGAAAGCTGGTCTTCCAGGTGGATGGCGGCTGCACCGGCCTCGATCATGGACTTGATCAACTCGAAGGCATTCAGCGGGCCGCCAAAGCCTGCTTCTGCATCGGCCACGATGGGCACCAGCCAGTCGATGTCCCCTTTGTTTTCCATGTGCTGGATCTGGTCGGCGCGCATCAGGGCGTTATTGATGCGGCGCAGCAGATGCGGCACGCTCATCACCGGGTACAGGCTCTGGTCCGGGTAGGTTTGCAGGGCGTCGTTCATATCCCCGGCCACCTGCCAGCCGCTGAGATAAATGGATTTGAGCCCGGCTTGAACCATTTGCACCGCCTGGTTGCCGGTCTGGGCTCCCAGGGCGCGGATGAAAGGCTCCGTTTTCAGCAAGTTCCATAACTTCTCCGTGCCCAGGCGAGCCAGGGTATGGTCCAGCTTGATCGTGCCGCGCAGCCGGACAACTTCTTCCGGAGTGTAATTGCGCACGAGGCCTTTCCAACGCGGGTCATTTGCCCAATGCTTTCCCAGCTCATCAACTTCTTTCTTGGTGTACATCTTATACTCCTTCTCCTGGCAATAAGGCTTGTAGATTATTCCAAATAGTCGTAGGCTATCAGGGTCAAGAAATCGATAAATTCATCTTGCGTGACAAGCTGGTCGAATATCCTGGCAGCCAGGTCAAATTTCCCGGATTGGAATACCTGATCCCCAACCAACACCCGGATCTTCTCCAACTCTTCGGGGAGCATGTGCCGGTAAAGCTCCTGCGTGACCTTGCGCCCATCCGAGAGCACCGCGGCTGGATGGTGGATCCACTGCCATACCTGGGCGCGCGAGATTTCAGCCGTGGCGGTGTCCTCCATCAGGTTGTAGATGGCCACGGCGCCTGAGCCGCGCAGCCAGGCCTCGATATACTGCAGCCCGACGTTGATGTTTGTGCGCAGGCCGTTCTCAGTAATCGCCCCACCGGGGATGCGAAAGTCCAGCAGCTCCTGGGCGCTGGCCGTCACCTCCTGGCGCAGATGCTCTTTCTGGTTGTCCTTTACCCCCAGGGCGCTGGAGAAAACCTCCGACGCCACCGGCACCAGGTCAGGGTGAGCGACCCAGGTGCCATCGAAGCCGTCGCCAGCCTCGCGCAGCTTGTCTTCGCGCACCTTGCGCAGTGCATTCTCATTCACCACGGCATCCTTGCGGCTGGGGATAAAAGCCGCCATGCCGCCCATGGCATGGGCGCCGCGCTGGTGGCAGGTCTTGACCAGCAGCTCGGTATAGGCGCGCATGAAGGGAACGGTCATGCTGACCTGGGCGCGGTCGGGAAAAGTGAAGCCCGGCAGGTCGCGGAATTTCTTGATGACGCTGAACATGTAGTCCCAGCGCCCGGCGTTTAGCCCGGCAGAGTGCTCCCGCAGCTCGTACAGGATCTCCTCCATCTCAAAGGCAGCCAGGATGGTTTCAATCAGCACCGTTGCCCGGATGGCGCCGCGCGGGATGCCCAGGGCATCCTGGGCGAACAGGAAGGCGTCATTCCACAGGCGGGCCTCCAGGTGGCTCTCCATCTTGGGCAGGTAAAAATAGGGACCGCTGCCTTTTTCAAGCAGCCGGCGGGCGTTGTGGAAGAAGAACAGGCCGAAGTCAAAGAGTGAGCCGGAGGCGGGCTCGCCGTCGATCAGCACATGTTTTTCCACCAGGTGCCAGGCGCGCGGGCGCACCATCAGCACCGCAGTTTGATCTGCCAGGCGATACTGCCTGCCATCCGGATTGGTGAAGGAGATGGTGCGCTCAACCGCGTCTCTCAGGTTGATCTGCCCTTCAATCATGTTGGACCAGGTGTGGGAATTGGCATCTTCAAAATCGGCCATGAACACGTTAGCCCCCGAGTTCATGGCATTGATCATCATTTTACGCTCAGTCGGGCCGGTGATCTCGACCCAGCGCTTTTGCAGGTCGGGAGGGGTGGGCGCTGTCTGCCAGCCAGGGTCTTCCCGCACCGGCGCGGTCTGCGAGAGGAAATCCGGAAGCTGGCCGTTGGAAATCCGCAATTGGCGCTGCTTCCTGGCATCCAGGAGCTCCAGGCGGCGCGGGTTCAGCTTGCGGTGCAGGGCTGCCACAAACGAAAGGGCCTGGGGTGTCAGCACTTCTGCAAAAGCTGCAGAAACAGGCGCGCCAATCGCGACACCGTCTGGCAAGTGTTGGACCATAGAAACCCTCCTTGAACAAAATATGGGATGTGTATATGTGAATTATAGCGCTAAGTTGCCGGGATCACAATCCTTTCGCGGGTGATTTTTGACGCACTGCGTAATAAATTTACATCTGCTCGCGGAACTGCAACCCGTAGCGTTTGCGAGCCTCCAGCCAGGCGCGGCGCAGGATCTCGTAGACATCTTCCGGGTGGGCGATATTGCGCAGGACGATTTCCGGGTTGGAGGGGTCGTGGCCGCGGATGGCGATATCCCCCATGCCCAGCATGCGCTCGCCGACACCTTGCGTATAGTCGATGTCCTGGATGCGGATCAGCTCGAAATTCTCAATGTTGTGCCCTAAAAAGCCGTGGCGGATCTTCAGCCGCTCGGAGGTGATCACATACTTCTCGGCCAGGGACAGGAAAGGCCGCCCTTCCCACAGGATCTCCTCGGTATGCTCATCTGCCAGGGCCGGCTCTTCCGCCTGCGGCGATACCTCATCCAGCAGCGAATCCAGGGTGATCAGCAGCTGGTCTGCCAGGGCATTCACAAACTCCACCTGCTTATCGTGGGGGATGGCTGCCAGAGTGACCCCGGATTGGGCCAGGGCGCGCCAGATATTGGAGACAATGCGTTCTTTTTGCTGTTCGACAGACATGGGTTCCCTCCGCTTCTCAAGTTTATCCAGTGCCAAACTGGCGGTCGCCGGCGTCCCCCAGGCCGGGCAGGATATAGCCGCGCTCGTTCAGGCGCTCATCGATCGCCGCCAGGTGGATGGGGACCTCGGGATGGTTTTCCTGCATCAGCCGGATCCCCTCCGGGGCGCCGATGATGCCGACAAATTTGATCTTGTGCACGCCCCAGCGTTTGAGCACATCCACCGTGGCCACTGCCGATCCGCCGGTCGCCAGCATGGGGTCCAGGATCAGGCACACCGAGACGGTCGGCTCGATGGGCAGCTTGTTGTAATATTCAACCGGCTTGAGGGTGCGCTCATCCCGGTACAACCCGATGTGCCAGACCTCCGCCGAGGGCATCAGCCCCCACACGCCTTCCACCATTCCCAGCCCGGCGCGCAGGATGGGCACCAGCCCGATCTTCTCCTTCAGCTCGACCCCATTGTACGTGGCCAGTGGGGTCTGGACCACCTTGGGCTCCACCAGCAGATCGGTGGTTGCTTCATAGGCCATCAGGGCCGAGATCTCTCGGATCAGCTCGCGGAATTTCTTGGGATTTGTCGCCACGTCGCGCAGCTTGGAGAGCTTATGCGCCACGAGCGGGTGCCTGGACGGATAAACGTTTGTCATAAATGGCCTCCGAGGATAGGGATAAGCCAATTATAAGCCTGATCGGGATTATAATCACGGCATGAATGATAGTCCTGAACGGCTGGTTAATCCAAAATCACAGGTAGACGACCGCCAGGATCAAAGCATCCGCCCCAAGACCCTGCAGGATTTGATCGGCCAGGACCGGGTGCGGGAAAACCTGGCGATTCTGATCGCTGCCGCACGCCAGCGCGGTGAGCCGCTGGATCACGTCCTGTTCTACGGGCCTCCCGGGCTGAGGAAGACCACCCTGGCGCATATTTTGGCGAACGAGATGGGCGTGAATATCAAAATTACCAGCGGTCCGGCGATCGAAAGGCCGGGCGATCTGGCAGCCATTCTCACCAACCTGAGAGCGGGGGATATTTTATTTATTGATGAAGTGCACCGCCTGGGGCGCGCCATTGAAGAGGTGCTCTACCCGGCGATGGAAGATTTTGCCCTGGATATCATCATTGGCAAAGGCCCGGCGGCGCGCTCTATCCGTCTCAAGCTGCCCAAGTTTTCGGTGATCGGCGCCACCACCCGCCTGGCGCTGGTGACTGCCCCGCTGCGCGCCCGCTTTGGCGCGGTGTACCGCCTGGATTATTACGACTTCGCGGCGATGCAGAAGATCGTCGCCCGGGCAGCGCGGGTGCTGGGGGTCGAGGCGGAGCCAGAAGGGATCAACGAGATCGCCCGCCGCGGCCGGGGCACCCCGCGCGTGGCGCTGCGCCTGCTGCGCCGGGTGCGGGACTATGCCGATGTGCGCGGCAGCGGCCTGATCAACCAGCAGATCTCGGTCGAGGCCCTCGATTTGCTGGAGGTGGACCCGCTTGGGCTGGACGAGATCGACCGGCGCGTGCTGCGCACGGTGATCGATAAGTACCGGGGCGGGCCGGTGGGGCTGAGCACCATCGCCGCCTCGATCAGCGAAGAGCCGGACACCATCATGGACGTGGTGGAGCCGTACCTGCTCCAGTTGGGCTTCCTGGAGCGTACCTCCCAGGGACGGCAGGCGACCCGGCTGGCCTATGAGCACCTGGGATTGGTCTACCCGGCAGCCACCCCGGGCGATGGCCAGGCAAAGCTGTTCTGATGGAAACTGCAGGGCGGTTCCTGATCCTGGCTGGCCTGGTGGCCCTGCTCCTGGGCGGCGCCCTGCTGTTGTTGGGCAGGCTCCTGCCAGGACGGGGTCTGGGCGACCTGCCCGGGAACCTGGTGCTCCAGACCGGCAATTTCACCTGTGTGATTGGCCTGGGCGTTTCCATTTTCCTTTCGATCCTGCTGACCGTGGTTCTCAATCTTGTCCTCAGGTTTATGGACCGGTGAAGACCGCTGATTTTGATTATCACCTGCCGGAAGAGTGCATTGCCCAGGCGCCGGTGGAGCCGCGGGATGCCTCCCGGCTGCTGGTGCTGCCGCGCGAGGGCGGCGAGATAAGCCACGCGGTCTTCAACCAGTTGGGCGAGTACCTGCACCCTGGGGATGTGCTGGTGTTGAACCAGACGCGGGTGATCCCGGCGCGCCTGGCTGGGCGTAAGATCCCTTCGGGGGGCAGGGTCGAGATCCTGCTGCTCAGCCGGCGGGACGCCGAGACCTGGGAGGCGCTGGTGGGGGGAAAGGGCCTGGTCAGCGGAAAGTGGGTCGAGGTGGAGCACGGGCCGCGGGCGCAAATCCTGGCGGACCTGGGCGGCTCACGCCGGTTGGTGCACTTTGAGCTGCCGGTGGAAAGCTGGCTGCCTGGAGCAGGGGTGATGCCCCTGCCGCCGTATATCAAGCAGGCGCTGCATGACCCGGAGCGCTACCAGACGGTGTATGCCAGCCAGTCAGGCTCGGCTGCCGCACCGACCGCCGGGCTGCACTTCACCCCCCACCTGCTGCAGCAGCTTGAGCAGCAGGGGGTCAGGCTAGCCTGGGTCACGCTGCATGTCGGGCTGGATACTTTTCTGCCCGTGACGGAGCAGGAACCGCAGGAGCACCAGATCCACAGCGAGTGGTGCCAGGTGCCGGCGCAGACGGCCTGCCTGGTGAACGAGGCGCAGCGCAACGGCGGCCGCGTGGTGGCGGTGGGCACGACCAGTGTGCGCAGCCTGGAGAGCGCGGCGCAGGCTGCGCCGCCCGGAAAGCGGGTCGTGGAATACGCAGGCAGCACCGGTCTGTTTATCCTGCCAGGCTACCAGTTCCGCGCCATCGATGCCATGATCACCAATTTTCACCTGCCGAAGTCCACCCTGATCATGATGGTCAGCGCTTTTGCCGGGAGGGAGCGCATCTTGAGCGCTTACCAGGCGGCGGTTGCCCTGGGCTACCGCTTCTATTCCTTTGGCGACGCCATGTTGATCCAATGAGCGCCTATCCTTTCGAGAAGCTGGGCCAGATCACCGCCGGCATCAACGCCGGCTTGACGCTGGAGGATATCCTGGAGCGCGTCTACCAGGATTTCCGGGGCGTTATCCCGTACGAGCGCATCGGGCTGGCGCTGGTGGAAGAAGGGGGGTGGGCCAGGTCCACCTGGGTCAAGAGTGACCTGCCGGAGATCCACCTGCTCCCCGGCTACCGCGCCGCCCTGGCGGGCAGCAGCCTGGAGCGCATCCTGGAGACCCGCCAGCCGCGCATCCTGAATGACCTGGAAGCCTACCTGGAACACAAACCAGAGTCGATCTCCACCCGCCTCATCCTGCAGGAGGGGATCCGGGCCTCGCTCACCTGCCCCCTGATCATCGAAGACAAACCCGTGGGGTTCCTGTTTTTCTCCTCGGTAACCAGGGATAGCTATCACCAGGAGCACGCCGCTTTTTTCCAGCAGGCGGCCGGGCAGCTTGCTGTCGCCCTGGAGCGCGGCCAGTTGGTCTCGGCCCTGGCCCGCCAGAAGGAGCAGATTGAGCAGCAGAACCGGGATCTGATCCGCCTGAGCGAGCTGAAAAACAAGCTGATCAGCGTAGCGGCCCACGATCTGCGCAACCCGATCAGCCTGATCCTGAGCATTACGGATATCCTGATGGGGCCGGATGCCCACCTGTATGCCAGCGAGCAGCACAACTTGCTGGACACCATCGCCCGGCAGGCCCAGCACATGATCAACCTGATCAACAACCTGCTGGATATTTCCGCCATCGAGTCAGGGGGGCTGAAGATCAACCCCGCGCCCATGAGCCTGGACCCCTGGATCGAAGGCATTGTGCAGGAACAGGCCAGGCTGGCGGAGCCCAAGCGCACCCGCATCGTGCTGGGCTCGCGCTGCGGGCGCCGGGTGCTGGCGGACGAGGCCCGCCTGCGCCAGGCGATCGAGAACCTGATTTCGAATGCGGTCAAGTTTTCGCCTCCGGGCAGCACCGTGCGCCTGGAGCTGGAGCAGATCCCCCACTTCTGCCGCCTGTGGGTTCGGGACCAGGGGCCAGGGATCAAGGCAGAAGACCGCCCGAGCCTGTTTAAGCCCTTTTCCCGCCTGTCCACCCTGCCCACCGGCAGGGAGAAGTCGACCGGGCTGGGGCTGGCGATCGTGAAATGGATCGCCCAGGTGCACGGCGGGGAGGCCGGCGTGGAGGATAACCCGGGCGGCGGGGCAGCTTTTTGGATGACCATTCCCCTGGTTCAGGAGCAGTAATATGCGCATGGTCGATATCATTGCAAAAAAGAGAGACCGGCAGGAACTGAGCCGGGAAGAGATCCAGTACTTTATTGGCGCCTATACCCGGGGGGAGATCCCCGATTACCAGGCCTCCGCCTGGCTGATGGCGGTGCTGCTCAACGGCATGACCGACCGCGAGACCACCGACCTGACCCTGGCCATGGTCCACTCGGGCGACGTGCTGGACCTGGCCGGCGTGGTTCCGGTGGCGGTGGACAAGCACTCCACCGGCGGGGTGGGCGACAAGACCACCCTGGTGGTCGAGCCGCTGGTGGCGGCCTGCGGCCTGCCGGTAGGCAAAATGTCCGGGCGAGGTCTGGGTTACAGCGGGGGGACGCTGGATAAACTCGAATCGATCCCCGGCTTGTTCGGCACCAGCGAAGTCACCAAGGAGCAGATGGACCTGGCAGCAATGGGCGTCCCGCAGGACTTCGCAGACAACTACCTGCGCCGTCTCAGCGACGAAGTGCTCAACGGCGTGGAGCGCCCCGATG
>CAIQIV010000225.1 GCA_903871905.1 uncultured Chloroflexota bacterium | reverse complement strand
CCAGGACAAGTAAAATGTTACCGGCAATGCTAGCTGTCGTCGCGTCTGCAGCGTTGGTTTGTGTCACAGGCAGTTTTGTCCCTAATAACAGTGCGCAAATTGCCAGGAACGTTCCTGTGCTCCGCGTGCCAAATGCAATCACCGTTTGCTCGCTCTCATCTGTAGATCTGCTCTGCAGCGCCAGGGATGAGAATTGGACGATGTCAATAGCTGCCCATCCCAGGATGATGGTAAGCAGGTTTCCAGAAAGCAGAGATAAGAGGCCCAAGATTGTGAGCAGGAGGGCGCTGATCCAGGTGGTCCAATCCTTCTTCCCCGTATAGATGACATCAGTCAGGATGACCGCAAATAGCAGCGTCACCAACACAATGGAGTATGCCCAGGATAGGGAATCGAGGCGGAACAGCAGAGAATCAGAAAACCAGGTTTGTGGCTGCCACGTTTCCAGGGAGAACGTAACGGGCAGATGAAAAAAAAACAGGGCCACGAAAAGAGTAACCCAGGCCAGGATCGCTCCCAGGCTGGCAAGAATCCAGAACTGGCTGAATTTTGATCGCAGGTAATGGATCGCAATGATGGATAGAATTGCCAGGATTAATATGCTGACGGGCAGGAATGTGAGCATGCGTAGAACACCCGCTGGGAGTTATGGATGATTGGGTATCCAGGCAAACTGCTGTGCATCCCTGCCCACCTGTGGGCGTAAATCATCCATTCTTGATCCATCCATGGCAGCAAACAGCACCTGCTGGTGCCAGCCGAGAAGGATGGCACCGCTTCGATCCGGGGACCACATAATTCTTGAAATATCATCCGGCAGGGTGATCACCTGGCGAATTTCTCCAGATTTGATATCCAGCCCGAAGATCCCGGGTGGAAAGTTCTCGTCTGCCGGTGATAATCCGATAACCACCAGACTATCTTCCAACTGGCATGAAGAGCCTGGCAGTACAAACAACTCCTGGTAGCGTGGGAAACCATCTGTTTCTTCGGTTTTAATGTCCACCTGCCGCAGGA
Organism: uncultured Chloroflexota bacterium; assembly: GCA_903871905.1. GTDB lineage: Bacteria > Chloroflexota > Anaerolineae > Anaerolineales > UBA4823 > CAIQIV01. Next base: position 1,452 of record CAIQIV010000225.1, on the reverse strand, counting down.
GGGTAAGCACATCCTTCGATGTCGGGGTTACGCGCCAGATCTGGATGCTTGGGAGAGGCTGGTCTAATCCCTTCGCAGCCTGGGCTACATAAATGCTTCCATCTTGCAGCCATCCAGATTGGGATTTTAAGTCCTGGTGTTGATAAGTGCCCGGTACAGGTGACAGCCGCCCATTGCGCGTATCCAGCACAGCATCCCACATGACGTCTGAGCCGCGAACGCCTACCTGAACCAGTGCGAAGCGCCCGGTTGGTGACCAGGCAAGGTTGAAATAGCCGACAGAGACCGGAGATTTTTTCCCCTTTGGATCAATGACTTCTATCTTATCCGGTGATACCAGCTTTGCCTTGCCGTTGGACAGGTATGAGAACCAGATTCCATGCAGATCGTTCCAAACCAGGCCCTGTCCATCCGGGGACCATAACAATTCTTTACAATGCTGAGGTTGATTGGGCTCGCAGTGGCCAATTGGGATGCTTGATGAAGACCGGTCGGTTGAGAGAGTGATGATCTCACCCCCGTCGGCCTGGGTGGCATAAGCCAGGTAGCGCCCATCCGGGGAGATGGTAAGGTGGTAGAGCTGAGGTGTCTCAGCCATCAGTTGCGTCGATTGCCCGTTGAGCAGGTCGTAGCGGTAAAGCTCGTAAAGCTGTTCTGCGTTGGCTGTGATCTGCTTGTTCTGTAGATAGACCAGGCGCCTGCCATTTCGACTGACGCTGAACTGCGAGACATACGCTGCGATCAGTGTCTTCTCGTTTTTGATCCGATCGAATAAAAACAGACTGCCTTTAGAGATATACAGCAGCTTGCTAAAGCCAATGGGATCAGGAGTGGGACTGGGGTGGGGCGAGAGGGTGGGGTCCATTTCCTGGTCAGGCGCCAACACAAGGGAAGACTGGGTGGGAGCAAGGCGGCTTTCAGGGAATAATGGTCTATCTACAGCCTCCTGGGTATTGGTCATCGTTTCCCGAATAGCGATGATCGTCGCCTGCGGTTTGCGGGTATTGGTTGGTGTGGGACAGGAAGGTCCCTGGCATGGCTGGAAAAAACCATCCATTTTGATCGCTGTGCAGGCAGCAAGGAATGGCAGGAAGCAGACCAGCCAAAAAAATATCCTGGGAAACTTCATAAGACCGGTGCGCCGGGTTCACGATGCAAGAATGTCCCCATGCCGGGACGGCCGTACCAGTTGCCCTGGTCCACGATCAAATTGCCTCGTAAAAACACCTTCTCAGGATAGCCTTGAAGCTCCCAGCCCTCAAACAGATTGTAATCAGTCCGCTGTTGGGAGTAAGCCGTGCCATAGACCAGCTTGCGTTGAGGATCCCAGATGACAATGTCCGCATCGGAACCTGGCATCAGGCTCCCTTTGCGGGGATACATGCCAAAGATGCGGGCAGGGTTCGTGCTGGTCAGGGCAACAAATTGGTTGGGTGTGATCCGACCGCTGTT
>CAIQIV010000224.1 GCA_903871905.1 uncultured Chloroflexota bacterium | reverse complement strand
GCCGTCGAAGGTGTAGCCCAGGGTATTGTTCGCCGCCGCTCCCGTGCGCGCCGGGTAGCTGCCCTCTGGATACCAACCGGGGAAAGCCTGCATGAAGCCCAGCTCATCCCAGTTGCTGAAGGTGGTGGACAAAAGCGTCTCGCCATCCACCTGCAGGCTCCAGATATCCGGCCCGATCGTCTCGGGGGCATTCAGCCCGTAAGGCCCGAGTGCGCTGCGCTCGCTCTGGTTACCATCAGGCTCACTTGGCTGCCGGCGCTCACCAATCCCAGCGTCCACGACACCACGTCCCCCATGTCCGTGCAGCCGGTGTCCGAATCCGCCGCCGAGAAACTCACCCCGGCCGGCAGGCTGTCGTTCACCACCACCCCCGGCGCATGCAATGGGCCCGGGTTGCTCACCACCAGTGTGTAGCGCAGCAGGTCCCCCGCCAGCACCGGGTCCGGCTCCACCTCCATCCCCAGGTTGAGATCCCCAAGGCTGAAAGTCGCCGTCACCGGTCGTGTCCCGGTGACCAGCGCTGTGCACGTGCCTAATCCCTGGCAGGCGCCGCTCCAGCCGCTGAAGTCCAGCGCCAGCGTCTGGCCCTGGTGGCGGAAGCTGATCAGCATGTCATAGGTCGAGTCCATCGGCTGGCCGTCGAAGGTGTAGCCCAGGGTATTGTTCGCCGCCGCTCCCGTGCGCGCCGGGTAGCTGCTCTCCGGATACCAGCCGGGGAAGGCCTGCATAAACCCAAGCTCATCCCAGTTGCTGAAGGTGGTGGAGAGAATCGTCTCGCCATCCACCTGCAGGCTCCAGATATCCGGCCCGATCGTCTCGGGGGCATTCAGCCCGTACGGCCCGAGCGCACTGCGCTCGCTCTGGTTGCCGTCCATCGAGCCGATGATCGCCAGGTCAAAGGTCAGGATCACCGCCTGGTGGTTGGGCAGATCCGGCAGTGTCAGAACAGCCTGCTTGTCGCTGAAGGGCCCCAGCAGCTTCTGTCCGCTGGGCGAGGTGGTAGTGCTCTGCGTGCTCCACTCCTTCCCCGGTTCCGGCGGCAGCTCGTACTCCTTCACCCTGTTGATCACCCCACTGGTCACCTGGGCGTGGTTGTTATCCGGGTTCACCTCCGGCCAGTCGACGACGATGCCCGCCGCACCGGTCACCTGGGTGCCCGAGGGGATGCCCGAGGATGTCATCCCGACGACATCTACATACACCTGGCTGCCGGGGCTCACCAGCCCCACCGTGCACGACACCACGTTCCCCAGGTCGGTGCAGCCGGCGTCCGAATCCGCCGCCGAGAAGCTCACCCCGGCCGGCAGGGCATCGGTCAGCACCACGCCTGGCGCCGGCGCCGGGCCGGGATTGCTCACCACCAGCGTGTAGCGCAGCAGGTTGCCGGCAAACACCGGGTCCGGATCCACAGCCATCCCCAGGTTGAGGTCCGCGGCCGTGAAGGTCGCCGTCACCTGGCGCGTCCCGGTGACCAGCACCGTGCACGTCCCCAGCCCCTGGCAGGCGCCGCTCCAGCCGGTGAACGCCG
>CAIQIV010000223.1 GCA_903871905.1 uncultured Chloroflexota bacterium | reverse complement strand
TGGACGCGGCGCTTACAGCCGTTTGTATTCGTGGGGCCAGCGTTGGCCATCCTGGCCTGGTACCTGGCAATCCCCACGATCCGCACCCTGGTGTTAAGTTTTCAAGACGAGACCAGCACCCGGTTTGTTGGCCTGGATAATTATATTTTCGCCCTGACCGACCGTATCATGCTGGAGGCTTTCCGTAACAACCTGCTTTGGATGATCGTGGGCACCTTCTTCTGTGTTGCCTTGGGCTTGGTGATTGCCGTGCTGGCCGACCGCAGCCGGTACGAGGCGATTTATAAGGTGATCATTTTCATGCCCATGGCCATCTCCTTCGTTGGCGCCGGGGTGATCTGGAAATTTATCTACACATATAAGGGGGAAGGGGCTGGGATTAATGAGATCGGTTTGCTGAACGCCATCGTGGTTGCCTTGGGTGGACAGTCACAGCCCTGGCTGCTGCAGCCCCCGTGGAACAACTTCCTGCTGATAGTGATCATGGTCTGGATGCAGACAGGCTTTGCCCTGGTAGTGATTTCGTCGGCTATCAAGAGCATCCCGGCAGAACTGCTTGAAGCGGCGCGCGTGGATGGGGCCACTGAGTTCCAGATCTTCTTCTCAATCATTATTCCCTCAATTTATGGTACGCTGCTGACGGTTACCACCACGATTATTATCTTCAGCTTGAAGCTGTTTGATATTGTACGAGTGATGACGGGTGGCAATAACGGTACCAATGTGATAGCCAACGAATTTTATATCCAGCGCTTCACCTATGGAAATGCTGGCAGAGCCTCGGCAATTGCCATCGTCCTGTTGATTGCTGTGATCCCGGTGATGATCTATAACCTGCGCCAGTTCCGCGAAAGGAGAGCGTTCTGATGGCCGCTAACCCCGAGAGTTTCAAGAGAAAACGTATGGTTTCCAGCTTGCTGGTCAACGGCGCTCTGATCTTAATCTGTTTTATCTGGATCATTCCGACGCTGGGTGTGTTTGTCACCTCCTTCCGGCTGCCCCAGGATATTTTCAATACCGGGTGGTGGACTGTCTTGCCCCACAAGGCTTATGCACAGACCGGTGAGATCAAGATCCCGGATTCGGTGGATGTGAATGGACTGATCCCGATAGAGGGGATTACCTCCAATTTTGAAGCCCTGCGCCAGGGGGTTGTTCTGCCCGATGGGAGAAAATTGCTGTGGTATGGGAATAAACGTACCCGCACCGTGACGGTTTCTGAGGAACAGTGGCAATGGATGGGATCAAACCTGACTTTGGATAACTACAAGAACGTGCTCTCTGGCAAGGAAATCCGCTTCAAAGATGCCCAGGGTAATGAGATTGTGCGTAAGGGAAACGATCTGAGCGGCGCATTCTTAAACTCGATCGCCGTGGCTGTCCCGGCGACCATCATCCCAATCCTGATAGCTGCCTTCGCCGCATATGGGTTTGCCTGGCTGAATTTCCCAGGGCGAAAGATCCTGTTTACCATTGTGGTTGCTCTACTGGTGGTGCCGCTGCAAATTGCGCTGGTACCTATCCTGCGGGACTATACCGCGCTCAATCTCAACGGGACCTTCCTGGCGATCTGGCTGGCGCATGCCGGATTTGGCCTCCCCCTGGCAGTTTTCCTGCTGTTTAACTATATCAGCTTGTTGCCGCGTGAGATTCTCGAATCTGCTTTCATTGATGGCGCGTCAAACTTCACCATCTTTACCCGCCTGATCCTGCCTCTATCTGTACCCGCCCTGGCGTCTTTTGCCATCTTCCAATTCTTGTGGGTGTGGAACGACTACCTGGTGGCCCTGGTCTTCCTTGGAGATAAGAACCGCGTGGTGACCAGCGCCCTGGCGGCGATCGTAGGTGAAAAGGGACAGGACTGGCACCTGCTGACGGCTGGCGCGTTCATTAGCATGATCCTGCCGTTGATCGTCTTCTTTGCTCTGCAGCGCTATTTTGTACGCGGCTTGCTGGCTGGCTCAGTGAAGGGATAATTATAGGGAGTATCCGGTATGGATTTGAATTTTGTTCAATTTCCAGCCAACTTCATCTGGGGAGCGGCAGCTTCTGCTTACCAGATTGAAGGCGCCTGGAATGATGACGGGAAAGGGCTGTCTATCTGGGACCATTTTTCCCACCAGCCGTTCA
>CAIQIV010000222.1 GCA_903871905.1 uncultured Chloroflexota bacterium | reverse complement strand
TATTTTTGGAAGGTTGGAATGGCAGTCAATGCTTTTGAAGAACTTAAGTGGCGCGGCCTGGTCTATGATTATGTGGAGGGCGTGCCTGAACTGCTGGTGCGCGAGAAAACTACTATTTACAATGGTTTTGATGCGACGGCGGACAGCCTGCACGTAGGACACATGGTGCCGCTGATGGCTCTGGCACGCTTGCAGCGCTTTGGACACCATCCGATTGCCCTGGCTGGCGGTGGAACCAGCATGATTGGCGATCCCAGCGGCAAAAGCAGCGAGCGGCAGCTCCTGGCGCGGGAGGTCATTGAGGCCAATGTTGATGCGATCAAGAAGCAGCTGGCGCATTTCTTGGATTTCGAGTCCAGGACCAACCCGGCCCGCTTAATAAACAATGCAGATTGGCTGATGTCGCTCAACCTGGTCGAGTTCTTACGCGACGTGGGAAAACACTTCACCGTGAATTACATGATCGCCAAAGATTCAGTGAAAACCCGCCTGGAGCGCGAAGATGGCATCTCCTTCACCGAGTTCAGCTATATGCTGCTGCAGTCTTACGATTTCTTACACCTTTATGATCACGAAGGTTGCGTGCTGCAAACTGGTGGCAGTGACCAGTGGGGCAATATCACGGCTGGGACGGAACTGATCCGGCGGATGCGCGGCGGCTCGGCATATGCCCTGGTCTACCCGCTGATTACCAAGTCGGATGGAACGAAATTTGGCAAGACGGAATCAGGCGCCGTGTGGCTCTCGCCCCAGCGCACCTCCCCGTACCGCTTCTACCAGTTCTGGCTTAATGCAGACGACCGGGATGTGGTGTTATTCCTTAAATTCTTCACCTGGCTCAAGCAGGATGAGATTGAAGGGCTGGCGCATGCGCTGGCAGAGCATCCTGAGCAGCGTGAGGCGCAGCGCGCCCTGGCACGCGAGATGACCGGGATGCTGCATGGACAGACTGCCTTGGAGCGCGCGGAGCAAGCCACCCAGGTGCTGTTTGGCGGGCAGATTGAAGGCCTGGTCGCCGCAGATATTGCTGAGATCTTTGCGGACGTCTCCTCCAGCGAGCTGCCCAAGAGCCAGCTGGAAGGTGCTGGCCTGGGAATTGTGGACCTGCTGGTCACCAGCAGCCTGGCCAAATCCAAGGGCGAGGCGCGACGGGCTATCAGCGAGGGCGGCATCTATCTCAACAACAATCGGGTGACCGATGTTGCACGGTTAGTTTCCCTGGCCGATGCCGTAGATGGGCAGTTTATTGTCCTACGCCGCGGGAGAAAGAACTACCACCTGGTCAAGGTGCAGGGATAATCCTCCTCAGTGCACCATCTCGCCGCGCACAGCTTCATACAGGGTTTCAGCTTTTAACTCGCTAAGGGTGTAGCATGGAGCTTTCAGGTGATCGGCCAGGGCTTGAGCCAGGCCCTGGTCGAAAGCGGCATGCTCCATGTTAATCACCACGCTGCGCACATGTTCGGCGGCGATCTGGTCAGCCAGGCGGTGCGCCTCATCCTGGGGAGGCAGGGTGCTCATGGACACATTGCCGGCGCCATCCGTGAGCATGATGATCAGCGGGTTTACATCCGGGTGTAGAACCTTTTCCTTCTCCAGCACCTGCTGGGCCATGTAAAGACCGGCGGAAAGCGGTGTTTTCCCGCCCACCGGGATATCGACCAGGGCGCGCTGCGCCAGCTGGATGGAGTTGGTGGGGGGGAGAACCAGGGTGGCGCGGTTTTTCTGGAAAACGATCAGCCCGACACGATCGCGACGCTGGTAGGCATCCGTGAGCAGGGATAGGATGGCGCCCTTTGTGGCTGCCATGCGTTCAGCCACGGCCATGGACCAGGAAGCATCGACCACAAACATGATCAGGTTGGCGGCTTTTTTCACCCGAACTTTGCGCTGCAGATCGGTTTTATGGATGGCAAAAGCGACCTTTTTCCGCTGTTCCTGGCGTTGTGTCTGGAAAGGCGCGGCAGCGCGCAGCGTTGCGTCAAAGGCCAGGTCATTGGTTTTACCATTGGCTGGCCTGGCCTGGATGTAGCGGCCGCGTTTGCGATCCGTGTGGGTGCGCGATCTCCTGCCGCCATGCCTGCGCGTCATCTTGTCCAGCGGGTTTTCGATCTTGCGCGGCGTAAAAGCTTGCCCGACCTTTACCTTTTCTCCCCCATCCCACCAGTTGGCGCTGACGGTGTCAAAGATGCTCTGCTGCTTGGTTGGCTCAGAAGGGTGCTGATCCGATTCTTTAGATTCTTCGGACAGCACCTCCGTAGTCACGCCTTTTTTTTTTCGTCGGCCTGTTCCTCACTGAGTGTGGGTTCTGGCTCGCCGCCGCTGGCTGTGGCGCCTTCCAGCTGCTCGATGCGTTCCTGCAGGTCTTCCATGGTCATCTCGGCCTGGTGGAACGGGCCGCGCTTGATGCGGTGTGGCAGGGCCAATTCGGCCGCAATGGCAATATCCCGATCAGTGATTGACGTACGGCCTTCAAAGGCGGCATGCGCCCTGGCAGTTTTCAGGATCACCAGGTCGGAACGGTGGCCATCCACATTCAGTGACGAGGTCAGGTTGGCAATCGAAAGCAGGTCACGGTTTGTATGGGTGACTTTATTCAGCAGTGTGCGAGCATGCTCGATCTGGTGGGAGACCTCATCTTCCTTTGGCTGCCATTCCAGGCGGAAGATCTCAGGATCGGCCTCGAAGCCCAGGTTGCGCTGCATGATCAGCACCCGCTCTCGAGCGGTGCGAATGCCATGGATCTCAACCGAAAGGGCAAAGCGGTCAAGGAGCTGTGGGCGCAGATCGCCTTCTTCCGGGTTCATTGTTCCAACCAGGATGAAGCGCGCCGGGTGAGAAAAGGAGATCCCTTCGCGCTCGACGATATTCACCCCCATGGCGGCTGAGTCAAGCAGCAGGTCAACCACGTGGTCATCCAGCAGATTGACTTCATCGATGTACAACAGGCCGCGATTGGCTGCAGCCAGGACACCCGGCTCAAAATGGCGCTCCCCTTTTTGGATCGCCTTTTCAATATCCAGGGTTCCAACCACACGGTCTTCCGTGGCGCTGACCGGCAGGTCAACAAAACGGATGCGCCGTTTGACCACTGCCAGCTCTTTGCTGGCAGATTTCTGTTCCTTTACCCAATCCGACCAGGTGTTGGGGGCATTGGGGTCATCGTTAAAGGGGGAATCGACAAATACTTCGATCTGTGGCAACAGGGCAGCCATGGCACGGGCGGCGGTAGACTTGGCTGTGCCCCTTTCCCCGCGAATCAGCACCCCCCCGATGCGTGGATCGACTGCGTTGAGTACCAGGGCACGCTTCATGCGTTCCTGGCCAACAATAGCTGTGAATGGATAAATTGGTGGCATGCTCTCCTCAAAACATTGCGTATCTCATTAATCTTATCACAAATGGCCTTGATTCAAAGGTTGTCAAGATGTGTTTTCACCTTTATAATTGGTGTATTATCTTATCCACAACCGGAGTCAGTAATTCTATGGACCACAGTGATGCCCTCATCGGGCAAAGGGTTGAGCCCGAAAACAACCAAGAGCAAGAGTCTCAAAGCAGCGAGCGCTCCGCTCCAGAATCCCCCTCGATGGAGTCTCTCCTGGAAGAACAGGGTCTCAGCCTGGATTTTCCAACCCAAGGCGAAATACGCTCGGGATTTATTGCCACAATACGCGAGAATGAGATTTTGGTCAGCATTGGCACCAAGTCAGAAGGTGTCATTTCTGGCCGGGAGCTTGAGGCGATCCCCTCAGATGAGCGGAGCGCTTTCGTAGTTGGGCAGGAGATCCCCGTGTTTGTAGTCGCTCCTGAGGATGCCAATGGCAACGTCGTCTTATCCTATGTCCGGGCACGCGAAGAGCAGGACTGGGAGGTAGTCGAGCGTTTGCGGCAGAGTGGGGAAACAATTGATAGCAAGATTGTTGGCTTCAATAAAGGCGGGTTGATTGTCCCTGTGGGGGGACTGCGCGGCTTTGTGCCAGCTTCGCAAATCAGCCTGGTACGCCGCCCGGCAACCAATACCGAAACCCCTGAGGAACGCTATAAGAAATTGATCGGCGAGCCCATGCGGGTGCGAGTAATTGAGGTGGATCGTGAGCGCCGCCGCCTGATCCTGTCCGAACGGCAGGCCTTGCAGGAAACGCGTGAGAGTCTGAAGGACCGCCTGCTGGATGAACTGCATGAAGGTACTGTGCGCACCGGCCGTGTCACCAGCCTGGCCGATTTTGGCGCATTTGTCAACATTGAAGGCGCAGATGGCCTGGTTCACCTTTCTGAGATTTCCTGGGACCGCATCCAACACCCGAATGAGGTGTTGAAGGTCGGGCAGGAAGTGCAGGTCAAGGTGATCAGCGTAGACCGCGATCGGAAGCGAATTGGCCTGTCCATCCGCCAGCTCCAGGAAGACCCTTGGATGCAGAAGGTTGGTCACCTCAAGGAAGGGATGCTGATCGAAGGTAAGATCACGCATCTCACCAAGTTTGGCGCTTTTGCCCGTCTGGATGAGGACCTGGAAGGTCTGATCCATGTGTCGGAACTGAGCGAGCAGCGTGTTGGGCACCCCAAGGAAGTTGTCAAAGAAGGGGATACTCTCACTCTGCGCATCATCAAGATCGACCCTGAGCGCCGCCGCATTGGACTCAGCCGGCGTAAGGTGGATTCTCCGGCTTACGCTGACCTGGACTGGAAGATGGCCCTGGCTGATGAAGTTGAAAAAGCCCATGAGCCAGGTGAGGATCAGGAAGAAGCTGGGGTAGACGAAAGCGAAACTCCTGCGCCAGAAGCTTAAGTGATCTGGTGGGAAAGAATAGAAGGAGCGTACTTGAAGGTACGCTCCTTTTTTATCATCTAAGAGTTATATTAGATTTGTGTACCGTGGGGTGAAAATTCCCCTCCCTGCCATGTTTCTCTGGTAGAATCTTATATTATTAATTAACTCAAGTGCAGTAAATTGGTGGGGCTTTTAAAAAGCCCTTTCGAGCGGTTGATTTTCAGGAGGAGAACCGTGGCTGGAATGGAGCGATTTACACAACGGGCGCGGCGGGTCCTCAGCCTGGCTCATCAGGAAGCGGAGCGCATGCGTCATTCATATATAGGGACGGAACACCTTTTGCTCGGTTTGATCCGGGAAGAAGGTGGAGTTGCCGGCCGGGTTCTGCGCGAGTTGGGGTTGGATGTGAATCGTGTGCAGGAGATGGTAGAACGGCTCACCGGCGCAGGGCAGTCACAATCAGGAAAAATTGATCTTTCGCCTGGCACCCAGCAGGTTTTGGAATATGCTGTGGACGAGGCAAAGCGCATGGGGCATCACTATATTGGCACGGAGCATTTGCTGTTGGGCCTGGTGCGTTACGGGGAAGGTGTCGCGCTGGACGTTTTGCGCAAGCTGGGGGTTACGCCAGAGCAAATCCGGCGCCAAACACGCCGGGTGTTGCAAGAGAGCAGCGCTTCGCGTCGCACCGGAACTGCACCGGTAGGCGCTGAGCAGCAAAAAGCGCCTGCTGCCAAGCAGGAGCAGAAGGCTAAAACCCCCATGGTGGACCAGCTTGCCACTGACCTGACTTCCCTGGCTGAAGAAGGGAAGCTGGATCCGGTGATCGGGCGACAGATGGAGATCGAGCGTGTGATCCAGATCCTGGCCCGCCGCACCAAGAATAATCCAGCGCTGATTGGCGAGCCGGGGGTGGGGAAAACTGCTATTGTAGAAGGCCTGGCGCAGCGTATCATTGACGGGGATGTCCCTGCGCCTTTGCTGGATAAACGTGTGCTGCAGTTAGATGTAGGCTCGCTGGTTGCTGGGACGATGTACCGGGGCCAGTTTGAGGAGCGTCTGAAACGCGTGATCGAAGAGCTCAAAGCCTCGGGCGCTATCCTATTCATTGACGAAGTCCATATGTTGGTGGGGGCTGGCGCTGCCGGCTCATCGGTCGATGCAGCGAATATCCTGAAGCCGGCCCTGTCGCGTGGCGAGTTACAGGTGATTGGTGCCACCACCCTGGAGGAGTATCGCAAGCACATTGAGAGTGATGCAGCGCTTGAGCGGCGCTTCCAACCTGTAGTGGTTGACGAGCCTTCTGTAGATGAGACCATTGAGATCCTGCGCGGTGTGCGTGGCGCTTACGAGGAACACCACCGCCTGACGATCTCAGATGACGCGCTTAGCGCGGCGGCACACCTCTCGGCGCGCTATGTGACCGAGCGCTTTCTGCCGGATAAGGCGATCGACTTGATCGATGAATCCTCGTCACGCGTACGGATGTATAAGAGCGCGGCGGCGAAATCGGCAAAGGATTTGATGTCCCAACTGCGCGATCTGCGCCAACTGCATGCCCTGGCTTTGGAGGATGGGCGGAACGATGATGCCCAGGACCTGCTGGAGCGCCAGGATCAGCTTGAACGCCAGCTGGAACGGCTGCGCACTGGTTGGGATCGCGCTACCAGCCCGGTGGTGACCTCTGAGGACATTGCTGAGGTGGTCTCGATGTGGACCGGTGTGCCGGTGATGCAGATCGCTCAGGAAGAGTCGCAGCGCCTTTTGAAGATGGAAGACGAACTGCGAGCGCAGATTATCGGCCAGGAAGAGGCGATCCAGGCAATTTCCAAGGCGGTGCGCCGGGCGCGCGCCGGGTTGAAGGACCCACGCCGGCCGATCGGTTCTTTTATCTTCCTTGGCCCGACTGGTGTGGGCAAGACGGAGCTGACCAAAGCGCTGGCGCGCTTTATGTTTGGCAGTGAGGAAGCGCTGATCCAACTGGATATGAGCGAGTTCATGGAGCGACATTCAGTCAGTCGTCTGGTAGGCGCGCCTCCCGGCTATGTCGGTTATGAAGATGCCGGGCAGCTGACCGAGGCGCTGCGCCGCCGGCCCTATTCGATTGTTGTCTTTGATGAGATCGAAAAAGCCCATCCTGAAGCGCATAATATGCTGCTGCAGATCATGGAGGAAGGGCACCTCTCCGACGCACGCGGCCGCAAGGTTGATTTCCGTAATGCAATCATCGTCATGACGACCAATATTGGGGCCGATATGATCAAGCGCCAATCGTCCCTGGGTTTTGCCCTGAAACGGGACGAGCAGACCGAGGAGCGCCTGGCTTATGACGAGATGCGCAAGAAGCTGACTGAATCACTGCGCCGTGTCTTCCGTCCTGAGTTTATCAACCGGGTTGACTCGATCATTGTGTTCCGTTCCCTCAACAAGGATGATATCAAGCAGATTGTCCAGCTGGAACTGAACAAAGTTGCCACCCGTCTGGAAGATCATACCATCCGCCTCTCAGCGACTCAGATGGCACTGGACAGCCTGGCTGAGCAGGGCTTTGACCCAGAGATGGGGGCGCGGCCTCTGCGTCGGGTTATCCAGCACAAGGTGGAAGATCCGCTGTCGGATGCTTTGCTGGGCGGAGTGTTCCATGATGGAGAAAGCATCCTGGTGGATCTGGCAGATGGCGAGGTGGTGCTGGTGCGTGGTGAGAAGGATGGTGATGCGCAGGATCAGGGCGCCTCACAGCCAGATACCACGGAAGCCCTGGCGGCTGCCTAGAAGCGTCTGAATACGTTTTCCCATGACCAAGCGGAGCGAAGGATGGATGCCGCAGGGCAGCTGCCTCGCTCCGCTTGTTATCCCTGTGTCCGAATTGGGGCAAACCCTGGGTCATCATCTTAGGAGTTGGCTGGCAATATGATCATTCTTTCAGTTGGGATGCCTCGCGCCGGCTCCGGCTGGTACTACAACTTGATGCATGACCTGGCCCTGGCGGCCGGGTACCAGGATGCGCACGAGATACGCCAGCGCTACCACCTGCAGCGGGTCTTAACCGAGGTGAACTGCAACATTGGCGCTCTTACCCCGCGCCGCCTGGGGCTGGTGTTGTTTCCCTCCCTTGCCGGGAATACCTTTGTGATCAAAGCACATGCCGGCCCGACCTCCTTTGCCCGTTGGCTGATGCGCCTTGGTTGGATGAAGGCGGCATATATTTACCGCGACCCGCGGGATGCAATGCTTTCGGCGTATGAAAACGGGCAGAAAGCGCGAGAGAAGAACCGCGCGAATGCTTTTTCGCAGCTGGTAGATTTTGACTCTTCACTGGATTTTATCCTGGAATACACCCGTATCTGGGAGGCGTGGCAGCAGTGCGATCTGGCGCTGCATGCGCGCTACGAGGACTTGTTGAACGATTATGATACTGAATCCGGCCGGCTGATCCGTTTCCTGGGGTTGGATGCCAGGCAGCCAGCAGTGGCAGCGGTGTTGGATCGGTACCAGCCAGAGGCCAGCGCTACCGCAGACCAGCGCGGCCTGCACTTTAGCAAGGGCAGGACAGGTCGTTTTCGCAATAAGTACACCCCCGAGCAGCAGCAGATCCTGGCTGTAAAGCTGGGCTCTTACCTGGAACGCATGGGCTACACTATTTGAAGAAGTGGTATAATTAATACAGCCTGTATCCATGGGGAACAGGACTGGTGGCGGTGCTGGAACAGCCACTCAATTCTAAGCTGGACTCTACCCTGAGATTGGAGAGTACCGTGTCTACGACCCCCACAATTTCTTCTATTAATACTGCCGGGCAGGCGAAAGTTGCCCCCCGGAAGAAGATCACAACCCTGACCCTGCGTCAGAAAAAGCAGCGCGGGGAGCCAATTTCCATGCTCACCGCCTACGATTATCCCATGGCGCGTGCTCTGGACCAGGCAGGCATTGATGCGATCCTGGTGGGCGATTCGCTGGGGATGGTTGTGCTGGGTTATGCCAATACACTGCCGGTCACGATGGAGGATATGCTCCACCATTGTAAAGCGGTGGCGCGCGGTGCACAATCGGCTTTGTTAATTGGAGATATGCCCTTTATGTCCTACCAGCTTTCTCCCTGGGAAGCGGCGCGCAATGCCGGACGCTTTTTGCAGGAAGCCGGGATGGATGCAGTCAAACTGGAGGGGGGCAGTGAGCGGAGTGAGGCGGTGCAGGCGATTGTCTCCGCCGGCATTCCGGTGATGGGACACCTGGGTTTGACCCCACAGAGCATTCACCTGCTGGGCGGCTTTCGCCCGCAGGGGCGGGATGCCCAGGCAGCGCGCCGCCTGCTGGCAGATGCCTTGCTGCTGCAGGACCTGGGCTGCTTCAGCATCGTGCTGGAATCGGTCCCCGCCCGGCTGGCAGGGTGGATCTCTGAGCAGCTTGAAATCCCCACCATTGGGATCGGCGCTGGACCGCGCTGTGATGGTCAGGTGCTGGTCACGCATGACCTGCTTGGTTTATTCGACCGGCTGGTACCCAGGTTTGTACGCCAGTACGCAGATCTGAATTTTGAGATGCAGCGGGCTTTTCGCGCTTACCGGTCCGAGGTTGAAGAAGGCGTATTTCCTGCGCCTGAACATACGGTGGAAATGCCGGATGAAGAATGGCTGGCGTTCCAATCGGAACTGCAAGAGGTGGCAGCATGAACAGCCGGCCAGCAGCAAAAGACGAACTGTTGATAGTTGGCACCGGGGCAATGGCCTCGCTGTTTGCATCCCGCCTTGCTGCACATGGGGTGCAGGTGGTCATGCTGGGTACCTGGAAAGAGGGGCTGGATGTCCTGAACCGCGAAGGCGTCACCCTGATTGGGGCAGATGGGGATGAGCGAGCCTACCCGGTGCGGGCGGTGGCGCGAGCGGAGGAATGCAAAGGAGCACGCCAGGCTTTAGTGTTGGTTAAATCCTGGCAGACGCCGCGTGCTGCGCGCCAGCTTAAAGCCTGCCTGGCCCCCGAAGGCATTGCCCTTAGCCTGCAGAATGGTTTGGGCAACCGGGAAACCCTAACCCATTGCCTGGGTGCGGGCCGGGTGGCCCTGGGTGTCGCCACGCTGGGGGCGACGCTATTGGGACCTGGCCGGGTGCGTCCCGGTGGTGATGGCGTGATTGCCATTGAGAAGCGAAAACGCCTGGAACCCCTGGCAGCCTTGCTGGCTGGAGCAGATTTCCGCGTAGAACGCCACCCTGACCCGAGCAGCCTGCTGTGGGGCAAGCTGGTGATCAATGCGGCAATCAACCCCCTGACCGCTCTTTTCAGCCTGCCGAACGGCGAGCTGGTCAGACGCCTGCCAGAGCGAGCGCTGATGGCTGCGGCTGCCCATGAAGCGGCGGCAGTTGCCCGGGCAATGGGTGTGCGCTTACCGTACAGTGACCCGGTAGCCGCAGTGGAAACCGTAGCTCGCAGCACTGCCAGCAACCGGTCTTCTATGCTGCAGGATGTTCAGCGCGGTGCTCCGACCGAGATTGACGCCATCAGCGGGGCAATCGTGCGCGCCGGGGAGCATCACGGTGTGCCCACCCCGGTCAGCCGCACTTTATGGGAACTGGTCAAGGCCAGGTCTGCCAGTGAAGAAACACAGGCATGGACGCCAGGGGCGCGTCAATTGTGGGATCTGGTCCAGACATATCCAATGGCTTAATCATGCAATGAAGCAAGTTATTACCATTCCTGATTTACGTGTCGCCCGCGCTGCCCTGCCGGAGCCGGTCGGGTTTGTACCCACTATGGGATATCTGCATGAGGGGCATCTGTCGCTGGCGCGCGCGGCACGTGCTGAGTGTGCCAGTGTCGCGGCGAGCATATTTGTTAATCCCGCTCAGTTTGCGCCTACCGAGGATCTGGCCTCTTATCCCAGGGATGTGCCGCGCGACCTGGCAATGTTGGAGGCCGAAGGGGTTGATCTGATCTGGCTGCCTACCCCAGAAGTGATGTACCCTCAAGGCTATCAGACCTGGGTTACCGTGGAGGAGGTCACGCAGTTGTTGGAAGGCAGAATGCGGCCGACACACTTCCGCGGCGTGGCAACCGTGGTCGCCAAGTTGTTCAACGCGGTTCAACCACAGCGCGCTTATTTTGGCCAGAAGGATGCCCAACAGGCAGTGGTCATCCGGCGCATGGCGCAGGATTTGAATTTCCCTATCGACATTGTGGTGTGCCCGATCTGGCGGGAGAGAGATGGATTGGCCATGTCCAGCCGAAACGTTTACCTGAGCCCGGCAGAGCGCCAGGCAGCGGTGGTGCTTTCTCGCAGCCTGGCTGTTGTGCAGCAGGCTTACCAGGAAGGACAGCGGGAGGCAGAGGTGTTGAGAAAATCTGCCTCCGATCTGATCCAGTCTGAGCCGCTGGCTCGCTTGCAATATGTCTCTTGCGCCGATCCGGAAACATTGGAAGAGCTGCAAGGGCCAGTTGCCGGGCGTGCTCTTGTTTCCCTGGCAGTGTTCTTTGGCAGGACACGCCTGATCGATAATATTGTTCTTGGCGGGTGAAAGCTGGCCGGGAGCGAAAAACAATTTGGCAAGGGAGATCATCTTTCATGCTCTTGACCATTGACCTGGGCAATACGAACCTGACGCTGGGATTATATGATGGGGATACTTTGGGCTCTCGCTGGCGCCTGGCGACCGCCCATGAGCGTATGCCTGACGAGTATGGGCTGCAGTTCCTGGGGCTCCTGGATCATGCCGGCTATGTACCTGGAGATTTGCAAGGCATTTGCCTGGCATCAGTAGTGCCACCGCTGACTGGTAAAATTGTTGAGGCATGTAAGCGCTACCTCGGGAAGGAACCCCTGGTGGTGGATACCGGGGTGCGTACCGGAGTGCGTATCCGTTACGAGGACCCGAGGGCAGTAGGAGCAGACCGCATTGTCGATGCTGCCGCAGTGCAGCGCTTGTATGGTGGCCCAGCCTGCGTGGTCGATTTCGGTACTGCCACCACTTTTGACGCCATTACTGTCGAAGGGGATTACCTGGGCGGCGCAATTGCCCCTGGGATTGGCATTGCTGCAGAGGCCCTGTTCCTGCGCACTGCCAAGCTGCCGCGGGTGGATCTCAAGCGCCCGCCGGGGGCGATCGGGCGGAATACCACGCATGCCATGCAGTCCGGTTTGCTTTTTGGCTATGTCTCGCTGGTCGAAGGGATGGTTGCCCGTTTTCGTCAGGAGCTTGGCCCAACGATGAAGGTAATCGCTACTGGCGGGCTGGCGGAGGTCATCGCCCAGGAGACGGAGGTGATCCAGATCATTGCTCCCTGGCTGACCCTGGATGGCCTGCGCATTATCTGGCAGATGAACCGGTAGGTGGTTGAGTTTTACGAAATCCAGACCCAGACTGCCTGGGGAAAAGTCCTGCAGGATTTTGCTGCCTGGTGTAGGCCCCAGGCTGGCTGGAAAGTACTAGATGTAGGATGCGGCCCGGGTCTGCTGCCGGCGCTTTTCCAGCGGCAGGGATGCAAGGCGGTAGGCGCTGACCTGGAGGCGGCTGCTTACCGGGTGGAGCGGGTGCACCCGGAGCTGGTCTGCGCGGATGCGCTGAACCTGCCGTTCCTGGAGCAATCCTTTGACCTTGTCACCGCCAGCAACCTGCTTTTTCTGCTGCCAGATCCGCTGGCGGTATTGGGCGAAATGCGGCGGGTGGCACGCGTGCAGGGGCAGGTGATATGCCTGAACCCGTCGGAGCGCTTAAGTGTAACTGCGGCCAGTGAGCTGGTCAGCCAGCGTGGTTTACAAGGGCTGGCGCGCCAGTCGCTGCTCAACTGGGCTGCCAGGGCTGAATCCGGTTGCCGCTGGAGCGAAGCTGAGATGGGCCAGTTGTACGCTGCCGCCGGGCTTGAACTATGCGAGATGGCGCTGAAGATGGGCCCAGGCTTTGCGCGTTTCAGCCGGGCAGTGCGCGAACGATAGTATTGGGAAAAGTGGAGGTCAGAATGGATGACAAGGCTTCAACTTTGGAACGATTGCGGAACAGCAGGCAGGCTGTGGAGGAGGCGCTTTGCAGCGTTGGAGACCTGGACCTGCAGACTCAGCCGGTAGAGGGAGTGTGGACGGTTAAGGATCTGGCAGCGCATCTTGAGGCTATCCGCCGGGCAGGGAAGGCAAAATAGAAATGGTCCCGGATGTGACGCGACTTCTGCTCTCCTCCCTTCCTGGGGCGATTGATCAGGCTGTTCATGCCCTTTTGATGCGCCAGTTGGTGGCTTTCCCCACGGACACTGTTTATGGTGTGGCCAGCCTGGCATTCGAGGTGGAAGCGATTGAAAAGTTGTTTGCCGCCAAGGGGCGAGATGCGGGTAAGGCGATTGCCGTGCTGGTGGGTAGCCCCGAGGCATTGGTGCAGGTCAGCTCGGGGCTGAATGACAGCGCTAGACGACTGGCAGAGCGCTTTTGGCCAGGACCTCTGACGTTGGTGGTGCCACGCAACCCGGCTCTGCCGGCGGTGCTGGCTCCGGCTCCCCCGGGAGCCCTGCCGACCATTGGGGTGCGTATGCCTGATCACCCGGTGGCGCTGGAGGTACTGCGCCGCACGGGTCCGCTGGCAGTGACGTCTGCGAACCTTTCAGGAGGTCCCAACCCGCACACGGCGCAGGATGTGGCGGATCAACTGGGGGGACGGATTGCTCTGATCCTGGATGGTGGCCGGGTCCCTGGCGGCCTGCCATCGACAGTGGTGGACTGCACCCGACCTCGGCCGGTCATCTTGCGCCCGGGCCCCCTGACTGAAGAGGATATTCTGGCATCCCTGGACCGCCAGGGTTTCTCATAAAACCCTTATACCCATTTCACGGGTGTTTTACTTGCTCATGTAAAATAGTAATTGCATTCTCCTCATACATAAAAACTGCGCCAGGGTATGGGTGGCAGACCATAGCCAGAGGCGCAGTTTTTGTTTAATTGATTAAGGGGGGGTATTAAGACTGTTCCACCATCTGCTGTGCAGCCAGCGCCGCGCCGACGATCCCCGCTTCGTTCAGGAATTGAGCCGGGATGACCTCGGTCTTCACCGTCAGCAGCGGCAGGAAGCGGGCATGCTCTTTACTTGTCCCGCCTCCCAGAATGATCAGATCTGGCCAGACCAGCTGCTCCAGACGGGTGAGGTAGCGGTTAAAGCGTCGGGTCCACTTTTCCCACGAAAGCTTCTCCCGTTTGCGGGCAGCATCCGAAGCGCGCTGCTCGCCATCTACCCCGTCAATCTCGATATGGCCTAATTCCGTGTTGGGTAAAAGATGCCCATTGGTGAACAGGGCGGTTCCCAGCCCGGTGCCAATGGTGACGATCAGTACTACCCCTTTTCGCCCCTGCCCGGCACCAAAGGTCATTTCAGCCATCCCGGCCGCATCTGCATCGTTCAAAACCTGTACCTGGCAGCCGGTTGCCTGGCAGAACAACTCCCTGGCATTGGTGCCGATCCACTTGGGGTGAATGTTGGCTGCGGTCATCACCACACCGGAACGCACCACGGAAGGGAATCCGATGCCGACCGGGCAGGGCTTACCGAACTGCCTGACCAACTCTGTGACCGCTTCAGCCACTGCCACTGGTTTGGATGGGTTTGGGGTCAGAACGCGTTTGCGCTCGGTGATTAGGGCCCCTGTCTGGGTGTCTACAACAGCGCCCTTGATACCAGTTCCGCCAATGTCAATACCTAGAATTTCCATAGTTGTGATTATATGCAAAGCAGATTCTTTTACAAGTAAAGTCAACCTCCCGCCGAATTCACTTGTTTCGCCCTCAGCCATTCCTGTGCCTGTTTAATGCGGCTGGTGACCCGCTCTGTTCCCATGATGCAGATGATCTGGTAGAGATCAGGTGAACTGGCTTTATTGGTGAGGGTGGTGCGATAGACACCCATGAATTGTCCGAAGGTACCCTTGTACTGCCCGGGATTGCGCTTGTATTCCTGAGGGGTCAGTGCATAACCGTGTTCTTGTGCATACACTTTCATGTTCTGGACCCAGGTATCTTTTTCGACCTCGTGCAGCGTGGCTACTTCTTGCTGGCAGTAGTCAAGAATGGCCAGCATGTCAGCATCAGCCAGGTCTGGAAACAGATAGCCCTGGTCAGCCACAGATTTTGCAAAACACTTATCGAAGAAAAAGCCATGCGTCACTTCAACATCGGACCAAACCGTCAGGTCTTTGCGCGGGGGCGTGTCATCCCGGCCGATGTTGAGCGCCTGGCAGGCGTATTCTTGATCTGCCTGGATCCACTGTGCAATATGGGGGGCAAATTCTTCTGACCATTGGAGGATGTGCTGGACGATTTTTTCAGTGGAATATGCGGCGATGGTCTCGCGGCTCACCGAATTGAGTTTTACCAGGTCAAACAGGGCGATGCTGTCAGACATATTCCCTAATTTGAGCGGGTAGTCGGCAATCGGCATCCTGGGATTTTGCAGGCGCCATTCCTCAAAACTCGAATCCGCAATATTGAGCAAATAGGCCAGGATAGCCTCTGTGGGATAACCTTTTTCAAAGTAATAAGCCA
This sequence comes from uncultured Chloroflexota bacterium, assembly GCA_903871905.1. Lineage (GTDB taxonomy): Bacteria > Chloroflexota > Anaerolineae > Anaerolineales > UBA4823 > CAIQIV01. The sequence continues at coordinate 11,556 of CAIQIV010000222.1, read as the reverse complement.
CGTTTGCCTCGGGGTCTTTGCGCTTGCTCAGTTTGCGCTTGGTTGCCCCTTCCTTCTTGCCTATTGGCGCGATATGGGCAAAAACTGGTTGCGTGAATCCAAAAGCCTCATAGAGCTGGACGTGTAATGGCAGGGTGCCCAGCCATTCATCGCCGCGTAAAACCAGGTTGACGCCCATCAATACATCATCAATAACCACGGCAAAATGGTAGGTCGGCAGCCCATCTGACTTGAGCAAGATATGGTCGGTATCATTGCCGGGGATCTCCAGGCGGCCGCGAATGGCATCCTGTACCACGACCTTTTCGTTATTCGGATAAGGGGCGCGAGTGCGGATGACGAAAGGCGTGTTAGCCGCCAGTTTTTCCTGCACCTGGGCCAGGCTTAATTCACGATCCCTGGCCCAAGGCCCATAATATCCTATGTTGCTCTTTGTGAGTTTCTGCTCTTCGCGCAGGGCTTGCAGCTCCTCTTCTGTCTGGAAGGAGGGGTATGCAAGCCCTCGGGCAACCAGGAGCCTGGCAAAGCTTTGATAAATTGAGCGGCGCTGGCTTTGTTGATAGGATGCATATCTCCCTCGTTCCTGCAGCGGATCGATGGTATAGAAACCCTCGTCGGGTACCAGGCCAAACCGTAATAAACATTCAACGATCTCTTCTATGCCTCGTTCAAGTTTTCGTTCCTGGTCGGTATCTTCAATTCTTAAGATAAATACCCCCCCACTTTGCCTGGCGATATTTCGGGCAATTTGAGCAATATACACCGAGCCAATGTGGACAAACCCGGTTGGGCTGGGGGCGAAGCGGGTAACAATTTCCTCCCCTGAAAATGATCGGGGTGGATATTGAGCAATGATTCCATCCGGGTTAGGTGCAGATGGGTACAAAAGTTCAGCAATTTCTTCGGAGATTGACATTACACCTTCTTTTCGATCTTCGACCATTCGTCTTTCAAGGTCACCGTGCGATTGAACAGCAGGTTGCTGGGGGTGCTCTCCCAATCCACGCAGAAATAGCCCAGGCGTTCAAACTGGAATTTATCCCCCGGCAGCGCATCCTTCAGGCCCGGTTCTACCAGGCAGCCAGTGAGCGTCTCCATTGAGTTCGGATTGAGGTCTGCGATGAAATCACCGCTTACTTCGGGATCAGGATTGTTGAACAGGCGGTCATAAACGCGCACTTCAGCAGGCACGGCGTGAGCGGCTGACACCCAGTGGATGGTAGCCTTGACCTTGCGGCCATCTGGAGCATCGCCGCCGTGAGTAGCAGGGTCATAGCTGCAGCGCAGTTCGACAATTTTGCCTTCGGCATCCTTGACCACACTATTACATCTGATGAAGTAAGCATAGCGCAGGCGTACTTCCCGTCCGGGAGCCAGGCGAAAATATTTTGGCGGGGGTTCCTCTCGGAAGTCATCCTGTTCGATGTAAAGCACCTTCGAGAAAGGCACTTTGCGCGTCCCGGCGGACAGGTCCTCAGGGTTGTTGATCGCATCAAACTCTTCTACCTGGTCTTCAGGGTAGTTTTCAATGACCACTTTCAAAGGGTGCAGCACACCCATCTTGCGCAGGGTGCGTTTGTTCAGGTCCTCGCGGATGCAGGCTTCCAGCAGGGCAATATCGATCATCACCCCGGAGCGGGCGCTGATTGTCTTGGATATGCCAGCGCGGTCGACGAAGTCGCGGATCGACTCGGGCGTGTAGCCGCGCCGGCGCATGCCACGCAGCGTAGGCATGCGAGGGTCATCCCACCCGCTGACATACTTCTCTTCTACCAGGCGGCGCAGCTTGCGCTTGCTCATTACGGTGTAGTTCAGGTTGAGACGGGCAAACTCGATCTGGCGAGGTGGATTTTCAATGCCCAGCTCATTGAGAAACCACTCGTAGAGTATCCGGTGATCCTCGTATTCAATGGAGCATAGAGAGTGAGTGACCCCGTGCATGGCGTCATTCTGCCCCTGTGCCCAGTCATACATTGGGTAGATGCACCACTTTTTCCCGGTGCGGTGATGTGCTGGCTCATGGATGATGCGATACATAATCGGATCGCGCATGTTCATATTGCCGTGAGCCATGTCTATTTTGGCGCGCAGCGTGCGCGATCCGTCCGGGAACTCTCCGTTCTTCATGCGTTCCAACAGGTCAAGATTCTCCTCAATCGAGCGGTTACGGTAGGGGCTTTCAATGCCCGGTTCAGTCCAGGTGCCGCGGTTCTTGCTCACCTCCTCCGGACTCTGATCATCCACGTAGGCCTTGCCCATTTTTACCAGCTTGATGGCCCAATCGTAGAGCAAATCGAAGAAGTCAGAAGAGAAGAGTACATGTTTCCACTCAATACCCAGCCAATGGGCGTCATCTTGAATGGCATCTACATATTCGGTCTCTTCCTTAGCCGGGTTGGTATCATCAAAGCGCAAATCCAATTCGCCGCCAAAATCTCGAGCGACCATATAATCGATCAGGAAAGCTTTCACATGACCGATGTGAAGATAGCCGTTGGGCTCGGGTGGCAGGCGGGTGCGCACGTGGTTGAAACGGCCAGTGCGCAGGTCTTCCGCTACCGCCTCGTAAATAAAATTTGTGGGTTTTTGAGGATTGTCTGTCATCATCGATCCTTTCCATTTCTTGCTTGATCCTTTATTATAACAAACAGCCCGCTGGATGATGTGAATTTGTGGTAAAATATTCATCCAAATTCAAATTGGGGCTTCGTCTAGTGGTAGGACAGCAGACTCTGGATCTGTATGCCGGGGTTCGAATCCCTGAGCCCCAGCCATCATTGAGTGCAGGTATGGATGGCGGTTGATTGGTCTAGACGTGCATCTGTGCTGCTGAGATCAGGCGGAGAAAATATGCTTCGCCTTTTCTTTTTAAGCCTGTTTCCCATAAATTTTCGTATATTGAAACGAATTTGAAAGGTTTGTGATCATCTGGCATTCTAATTGCATCATAGGGGATGAGCTTGTCTGAAATCCGGGCAAGTTAGCTGGACAAAGGTCTCAGAGCAAGCTGGTTGCCCTGAATCCAGCACCTATTTTCGTTCGAATTGGAGTTGCCATGCCAGATTTTACCCCAGCCTTTCCTGGTGCTGGCGGCGATCAGCCAGGCTCTCACCCGAATCGGGGCGTGGACCTCGAGTTGGAGTTGTGCAGGAGCCTGCTGCTGGAAGCCCAACAGTGGGGCAGCAATTTGCAGGCAGAAAGGGATTTCTTGCGCAGGCTGATCGATACGGATCCGAATGCCATCTTCATTAGCGACCATGGTGGGCGGCTGGTCCTGGTAAACCGTGCTTTTTCCACGTTGCTGGGGATATCGGCTCAGGACCTGCTTCGCCGGGAGGTCAATAATTTACCGCTTCCGCTTGAGATGCAACAGTTCCTGAGCGTGGAGTTTTCCTCGCCAGACCTTGAGCCCCAAATTCATTCCACCGTTGAAGTGAGCGGGGACTTCCTGGGCAGCCTGCTCTGGTTTCAGGTTACCTGCCTGCCGGTTTTGGATGCAGACGGCGCCATTTCACACCGCCTGGTTTTGATGGCAGATATCAGCGATCGGAAACTGGCTGAACAGGCGCTGCACGAGAGTTTGCAAAAGACAGAGCAAAGCCTGCGGCGCTTATCCGTCCTGCGCAATATTTACCTGGCTTTGACCAGCAGTGGGGAGTTCAATACCATTGTGGCCACAGTCCTGCAGCATGTGGTGGAACTGGCAGAGGTAGATGCCGCGAATCTGCTCATGCCTCACCCCCGCCGCCCCACCCTGGAAGTTAAAGCCAAAACTGGGCTGGAAGACCAGCGCAATGATGTGAATAGTGTTCCGATATCCGATCCTTATGCTGGCAAAGCATTTCGCGAGCGGCAGGCTGTTTATATCCACGATCTTGCCCGGCTGCCGCGTTCTGCATGGCCCAACCGCTGTTTTCAAACACGCTTGAAATCTTACGCGGCCCTGCCGTTGGTGACCAAGGATAATGTCAAGGGCATCCTGGAAGTGTTCAGCCAGGCGCAGAGCAGGTTTGACCCGGAGTGGAAGGAATTCCTGCATTCCCTCAGCATGCAGATTGTGATGGCTCTGGAAAATGTTGAGCTGTTTTCTGCTATGGAGAAGGCTAATGACGAATTATCGGAGGCTTATGACGCTACGATCCAGGGCTGGTCGCTAGCCCTGGAACTGAGGGATAAGGAAACCAAAGGACATTCTGAGCGGGTGACCAGCATGACGCAGAAGCTGACCCAAGCCCTGGACGTTCCGCTAGATCAATGGGAGCATTGGAGACGCGGCGTGCTGCTGCATGATATTGGCAAGATGGGGATCCCCGATCGGATTTTGCTCAAGCCAGGGCCTTTAAGCGAGGATGAATGGCTGGTAATGCGCCAGCACCCGCAGTTTGCCTACCAACTGCTGCATAAGATCCCTTACCTGCAGCCAGCTCTTGACATTCCATACCTGCATCACGAAAAATGGAATGGAGGTGGCTACCCTCTGGGTTTGAAGGGTGATCAGATCCCGCTGCCGGCACGCTTGTTTGCTATTGTGGACGTGTGGGACGCCTTGACCCACGAACGGCCTTACCGGCCACCCTGGCCCAGCGAAAAGGCTACTAACTTCATCCGGGTGCAGAGCGGCATTCAGTTTGACCCTTACATCGTGAATGCCTTCTTTTCTGTGTTGGATCAATTTTCTTGTGGCTCGGCCCTGGACAATTAATTCCCTCAGCCGGTTTCTTTCACCGAGACAAGCAGCAAGGGGATGGGAGACTGACCTGATAGGCGCGGCGTCACGCTGCCTGACCAGAATGCATCCATGCCAGTTTTTCCGTGCGTGCCCAGGATGATAATATCCGAGTCCAGGCGCCTGGCTGTGCTCAGGATGGCAGCAACCGGATCACCCCGCGCCACTTCTGCAGCGGTGCGTACTTTGAGTTCCCGCAAGCGGATTAGATGGCGAGCCAGGTACTCTTTTCCGCTCTGCTCTGCCATCTCAAGCATGACAGCCGTGGCGCCTGGGAGCATACGCCCGGTTGCTGCTTCCTCACCCTTCAGATTAGCAGGATTGGGGATCACCATTAACAGGTGGATGGAAATATCACAGAACTGTGCAAATTCCAGAGCAGTATCCAGCCCCTGGTCATGACCGGCAACTCCATCCATCGGCACCAACGCCTGGCAGAATTCGCCTTCCATCTTTTGCGTGCAGCCTGGAGGGATCAGGAGAACCGGGGTTTTCCCAAAGGAGATCACCTGCTGGGCGATGCTTCCCAGGATCCAATCCCGCGGGCCACCGTGACCGTGAGTGCACATGACGATCAAATCGGGGCTGAATTCGCCGACATGGTCAACAATGCTGCGCGCCACGTGGCGTACTTCTTCTGTGTGTACGTGGACGGTGTATGTTACCCCAGGAGGAACAAACACGCGTGCGGTCTCCTCAAGATAAGCCAGGGCCTCGTCTGGTAATGTCAGGTGGCGCTGTTTATGGACCTCTTTAGGGGCGTCAGCCTCAATGATGTGGATTAAGGTGAGTGTTGCCCCCAATTTTTCCGCCAGGTAGACGGCATAGGATAGGGCTGTCTCAGATATGGGTGAGCCATCCAGGGGTACAAGCAAGTTCTTGAACAAGTCCTCACCTCCTGCGCAGCGTATTAGACGCCGGTGAATGTAACATAGAGCAGGTAGAGATTGAGAATGACGATCAGCACAGCACACAGGCTGGCAATCACCGTAGTGACCGGATTGTTGGTCAGCACACCCATGATTTTCTTATTGCGGGTAAAAAGGACCAGGGGGATGATGGCAAAGGGCAGGCCGAAGCTGAGCATCACCTGGCTGATGACCAGGGTGCGCGTGGGGTCAAATCCCAGGAAAATGACCAGCAGAGAGGGGGCCATGGTGACCACGCGGCGGATCCATGGTGCAATATGGTGGTGTAAAAAGCCCTGCATGATCACCTGCCCTGCCATTGTCCCCACAGTGGAGGATGAAAGACCGGAGGCCAGCAGGGAAATGGCGAACACCGCGCCAGCTGCCTTGCCTAACAACGGCTGCAAGGTGATATAAGCATCCTCAATTGTCCCTACACCGGTCATACCCTGGGCGAAAAAGGTGGAGGCAGCCATGATCAGCATCGCAGAGTTGATCAGGCTGGCCACGCCCATGGCTACCAGCACATCCACCACCTCGAAGTGAAACAGACGGCGCATATGTTTCGGGTTGTTGACCACGATGCGGTTTTGTGTCAGGGCAGAGTGCAGGAAAATGGCATGCGGCATCACTGTCGCTCCAAGGATACCTGTGGCCAGAATCAGGCTCTCCGGCCCGGCAAATTGGGGAACCACAGCATGGTAGACCACCTGGTTCCAGTTTGGATGGTCCAGGATGGTTTCGATGACATAGGCCACCGCCACTACACCGACCATCCCGGTGATGGCTGCCTCTAACGGGCGGAAGCCGTAGCGCTCCAGGCCAAGAATGAGAAAGGTGGTCACTGCAGTCAGCAGGCCGGCGGTCCACAGTGGAATTCCCAGCAGCAGGTTGAAGCCCAGGGCAGCTCCCAGGAACTCTGCCAGATCAGTAGCCATGGCAACCAGCTCCATCAGCGCCCACATGAAAATCACCACCCACTTTGGAAAATTATCGCGGCAGTGCTCGGCCAGATTCTTCCCGGTGGCAATTCCCAGCTTGGCAGAGAGCGACTGGATCAGCATGGCCATCAGGTTGCTGCCAATGATCACCCACAGCAAGAGGTAGCCGAATTCCGCCCCTGCCTGGATGTTGGTCGCAAAATTCCCGGGATCGACATAAGCAACACTGGCAATGAATGCAGGCCCGAAGAAAGGCAGCATACGCGCCAGCCAGCCTTTCTTGCTTTCGCCCGACAGTACTTCATTTGCCATGGCAATGGTCAGGGCGTCACTGGTTAGTGAACGGTCTTCGGGTGTTGCCTCTTTCATGCAAGCTCCACATACACTTGTTGGGTAATCCTGGCGCCCAGGACCACCGTAGGGATGCTGCCCTCCACCTGCAGGTACAGGTTCTGGTCAAGAGCAGAATAGCCGGTGATGCGGATGCGCGTCTGGGGAATTATACCCTGCCCTCCCAGGAAACGCAGCAGTTCTGGGTACGGGTTTTCCACTCTTTCGATGATGGCCCCCTGTCCGGGGCGCAGATCAAACAGGCGCAAGCTGGACTGGGCCGGCAACACCAGGTCACGGGTGGGGATTGGCTCGCCGTGTGGGTCACGCCGCGGATCCCCTAATGCCTGAGAGATCCGCTCTTCAAAATCCTCGGAAATCACATGTTCCAGGCGGTCTGCTTCCGAGTGAACCTGATCCCAGGAATAGCCCAGGGAGACGCACAGGTACAGCTCCAGCAGGCGGTGGTGGCGGATCATTTCCAGCGCGGCGCGTTCCCCGCTGGGGGTAAGGCAAGCACCATGGTGTTTCTCATAATCAATCAGGGGATCCTCGGCAGCCGCCATCTTCTGCAGCATACCGGTTACCGAAGCAGGGGCAATGCCCATTTGCCCGGCAATGCGGTTGGTCGGTACACGTTCTTGCCCCCCATGCAAAGCATAAATTTGTTTGAGGTAATCCTGTATCGAAGCTGAGAGTTGGGATCCCATGGGTTATTCCTGGGATGTCAATTGAGGTTCGGCTGCTGGCTGATTTTGATTTTCCCATTGGACATCATCCCAGCGCACCAGGTCCGCCAGCATTTGCTGGGCCAGTTGCCGTCCAGGTTTAGCCAGGGCCATTCTCGAGCCGTCCAGGTCGATCAACCCGCGGCGATGAGCGCGGATGACCACCTGCGAGGCAAAGTCTGGTCGCCAGCGGATGTGTTCGTGCAGGTGGCGGATATCGTTCTCACTCACCTCCTCCTCGCAGCCCTCGTGGTTGAGCAGGTGGATCAGGAGCATAGTCTGGGCAAAATCCCATTTCTGGCGTACCCGCCGCCGGGTAGCCGCCAGTAAGCCTCGCCGCGGTGCAAACAGCAGCGCCAGCCCAAACCACACCCCGGCCATGGTGGCCATTGAGCCTGCAATCGATGCGTCTAACCAATGGGCCAGCCAGTAACCACCCAGGGCGCTGAGTGCTCCAATCAAAATGCTCAGGCTGATCAGTCGAGGCAGGCGGTCGGTCAGCAGGTAGGCCGTGATGGGAGGCGCCACCATCATTGCCACCACCAGGATCGATCCGGTGACCTCAAAGGCGCTGACCGTGGTTAAGGACACGATCCCCATTAAAGCATAGTGGATTAATCCTGGCAAAAATCCCAATGAGGCTGCCAGGCCAGCGTCAAAAGTGGCGATTTTTAATTCTTTGAAGAATAGGAGGATAAAACCCAGGTTGATCACGAACATCCCCCCCATCAGATACAGCCCTACCGGGCCAATATCCGTGCCAAAAACGATCATGCGGTCAAAAGGCGCATATGCCAGCTCGCCGAGCAGAACGGCGTCGACATCCAGGTGTACATTGCCCGCAAAGAGGGAAATGAGGATTACAGCCAGGCTGAACAGTGCTGGAAAAACCAACCCGATGGCTGCATCTTCGCGCACCAGACGGGTGCGGTTGGCCAATTCGACCAGGCTAACGGTCAGCAGGCCAGTCAGCGCCGCCCCGACAACCAGAAGTGGGGATGCCAGGTCACCGGTCAGGAAAAACCCCAGCACAATACCCAGCAGCACAGTGTGGCTGATGGCATCGCTCATCATGGCCATGCGGCGCAGAACCAGGTAAACGCCGGGCAGGGCGCAGGCTGCAGCAGCCAGGACAGCAATGGCCTGGATTTCAATTTGGGCGCTGGTCATCGGTTAATTCTCCATGAGGTTCCAGATGCTGCGCCTGGGCGATGCCTGAAGAGGTCAGGCTCCACTCACCAGGGTGTACCTGGTGGACCAGGCCGCGATTTTCAAGGGCGCGCAGGCTGTGCTCCACCGACTGCGGCGCAGCGCTCATCGTGCGCAAAACACGGGTGGAATGTGCATGCTGAGTGTCGTGGTGCTGTTTCGCCAGGGTATACAGGTCCAGCAGTGCACTGTCTGCCTGGACCTGTTTGCGCTGGCGCTGCTGCTGCAGCCACTGCCAGACCAGGCCTCGCCTGGGAGCGAATAACATGGATATCAGGACAATGATACTCATAAAAAGGACGATCGTGGGCCCGGTGGAGAGATGGCGCACGGTGCTGCTGATAACCGCCCCGCTGATACCGCCGAGCGCCCCACACAGCGCGGCCAGGATGACCATGATGCCCAGCCGATCTGTCCATTGGCGGGCAGCCGCTGCCGGCGCAACCAGCATGGCGCTCATCAGAACAACTCCCACGGCCTGTAAGCCGATCACGATAGAAGTGACCAGCAGGGTGGTCATTATGAAATCCAGTAGCCTAACTGGCATTCCCAGGCTGGCTGCGTACTGGGGATCAAAACTGAGCAGCTTAAATTCTTTCCACAAGACGATCATCCCGACCAATGCCAGCCCGCCGAGGAGGGCCATGGTAATGATATCTGTTTCAACCAGAGTGGCTGCCTGCCCAAAGAGAAATTTATCCAACCCGGCTTTATTGGCGCCGGGTAAACGCTGCACGAAAGTAAGCAGCATCAGGCCCAGACCAAAAAATACTGAGAGAACAAACGCCAGGGCGCTGTCGTACTTGATGCGTGTGCTGGACACAATGCGCAGCAATAGAACGGTTGCCAACCACCCGGCAATCATAGCACCCAGCATGAGAGACAGGGGCTGTTTGCTGCCGGTTAAAAGATAAGCCAGCACGATCCCCGGCAGAGCAGCGTGGGAAATGGCATCTCCCAGTAAGCTCTGTTTGCGCAGGAGTGCAAATGAACCCAGCGCTCCGCTGGTTATCCCAAGCACGGCAGCACCCAGGGCCACGGTGCGCAGGGTGTAATCAAAGATCAGGTTATACAGAATGGCGGCTGGTTCCATGGGTGAATTAATCCTGACTGCTATGCGTTACATGAGAGCGTGTATCGAGCCTTTGCTCATGGGTGTTGCTATCCTGCATCGATGTCCCGTTGCGCAGGAAACCCACCCGCCCACCGTAGGTCATTCTCAGGTTTTTCTCGGTAAAGACTTCCTGCACAGGCCCGCTGGCAATGCGGCGAACATTCAATAGGGTAACCCAATCGAAGTATTCGGGCACCGTTTGCAAGTCGTGGTGCACAACCAGCACTGTCTTTCCAGCTTTGCGCAACTGCTGAAGAAGACCGATGATTGCCCGTTCAGTCATCGCATCTACACCCTGGAATGGTTCGTCCATAAAATAGATCATGGCGTCCTGTACCAGGGCGCGTGCCAGGAACACGCGCTGCTGTTGGCCACCAGAAAGCTGGCTGATCTGGCGGTGCGCAAAAGACTCCATGCCCACCATCTCCAGCGCTTCCTGCGCTTGGTGGCGTTCAGCCTTTCCTGGACGATGAAACCAGCCTAATGAGCGATAGCAGCCCATCATGACTACGTCCAGGACACTGGTGGGAAAATCCCAGTCTACGCTGCCACGCTGGGGAACGTATGCAGCCAGGCGCCTCTGCTGGGCCAGAGGTTTGCCGTAAAGCAGCACCTGGCCTGCTGCGGGCTGGATCAGCCCCAGGATGGTTTTCAACAGAGTAGTTTTTCCCGCGCCGTTAGGACCGACAAGCGCCATTAAGATCGCGGGCGGCACGGATAAGTCCACATCCCATAAGACTGGTTTTTCATGGTAAGCAACGGTGAGATCGGTTACGGTGATAGCTTCCTGGTTCATACTTTTCCTGTTCTCAATATGCATAGCTTAGCAAGTCATGGGGATTTCTGGCTGGGAGGAGGGGGTTGGACTGTGAGCGCTTGAACGATGGTGTCAATGTTGTGCCGCACCATGCCGATATAAGTCCCATCAGGAGTTCCCTCTGTCCCCATGGCATCAGAAAACAGCTCTCCGCCAATTTGCACATCGAAGCCGCGGGCGCGCACGGCTGCCTGGACAGCCTCGATGGTGCGCGGCGGGACCGACGACTCGACAAATATCGCTGGAATGCGCCGCGTGACAATAAAATTTGCCAGGGATTGGACATCCCCGGCACCTGCTTCGGTGGCAGTGCTGACACCCTGGAGCCCGCGCACCTCGAAATCATAAGCCCGGCCAAAGTAATTGAAGGCGTCATGTGCGGTAATTAGCACCCTCTGTGATTCAGGGATACGAGCGGCCTGTTCCTGCACGTACTGGTGTAGTGAACGCAGCTGTTGCAAATAAGCTTCTGCCCGCTGGTCATACAACTGCGCATGGTCAGGATCGCGGGCTATGAATGCGTCCCGAACGATGGGAACCGTATTCATCCACATGGAGACGTCAAACCACACGTGCGGATCGTAGTTGCCCTCAAATTCTGGCGGAGCAGAGAGGAGCGAACGATCAATGCCATCTGTGACTGCAATGGTGCGGTTTTTTTCCTGCATGTGCTCAAAGACTCTTCCCATCCCAGCCTCAAGATGCAAGCCGGAATAGAAGATGATGTCTGCTTCAGCCAGGGCGATCACGCTGCGCTCACTTGGCTTGTACAGGTGGGGATCG
>CAIQIV010000221.1 GCA_903871905.1 uncultured Chloroflexota bacterium | reverse complement strand
GCATCGGCGGCGCTCCACAGGCGTTTTTCAAGATCGGAATTATTCCCTGGCATCGTTTGATGACTTCCCTCGGATAGGCTCAAGGTACCAATGGTATAAAAATATACAATTCTCAAAAAGTGACAAATCCTATTGTAACCCATCTTGGCTGCCCGGAGTTACCAGAATTGTCAGGTCAAATGGTATATAGATCATATTGCATCCTTCCCCCTTTTGCGCTAAACTCAAGGGTAAGATGTTCCCCTCCCGGATGACGTTGATTGGGATTGATCCGACCGCCGGGCAGCTTCCTTTCTCTTATGCAGCTCTCGACCAGGATCTGCGCCTGCTGGCGCTGGGCCACGGCACGTTAGACGAGGTGCTGGCTTTCGCCGCCGGGCAGCACCAGGCGCTGGCGGCGGTGTGCGCCCCCCGGCGGGCCAACCAGGGCGTGCTCTCCCGCCCGCAGGTGCGCTCAGCCCTCTCCCCTGCCCTGCACCCCGGGCGTTGGGTCGACTTCCGCCTGGCGGATTACCTGCTGCGCCAGCACCGCATCAATATCCCCCAAACCCCGGCAGATGAAAAGAAGTGCCCTGGCTGGATGCGCCAGGGGTTCTGCCTGTACCGGCGCCTGGAGGCGCTGGGCTACCAGGCTTACCCGCAGGCGGGCGGCGCCAGCCGCCAACTGCTGGAGGTTTATCCGTATGCCTGCTACACCGTCTTGCTGGGCCAGCCGCCTTTCGCCAAGCACACCCTGGAAGGCCGCCTGCAGCGCCAGCTCCTGCTCTACGAGCGTAAGCTGCATGTCCCCGACCCGATGAATGTCTTTGAGGAGATCACCCGCCACCGCCTGCTGCACGGCGTGCTGCCCTTGCAGGATGTGTATACTCCCGGTGAGCTGGACGCCCTGGTGGCGGCCTACACTGCCTGGGTGGCTGCCTCCCATCCAGGGGAGATCACCCTGGTCGGCGACCCGGATGAGGGCCAGGTGGTTTTGCCCGTTGCAGAGCTGAAATCCCATTACTGAAAACCTGGAGACAATCCGATACATGACGCCCGGCAAAGTGAAAGTGATCGTTAACCCGTACGCCAATCTAAGGCGCGCCTGGAAGTCTGCCGCTGCCTTGCGCCCGCTGGTCGAAGAGTACACCGCTGCGGATTGGGCCGGCACAGTCTACCCCACCCATGCCACGCAGCTTGCCCTGGATGCCGCCCTGGCTGGTTACGACCTGGTGATCGCCGTGGGCGGGGACGGCACGGTGCACGAGGTGGTCAATGGCTTGATGCAGGTCCCGGCAGAGCGCCGCCCGGCCCTGGGGGTGGTCCCCTTTGGCCTGGGCAATGATTTCGCCTTTGCCGTGGGCATGGACCCCAGCCCCGAGGCGGCTGTGCGCCAGATCTTTACCAGCACCCCGCGGCCCGTTGACCTGGGCTTCTATGCCGATGAAGACGGTCGCGAACACTACTTCAGCAACGCCGCCGGTATTGGCCTGGACACGCTGATCACCCTGCGCACCCGCCGCATCCCGCTGTTGAAAGGTTTTCCCGTGTTCCTGATCGCCGCCATCCAGACCATTATCCTGGACCACGATGCGCCGCGCATGCGCATGCGCATGGACGGCGAGGTGTGGGAGGAGCAGATGCCGCTGTTGGTGTTGTGCAACGGCAGCCGCGAAGGGGGCGGCTTTCGCGTGGCGCCGCAGGCGCAGCCGGATGACGGCCTGCTGGATATGCTGGCTGTGCGCCAGGTCACCCGCCGCCGCATGTTCGCCATCCTGCCGGAGGTCATGCGCGGCACGCAGGGCAGCCTGCCCGAAGTGCGTATGCCCTCCTTTGAAACGCTGGATATCCAGTCCGACCGCCCGCTGATGATCCATCTGGATGGCGAGATTATTGCTGGCTTTGGCAGTCATGTGCGCCGCATTTCTATCCACAACGAGCACAACATCCTACGCGTGATGGCCCCGGCCAGGGAGCCTCGGCCAGAGCCTCCTGGCGTGAGCCCTGCCTGACCTGCCTATGCCTGATCTGGCAGACAGCCTGCAGGGCCGCGACCTCGGCCACCTGATGATCATTGCCGGCCTGTGGGGGGTGGACCTGGGTGGGAGCGATGCGCGCAGTGCGCTGCTGAGCCTGGCGCCCCTTATGCTCAACCGGGGCGCTTTGCAGCGGGTGATCGCTGAGCTTCCCAGTGAGGCGCGCCTGGCAATAGATGCCCTGGTCGAGAACGGCGGGCGCCTGCCCTGGTCGCTGTTCAGCCGGCGCTACGGAGCCCTGCGGGAGATGGGCTCGGCGCGGCGCGACCGCGAAAAGCCCTACCTGGATACCGCCATCCCCACCGAAATGCTGTGGTACCGCGGATTGGTTGGGCGCGGGTTCTTGAATGCCCCCTCGGGCGCCGAGGAGTTTGCCTATATCCCGGATGACCTGTTGGACCTGCTGCCGCGCCCGGCGCCAGTCCGCCCCGCTCATCGCGTCCGCCCTGCCTCTCCGGGCGAGCAGGCCGAGATCCAGCCTGCCGGGGACAGCCTCCTGGATTATGCCTGCAGCCTGCTGGCTGCCCGGCGCAGTGGGCTGGCGGACGAGGCTGTGCAGGACGAATGGCTGCAGTTTGC
>CAIQIV010000220.1 GCA_903871905.1 uncultured Chloroflexota bacterium | reverse complement strand
ACCCGCCCTGTTGGAGTAACCCGCCTGGGTGAGAAACTGGTCCTCTGGCGCGACCAGAACGGCGTGGTCCGCGCCGCCGCAGACCGCTGCCCTCACCGCGGGGTGGCACTCAGCCTGTCTGAGATCCAGGCTGGGCATCTGCAGTGCCCATTCCATGGCTTTGAGTTCGATGCTTCAGGCAATTGTGTGTTCATCCCCGCCAACGGCCGTAGCGGTGTTGTTCCTCAGGCAATGCATCTGGTGACTTACCCTACCTACGAAGAGCACGGCCTGATCTGGCTGTGGTGGGGACACCCTGCACCAGCAGAACTGCCAGCCCCAGAATTTTTTGATAACCTGGATGATACCTTCTACTACGCTTCCGCCCAAGATCCCTGGAATGCCCACTATTCCCGGGTGCTGGAAAACCAGCTGGATGTAGTGCATCTCCCCTTTATCCACCGAAACACCATTGGGCGCGGCAACCGCACCCTGGTCGACGGCCCCCTGGTGGAATGGAAGGGTGAGAAAATGCTTTATACCTACGTGTTCAACCGCCAGGATGATGGCACCCCGCCTCGCAAGGCCAGCGATCTTTCACCAAAAGCAGCTACCAGCGTCCACCTGGAGCTGATCTTTCCCAACTTGTGGCAGAACTACATCAGCGAGAATGTGCGCGTAATGGCTGCCTTTGTACCGGTAGACGAGGAACACACCCTGCTGTATCTGCGTTTCTACCAAAAATTTCTGCCCCTGCCCATCTTGGGCAAGCTGGCTGCCTGGCTGGCAATGCCCAGTAATGTTTACATTGCACATGAAGACCGGCGGGTGGTGGTCACCCAGCAGCCTAAGGTCAGCGGTCTAAAAATTGGCGAGGTCCTGATCCCGGGTGACCTGCCCATCATCGAGTATCGACGCAAACGGGCAGCTCTTCAGAAGTTAGATGAACAAATCTGATGGTCAACCGCACAGGGAAAATCAACTGTCGTGCCGGTTCTATTAAACCGGGAATGCTCCTGGCTGGAGGGTTCGCTGCCGCGCTGATTGGTCCATTTCTCATTCCGGTACCTCCTCTGAAAAATACCCGCCCATCCCTGGAATTAGCCGATCCTGACAGCCTGTTCGTTCAAATCAACGGGTTGAACGTTCATCTCAAGACGATGGGACAGGGTGAACCAGTCTTTGTTCTACTGCACGGCTTTGGCGCCAGCCTGTCTTCATGGCATACCGTCATGCAGCCCTTGAGCCAGCAGGGTACCGTGATTGCCTATGACCGTCCCGCATTTGGCCTTACCGAAAGGCCACTCACCTGGAAGGGTCAAAACCCTTATGGAAACGAGGCGCAGATAGCGCTCCTCTTAGGATTGCTCGAACACTTCGGAATACAACGGAATGTCATCCTGGTTGGAAACTCGGCGGGGGGAACTGTTGCCATGCAGACTGCACGGCTCCATCCAGGGCGGGTATCCGCTCTGATCCTGGTTGACCCGTTGGTATATGGCAGCGGCGGCGCACCAGGCTGGTTAAAACCCTTGTTGGCTACCCCGCAAATGCGCCATCTTGGACCGTTATTGATGCGCCTGATCCAGTTACGAGGTCCAGAAATACTCCAGATAGCCTGGCACAATCCCTCGCAGCTCACTCCTGAGACTATCGAAATGTACCAAAGGCCGCTCCAATCCGAGCATTGGGACCGGGCCTTGTGGGAGTTCAACCTGGCAACCCACCCACCCGGGCTGGCACGCCGGTTGAAGGAGCTCAACCTGCCTACCCTGGTCGTGACCGGCGACGATGACCGCATTGTGCCAACCATGGACAGTGTACGGCTGGCAGGTGAGTTGCCCAACGCCCGGTTGGCAGTTATTCCCGAGGCGGGTCATGTCCCCCACGAGGAACAACCGCAGAAATTTCTGGATGCAGTGGGTGAATTTCTGAATAAAATAAAACCAGGCCTTCCTTGAGCCAGGAAAGGCCTAGTTATTTTTAAGCTTTTTCCGCAAGGGATGAGCAGCGGGTTAACCGTTGAGGAAAGCGTCCAGGGCGTCCTTGCTGATGCGGAAGGCGTTGCCAATCTTCTTGGCCTTGAGATCGCCGGCATTGATGGCAGCCATCACGTCTTCCTCGGAGACCCGCAGGTACACAGCTGCCTCTGAAGGGGTCATCACCGAGGGGGATCCGCCTGCCGGGGCTGCACCGCCGCTGGGAGGTTGGGCGCCTCCCGCGGGGGGGGTTCCCGCCCCACCAGCCGCACCGGCACCGGTCATGCCCTGCAGGGATTGGCTGATAATGCTGCCTACACCCAGGCCCGCTCCGATCCCAGCAGTCAGCCCGGCGCCGCCGCTCGGGTTCTGAGCCGCGTCCCGCAGCGCATCCGCGGCCTGCAGTTGGGTATAGGTCTGCATATCCAGCATACCCATGGCGCGCAGTTCCTCAGCCGATTTACTGGACGGCTTGAGGTTTTCAATATAAAAAGTCTTCAGGTTGAGCCCCAAAGCCAGGAAATCATCCTGGGCCTTTGCCCGCACCCCGGCCCCCAGCTCCTCGGTCAGGCCAATCATCTGGGTGACATTAAATTTCTCGCCATATTCGCCCAGGATATCTTGCAGCTTGGAGAGCAGCATCGCCCGGTTACGGGTTTCGATATCCGAAGTGCGGAAAACGCCCTGTGCTCCAACAACCTTGGTCACAAACTGCTGTGGGTCCTTGACATCAAAACTGTAGGTACCATATCCTTGCAACAGCGCCACCCCCAGGCCCATCTTGGGATTTGAGACGATGATCGGCTGGGCAGTCCCCCACTTGCGGTCGGCAAACTCTCGCATGGAGACAAAATACACCTCAACCGGGAAGGGGGTGCGGTCATTAAATAATTTCTGGACCTGCTCAATTAACAGCGGCACATTGGCGGTGGTGATGGTATGGCGTCCAGGACCAAGCACATCCAGTGCGTTTCCGTCGCGGAAGAAGACAGCCACCTGGGACTCGCGCACAATCACCTGGGAGCCAAGGCGGATGCTTCCCGGGCCAACCTCAGGAAAACGGTGAACGATCTCATCCCGCATCTCATTGGGATATTCAACAACATCAAAAATCCTGGTCATCTTGATTTCTCCTCATCAAACCACAAGTCGATTAACCCTGGGGCACAGCAAAGACAACCTGCTCGCGCTGGTTGTAAGTCTCAATACATGACTGGGCAATAGATATCAGGTTGCGGATAGCGGCTGGCAGCCCGTCGCCGCCCAGCGAGGCCTCCACATTATCGATCGCCCGCCCAACCTGGTCCACCAGGTCAAGCATTTTGGCATCGAATTGGTAGATACGTCCCAGTTCTTCCTCACGGATCTTGACTGCCTCGAACAGGCTGGAGTAGCCACGCGGCGCGCGGCGCACACGGTCCATGAAGGTGCGCAGCTTGATCGCCGCCGATTCCATGTCATCCAACAGCTTGATGTCCCCAGAATTGACCATCTCCTTCTGGATGGATGAGATGCGCTGGTATTGAACATCCATAGCGTCAGCCAGTGTGTCACGCAGGATTTTATCCGCATCCCGGCGTTTCTGCTGCTCAATATACCCACTGAAACCAGGTATTTTGCTCAGGATCTTCTTGAAAGGATCCATATCCTGACCAACTTTGCCAATGATCTGATCGCTCATTCTCGATTACTCCTTCGTCTTATGGGCAAACAATGAATATTATTCCAGTTCGAACGCGCCTGTAAATGCGATTATAGCATAAGGCACATCTCACAGGTTTTAAAGTTTCAACTTCGATCAAGGTCTACGATCCAGCAAGGTTTTTGTTGCAGTCAAAGCCTGTCGCAGCCAAAGCCTGTCGCAGCCAAAGCCTGCAGCCAAACGTTGCAAGAATTTCCACTTTCCGGATAAGATAATCCGGGTATAATCGGGTTAGTAATTTCCCCCTACAGGAGTATAACTATGTCACAAGAACTTAATGAACTGCTGAACCTTCTGGAAAATTCAGTAACCATTCACGAAGGTAAAGTTGAGATCAAAGATGCTGCGAGGCTGCGGGCAACCATCCACCACCTGGCTGAAATCTCTGCCCTGGGCAGCGGTGTTAAGCAGGGCATGGCGCGTTACATCACCCGCCTGATTGCCCTGGAAGCTGGAGCGATACCAGCCTCGATCAATGAACTGTACATGGCTCGCGGCCGCGGCGAAGCGCCCACCACCTTCACCGTTCCTGCTATCAACCTGCGCACTCTGACCTTTGATTCGGCACGCGCAGTGTTTCGTGCTGCGAAGTGCCTGGACGCAGGCGCATTCATCCTGGAAATCGCCCGCTCAGAGATGGGCTATACCGACCAGCGTCCAGCGGAATATGTAACCAGCGTCCTGGCGGCTGCAGTCGCTGAAGGCTACCAGGGTCCGGTCTTCATCCAGGGTGACCATTTCCAGGTCTCGGCAAAGAAGTATGCCAGCGCCCCTGAAGCCGAGCTTCAGGCGGTTCGCGACCTGACCAAGGAGGCCATCAACGCCGGCTTCTTCAATATTGATATTGATACATCCACCCTGGTTGACCTGAGCAAGGAAAGCAAAGCTGAACAGCAGACGCTGAACACCGGCCTTTCCGCCATGTATACAAAATTGATTCGCGAGCTTGAGCCCAAAGGCGTCACCATCTCTGTCGGCGGTGAGATCGGCGAGGTCGGTGGTCACAATTCTACTGAAGAAGAGCTGCGCGCTTACATGGACGGATATAACGCTGAGCTGGAAAAGACCGCCCCAGGAGCGGTTGGTATCAGCAAGATCAGTATTCAAACCGGCACTTCGCACGGTGGTGTGGTGCTCCCAGATGGCAGCATCGCCAAGGTTTCAGTTGATTTTGATACACTGCGCCACCTCAGCCAGGTCGCATGCAAAAGCTACAGAATCGGCGGAGCAGTGCAGCACGGCGCGTCTACACTCCCTGAAGATGCCTTCGGGAACTTTGTGCAATACGAGGCGGTCGAGGTACACCTGGCCACAAACTTCCAGAATATGCTCTTTGAGCGGCTGCCAGCCGACCTGAAGGCTGAGATGTACGCATACCTGGATGAGAAAAGTGCTGCCGAACGCAAGCCGGATATGACCGACGAGCAGTTCTATTATAAGACCCGCAAGAACGTGATTGGCCCCTTCAAAGCCAAGACCTGGGGTATGCCCGCTGACAAACGCCAGGAAATCGGCCTGGCATGGGAAGACCAGTTCACCAAGTTGTTCCGCATGTTGGGCGCAGCCGGGACCCGCCCCCTGGTGGAGAAATTTGTCAATCCTGTCACGGTTAAGCCTGATCTCAAGTACTACCTGGGTGAGGCTGCCGCCGCTGAAGACGTTTCCGATCTGGCCGACTAAACCAGGTGCATACTCCAGCCTCATTGCACCTGTAGCCAACAAGCACACCCCCAACAGACCGGCGCATGTTTTTTTTCCTGTGCCGGTCTGTTTTTATAATCCCGGACCGGGAGGATTTGTCCGATGCACAGACTGATT
>CAIQIV010000219.1 GCA_903871905.1 uncultured Chloroflexota bacterium | reverse complement strand
GGAGCTGATCGTCAACTCCACCACCAACCCCGGGGCATACCCCTTCAAAATCTCGTTCACCTACAACGGCGGCGACATCACCACTTACAACGATGACCAGGTGGTCACCCTGCTGGTTTACCAGCCCCCTATGGTCAAGGTGGGTTTTTACCGCGACCCCGGGGTGCTGTTCACCGGCCAATCCAGCCCGCTGCCGATCCAGGTGGTCAACCTGGGGCGCAAATCCACCATCCTGGGAGAGATGACCGTCAGCGCCCCGAACGCCGAGCTGAGCAATAACACCACCCTGGTGGGGACATTGGATATCGGCGGCTACTTCACCCTGGATGCCAACGTGATCCCCACCGAGGCCGGCACGCTGACGCTCACCGTGTCCATTGACTATACCGACGATTTCAACAAGCAGCAAACACTGACCCAGACCCTGGCAGTGGAAGTCCAGGAGATGACGATTGAAACCCCGGAGCCCGGGTCTGGCCCAGCGAACGGGGAGTACCCACCGGCAGGTCTGGACCAGGAGACCTTCTGGCAGAAGTTCCTGCGCTTTCTGCGCGGCCTGGCCGGGCTTGACAGCGCCGTCCCTACCCAGGCCCCGTCCGAAGCGCAGCCCGTGGAGGGCATGCCCGGGGTGGAGATGCAGCCCGGGCCCTGAACCGCATGAAACCCTGGGACCTGCTGCTGCTGATCTTTGAAAACCTGGGCCGGCGCAAGACGCGGGTGGCGCTCACCGCGGTAGGCGTGGTGATCGGCACGGCGGCGGTGGTGGTGCTGGTCTCGCTGGCCATCGGGCTGCAGAAGAACGCCACCGAGCGGCTGGTGGGCATTGCCGAGCTGACCCAGATCCAGGTCATGCCCAACTCTGGCGAGGGCGGCGGAGGCGGCGGGGGGATGGTGATGATGGGCCAGGCGCCGGGAGGGAGCGCCAAGCCTGCCCACCAGAAGCTGATCACCAACCAGACTCTGGAGGAGTTGGCCGCCTTACCCGGCGTTTCATCCGTCATCCCTCGCGACTTCCTGCAAATGGGCGGCACGATCCAGCTGGGGAAGCTGGAGGGCGGCACCCAGGTCCTGGGCGTGGGCACAGATGACCTGGCCAACCTGGGTTACGAGGCCAGGAAGGGAGAGCTAAAGCTGGAGCGGGGCAGCGCCATCGTGGGCGCCATGGTGGCCAACAACTTTTATGACCCGAAAGCCCGCCCTGGACAGCCCACCCCCACCCCGCCCGAGCTGATGGACAGCGATCTGCGCCTCAAAGTCACCAAATATTCCCAGGATGGGACACAGCAGCAGAAAACAATTCCGATCAAGGTAAGCGGAGTGCTGGCGCAGACGCGCGGGGAGGCGGATTATTCCATTTTCCTGACCATGGATGACGTCACTGCGATGAATGAGTGGGCCATGGGACGCAGGACGAACCGCCAGCGGGATGGCTACAACACCGCCATCATCAAGGTGGAGGACGTGGACAAGGTGACCGGGCTGACCGAGCAGATCACTGACCTGGGCTACCAGGCCTACTCCCCGCAGTCCTTTGTGCAGGGGATCAACGGTTTCTATGTCATCCTGCAGGTGATCTTCGGAGGGGTGGGGGCGATCGCTCTGCTGGTGGCGGCGATCGGCATTGCCAACACCATGGCCATGGCCATCCTGGAGCGCACGCG
>CAIQIV010000218.1 GCA_903871905.1 uncultured Chloroflexota bacterium | reverse complement strand
GTCTCGACCAAAGCTCATAATCGCTTCCATGATGTAAAAATCAAGACTTACAGCCATCTGGCTGAGGATTAACTTTAGTCCAAAGATGACATACTTTCGCCATAATTATATCATCCTGGGTACAAAAGTCAATATATAGCAATTATATTAACCTTACTTATGACAATATTGTCATAAGTAAGCGCAGGAATACAAGACCTGCCTGCAGTGTTTCCTTCAATAAACTCTGTGCTCAATAGCTGATCGTCTCCAGGTCAAAAACCTTGGCAATCATCTCCAGGGCATTCTGATGATGACCTGTGGCAACGATAATATGATGCGACACGAGGTTATCTACCATCCTGGGTCCGTTGGGCACGCGGAAGACCGCACCGTTCAAAGTATGTGAATCGGGATACTGGACATACTTGGGCAGGCTTCCCTCGATCAGGCTCCAGCGGTCGAAAGGCGGAAACAGCTTAATCAGGGTAATTGGGCCTTCAGGGATCCGCGCATCAAGAGCTGTGGCATTATCATCCACAATTGCCAGCACCTTGTCGGTTAAAACCCATTGGCTGGCAAATGACTGGGGTACAACTCCCAGGTAACCGCAATGCGCAGCCAGGATGTGGTCCTGGGGGTTGCCTTCTACTTCGGGAAAATTTGGAATGTGTTCATGTTTTAATGCAGCTTGGCCCATCACAAATGGGTATAAATTGGTCATCATGAACGGTACATCGATCGTCTTGGACACCAGGACTTCTGTCAGCATGGACACCAGATCACCTTCGCAGCCCCAAACCATTTTCCTATCTTCGTAGAGCCAGTTCCAGGCCAGGCAGGGGGTGGTTTCGCAGACCATCGACTCGTTCAAACAGTTCATACCCACGGCAATGATGCTGGGATCAGCATCCAGATCTTCTTTGATTTTCATGTAGAGTTTGACAGCGCTCAATGCCTGGCGCTGGGAAATCTTGCTGGTAGGAGTGGAGCCTTTCCGCTCATTCCACACCTTTTGTGCCGCCTCGTCGGAAATAGCCCTGGCATCCTCCGCCAGTTTCTTAAAGCTCTTTTTCTGTATTTTCAGCCCATATCTGTTCTCGATAGCCAGGATGCACTCATCTTCCCACCAGTAAAAGCGCTTAAA
This sequence comes from uncultured Chloroflexota bacterium, assembly GCA_903871905.1. Lineage (GTDB taxonomy): Bacteria > Chloroflexota > Anaerolineae > Anaerolineales > UBA4823 > CAIQIV01. The sequence continues at coordinate 2,899 of CAIQIV010000218.1, read as the reverse complement.
AATTTCATCCTGGTGGCCGCCGTTGGCTGGGTGGTCCTGATAAGCCAGGAACTTTGAGTTCCTGAACTGGGTTTTGAGCGCCAGGGCGCGGCAGGCCTGCCTTGTCTTTTCGAGGGTATTGGGGGCGATAACCCGCACCCCCTTGGCAGTGAGATAGCTGTTGATCTCCCAATCCCACATGGATACCGTTCCAAACTCGGAAGTGACCACCATTACTGGCTGGGGAAGCGCCTGTATATCTTCCAGCCTGCGATAGGCTTCTCCCAACATTTGGGGAAAGATGACGCCATCGGATTCTGGTATTTTTTCCCCTAGAGCGACAGGATCCAGTAATTCTGCCTCCTCGGCCAGGAGGGATTTGAGGTGGTTGATCTGAGAGATCAATTCGGGATCTTCCGCGTTCTTAAAGTAGACCGGCACCAATGTTGCTTTCATTCTGATCTCCAACAACAAGGATTTTTCTATCCGAACGAGATTGTTTTGATAGGGGATAAGAAATCGGGACGGAATTTCTCATCCCCTGTCAGTTGTTCATTGAGAGGCAAGAATGTCCAGGTTACAGTACATCTGCCACAGAGACTTTGCGACCTTCCTGAGAAGATATCTGGGCTGCTTCCAGGACCTGCATGGCTTTCATGCCATCATACAGGTTGGGGGCAATTGGTGTGCCAGTTTCCATGGCGTGCAGGAAATCGGCGACCGCGTGGGTGAACTCATGTTCGTAGCCGATGATGTGACCAGGAGGCCACCAGGCGCCGACGTACGGGTGGGTGGAGTTGGTCACCAGGATGGTCCGGAAACCCTGCTCGTCGGCAGGATTTTCAAGGTCCAGGTATTGCAATTCGTTCATCCGCTCAAGGTTAAACACCAGGCTGCCTTTGCTGCCATAGATTTCAAAGTAGTTGTAGTTCTTACGCCCACTGGCGAAACGGCTGGATTGGAACGAACCCAGAGCCCCGTTGGAAAACTCTGCAATCATAAAGGATGCATCGTCCACTGTCACCTTGCCGGTATCCTTGGAACCGGAGCCGGACTTGAATGTGCCAGCTCCAACGCCGGGAAGAGGCCGGTCTGTGATGAAAGTTTTCATCATGGCTGTAACAGCATCTACTTCGCCTACCAGGTAGCGGGCGAGATCAACGCTATGTGAGTTCAGGTCAAAATGCGGGCCTGCGCCTGCAAATTTCTTCTGCAGGTGCCATGTCAACGGGAAATTTGGATCTGTGATCCAATCCTGCAGATAAACACCACACCAATGGAAGATCTGCCCAAGCTTGCCTTCCTCGATCATCTTCCTGGCAAAAGCAATAGCCGGCGTGCGGCGGTAGTTGTGGTTAAGGTAATGCAGCACTTTGGCTTTCTCTGCTGCTTCGTACATCTCTTTTGCCTCAGCGAAGCTTGTTGCTACTGGTTTTTCGCAAAATATCTGCTTGCCATTCTGGGCAGCTGCCACAACGATGTCTTTATGCAAATACGTCGGAATGGACACATCAATAATATCGATGTCTGGGCGTTCGACCACCTTTTTCCAGTCTGTCTCAGTCTCTTCCCATCCCCAGGTTTCTGCAAATTCCCTGGTGCTTGCCACATCCTGCCCGCAGGCAACTTTGAGCACAGGCTTAAGCCCGACCTTGAAAAACTTTGGTGCCGAAGTCCAGGCATTGCTGTGAGCCTTGCCCATGAATTTTGTGCCGATGATAGCCACATTTACGGTCTTCAAGGGATCACCTCCAAAAAGAACTTTTTAACTCGGTCAGGTATCGGTCGCGATGAACCCGGGGTAATTACAATCCCGCGGCAATCCGCTTGAGTTCCTTAATACTCAAGGCAACAGCTTCGTCTTCTCTTTCAGTCCAGTCAGTATGTGGGTGGTCAATTTCCACCGCAAGGAAGCCTTTGAAATTGGCTTTTGAAAGCAGGCGAGCCAGGGTTTCGTTGTCGATCAAACCCTGGCCGACAGGAACACCGGCAAAGAAATGCCAATCTGTTGGCCTGGCGTTTTTGTCAGGCATCAGGTCTTTGACGTGTGTTGCCAGGACAACTGGCGCTAATTTTTCCATCCCGGCAATTGGGTCATCCAGCAGGCGCAGGAAATTGCCAGTATCGAAATTCAGTCCGAAGTAGTCCGAATCCACTTCGGTGATTAACCGATCGATCTCATCTGCAGTGTAATCAATGTGATTTTCAACTGCCAATTTAACATCCAGATCCTCAGCCACCTTGACCGCTTTCTTGAACATCTCGACCAGGGCAGTAATCTGCGGACCATGCGGTTCGTGACGGAACATCAAGCTGCTGCCAACCACGCGCATGACATCAGCGCCGATCGCCTTAGCGTGTGGGATCATGGAAACCATCTCATCGAAAGCTTTCCAGTTCTGGCCACGCTCGAGGCCATCGGGGTGACCCCAGGCAAACACCCGGTCAAACTTGTATTCATCCAGCTGGGCTTTGAGATCCTTGAACCATGCAGGATCCGTTGATGGGAAGAAACAGGACTCCAGCGATACTCCATCTACCTCAAGCTCCTTGGCGCGCTTGAGGAAATCTTCCATGGTCATGTTTTTCGCCGGTGGTTTCTGATCAGGGTAGACCTCACCGAAGAACCTATGGTAGCAGTAGCTATCAATCCCAACTTTCATTTCGTCCTCCTGAAGAATGTGATGGATTCAACTTATTTGAATGCCAGTTTCGAGAAGAAAATTCATATAGGGAAAATGGTTCGTATCTTACCAGATATATCCTGTTATATGCAGGAAAACTACTCCGATCCTGTCATTACAGGATAACATTATTATAACCCTGGAAGTGGAAATAACAATAGAACTAAAGATTAAAAAATCAAAAGTTGGTCTTTTTATGTCATAGGAATGCCTGTCCCTGGAAAATTTAATGGTTC
>CAIQIV010000217.1 GCA_903871905.1 uncultured Chloroflexota bacterium | reverse complement strand
CATGAGCAGCGCCGCCAGGGCCAGGATCCCGATGGTCAGCAGCAGCGCCAGGCCGCCGGGCACCGCCGCTGTTTCATCCAGGTGTAAGCCGGGCTGAGCAGGGTAGCAAAGAAAACTGCCAACAGGATGGGCGCCAGGAAGGATGCGGCCATTTTCATCAGCAGCAGCAAAATCGCTGCACCGGTCAGGAGCAAAAGGGGTTTGAAAAGTGAGGGGCGCTGCATGGTTATACCTCCGTCAAGAAAATTGGGTTGTGCAACGCACGATTCTGCGCTGCGGGGTATGGTTATGGGGCCTGTTCATCCTGGCATAGCCTCGGGTGCGGCTGCTTTTGGGTTGCCTTCCCCCGGCACCTGTGCCAGCCAATCTCTGGCGGCGCGCAGCGCAGCATTACCGGCCTCGCCAAGGACCGGGGTGGCCAGGAAGATGTTTTCCTGGCCCAGGATGTCGAGCATCCCGGTACGCTGGAACTGGCTGCGCAGTTCCGGAGCAACGCCAGACAGGATCAGCTTGCCGTTGTTGGCTTGCAGGGCCTGTGCATAGCGACGCAGTACCCCGCTCACTGTGCTGCCAATGTCCTCATAGCCGCGCAGGAGCAAGATCACCACCGGGCGGTTGGCGTCGGCGACAGCAGGCAGGCTGTTTTCCAATGTCGCGGCTGCAGCGTAGAAAAGATGTCCGTAGACATACAGGGTGGTAACCCGGTTGGAAGCAAGCTGCCCGGGTGCAGGCCGTTCCATTGGCCAGCCGCCGTCCTCAGAAATCCATTCTACCACGCGCAGGGTGTTTGACTGCTGAAAGACAACCAGCAGGATGGAGATTGCAATGCCAACCATCACGGCATATTGGAGCGGCATGATCAGGGTCGAGATGAAAGTGATAGACATGATCATGCGGGAAACGGCATTGGTTTGCCATACGGTCAGGATGGCTTGCGGGTTGATCATCTGGATACCGGCGACGATCACCAATCCAGCCAGGGCAGGCATGGCGATCAGCTCGACCAGGTTGGCAAACAGCAGTACTATCAATCCAACGGCAATGCCGCCAAAGATGTTGGCCCAGCGTGTGCGGGCGCCAGCGCTGACCATCAGCGCGGTGCCGGAGTTGGATCCGCCAGCCGGGATGCCGCTGACCAGGCTGGCAGCCAGGTTGGCGGCCCCTTGTCCCAGAAAATCGCGGGAGATATCCGAGAATTTCCCATCCGGGTTAGGGAAGGTCTGGCTGACCCCGGCGCTCTGTACCAGGCCAATAATGCCAATGGTGATGGCGGGGATGATCAGGTGGCTGACCAGGCGGAGGTCGGGCAAAACCAGGTTGGGCAGGGCGCGCGGCACCTCTGCGATGTCTTTGACCAGTTTAATGTCGCCCGGCATGAATGCCGCGGCGCTCACCTGGTTGAGCAGCACGGCCACGCCAGAGGCAACCAGCAGGGCAAGGACCAGCGAGAACCGGGATAGGCGCGTTTTTCCCAGCCCATAGACCAGCAGGAGCGTCAGCACGCCCACCAGCAGCGTTGCCCACAGCATCTTTTCCCGGTGCAGCACCAGGTCGGCCAGCTGGGAAAGCTTGCCCGAATAACTGCTGTAATAGCCAGTGAAGTCGCCGAGCTGACCAATGACGATCAGCACTGCCACCCCGGTCATGAAGCCGGTCATCACCGGGAAGGAGATGAAGCGGGTGACCCAGCCGACGCGCAGCAGGCCCAGGATGAGCTGAAAGGCGCCGATCAACAGCACCAGGGTCACCAGGATCGAGGCGCGCTGGTTAGAGGGATAGCTTACCAGTGCGTCCCCGGCCGCTACGGACAGGGCGCTGGTTGTGGACACATTCATGAACAAGGAACTGGTGAACAGCGCCCCAACCGGCGTGGCCAGCATCAGGGTGTACAGGCCAAGCACCGGGTTGACCGCGGCCAGCATGGCATGCGCCATAGACTGCGGGATGTTCACCAGGGCGAAGGTCAGGCCTGCCAGTAGGTCAGAGGTCAGGTGCTTTGGATCAGGCTTGATCGAGTGCATCTCCCTGCTTATTTCTTTTCACTCTGGACGGCAATTTTTTCCACCAGCTGGCGTAATGCAGCCAGCTCGGTCTTGACTGCAGATAGCTCCTGTTCGATGGTGGGGGCCGGCGCGGCGGGTGCGGGTACGGGCGGCTCTTCTGGGGCGGGGGCAGCACCGATCAACAGGCTGGACATCAGGCTGGCCAGCACACCGATGATGCCCACGCCGGCAAACATGATGAAGATAGCGGTGAGACGCCCGCCGGGGGTGATCGGGTAGTAATCTCCATAGCCGACCGTGGTGATGGTTACAATGGCATACCACAGGGCGTCCTGGCCGGTGGTGATCTTGGCGTCCGGCGCTCCGGCTTCAAAACCGAGCACCAGGGCGCTGGCGAAGGTCAGGACAATAATAGCCAGCAGGATGGTGATGAAGAGCGTATACTGGCCGCGGTTTTTCAGCACGTCTGCCACCATCTCCTTTTTGCCACTGCCGCGCATCAGGCGGCTGATGCGGGCAAAACGGCTCAGGCGGGCCAGGCGCAAGATCCCGGTGTATTTAAAGGTGAGGCCCAGCGAGGGAATTGAGCCAATCAGGTCCAGCCAACCCCTACCTTTGATAAAGTACTCCGACTTTTTGGGGGCCGCCCGCAGGTTAATGAAGAAATCGATCAGAAAAATAACACAGACCAGGTTGTCATAGAACTGGAGCAGGGTGAGGGTTGCATCATTAATGGGCAGGAGCATTGCCACCATGATGGCCAGTGAAATCACGGTCAGGACCAGGATGAAGATGTTATAGGCATTGCTGCGCTGGCGAGGGGAAGCAGTTTCTTGCGCCATGAATTTGTCCCTTCATTTGCTCTGGTAATCTCTCTGGCCGCCTTTCCTCAGATGAAAGGCGGCCAGAGCAGATACTGCTTATTTGCCCGCGGCGGCCGAGTCGGCTTCACCCAAGAGCACCGCGCCGGTGGCGATCTCTGCCACGCCGGCTTCTCCCACCTGTCTTGCCAGGGCGGCTTCCTCCAGTGCAGTTTCAACTTCCGCGGCGCCTTTGACACCCAGTATAATGCCTGCTGCAGCAAGCTCCTCGCTGCGCTCGCTCATGGCGCCGGAAACTGCCAGGCGGGCCAGGCCCTCGTTGACTTCGTCGACGCCCATCTGCTCGATTTCCAGGCCCTTGGCAGCGATCACCTGGGACAGGGCGCGGCTGCTGGCGGAGCGCACGATGGTATCCACGGCAACCTCCTGCAGCTTCTGGCTGCGGGTGGATAGGAAGGCTGCCAGCACTGGCATCAGCAGGCGCTCAACCACTTTGCCTACCGTTTCCAACTCTCCTGCCAGGCGCGCCAGCTCCAGGCCGTGCTCCAGGTCGTCCTCGCCCATCAGGCCGACGACGGCGCTTAGGGCAGCCACGTCCTGTG
>CAIQIV010000216.1 GCA_903871905.1 uncultured Chloroflexota bacterium | reverse complement strand
GTCAAGCCGGATGAATTTCCAGTCGCAGGCTTCACAAACGAAACCCTGTACAACTGGCTTGCTTTCAGAATCGACGGATTGAACAATGTGTTCCTGGTTCATGATCTTCTCTCAGGCATCATCCAAACCCTGGGCTTGCATGTAGATGATCACCGAAATGACCACCCCAATAACCAACAGCACCAGCCCAATTCCACCGACCACTGCGCCAACGCCTATGATCAAGGTAATCAGCCCCAACATGCTGAACAACAAGCCGGGCGAGAGCAGCAGGGCAATGACCAGCCACACTTTATTCCAATCCACCGGCCGCTGACCGGTAATCTGCCCATTCTGGCCATTGAGCACCACCTGGAAAACGCGCCCCTCGTGCGTAAAGCTGGACAGATAAAAGGGCAGGAGCACATACCGCCAGGTTTCATCCTGGAAGTCCATTTGCATGCTGAAGTTGCGCACCTGCGAGGTGCTGGCTTGCGAGATACAGGTTTTGCGAGTCTGATCCCGCATCTCTGCCCGGCCTTCTTCCCAGGCCTTCTCCAGGGTGATGTCATACGCCAGGGCCTGGATCCCAGCCAGGTAACGGGGATCATAAGGCACCAGGGAGTTGAGCGTAAAATCCTTGATCCTGCTCAACAACAGTTTGCTTACTCTTCGAGTTCCGTCGATCAACAGATCTGTGTAGCGATTTTTTACACTGCCACTTTCCCAACGCCAAACGGTCTTGGACCGTTCTTTCCACTCACCGTGATCATAATAGCGCTCTGTCTCTGTGTGGCCCACTTCCGCTCGCCAGCTCGCCGGGGTTACCGCACAGAACGCCCAGTAAGGCAGGTAGGTAGCCTTGAAAGCCTCCAGACGCACAACCTGGGACAGGTTGCGGTATGTCATCCAACTGCTTCCCAACCAGCGCGCCGCGATTTCCTGGGACTGCTTTGGGGTAACTGAGAAAGGGATCAAGGATTTCGGCCGTAAAATCTCCTCGGATGCCTGGCGTTGGATGACTTTGTTGGAGCCGCAGAAAGAGCAGGTATGGGTCAGTTCCTCAACCGGGATGGAGACCACTGCCCCGCAGTTCTGGCATTCAAGATCCTTGCGGGCGATCGCCCAACCCCGGGCAGCTTTCTCCACGGTTTCCACAGTGAACTCATGTTGTTCAATCTGCGGTTTTTCATCTCGAACATCCAGCTTCTGCTGGTAACCACAGTGGGAACAGGTCAGCGAGCTCAAATCCGGCTGGTAGGCGATGCTGGCCCCACACTGCGGGCAGGTGAAGTTCTGCACTTCTGGCGCTGCTCCACCCTCTTTGGGTCTGGGGGCAAAGACCTCAATACCCTCCACAGCAGACGCCACGCGCACATATCCTTGCATTGACGGTGTTTGGTTCATCATCATACATTATATCCAAGATTGCCTGATTTATCGGCACAACCATTTTTAAAAACATTGTTTCTCCATTTCGGAATGATGATCGCTTTGACATTCTCACCTGGTTGTGCTATAGTCTCATCATCTCTGAAATAAATCACTATGGATAATTACGTATGAGACTAAAATTTGGTTGCCTGGCGCTGCTCGGTTTCCTATTTTTTGCCTGTTTTTCCATTGACAATCCCCCGACAGTTAATGCCGCTGATGCAACCGACGTCCCTATCGTGGTGCGCATCAACTTTTCCAGCCGCCAGCAGTTAGATACCCTGGCCTCATTCCTGGATATCTGGGAGGTTCATCCCGAGCAAGGCTACCTGGTTGCTCTGCTGCTTCCAGGACAGGACACCAGGCTAAAGACCATGGGGATCGCCTATTCCGTTATGCAGCAGGCTACCTCTGAGCTGAACCAACCGTACCAGAGGCTGCCTGGAGTAGTTTCTGGGATTCCCGTGCAGGGGTTCACCTGCTACCGGACAGTAGAAGAGATCCATTCCTCCATGGCCCAACTGGCCCTGTCACATCCTGAGCTGGCAGCCTGGAAATCGATTGGCCAAAGCTGGGAAAAGAACACTCCAGACGGCGCGGCCGGCTATAATTTACATGTTCTGGTTCTCAGCAGCCAACGATACAGTTTTCCAAAACCGCGCTTTTTTCTGATGGCGGCCATCCATGCCCGCGAGCTGACCACCGGAGAGATGGCGGCTCTTTTTGCCGAACACCTGGTGAATCAATATGGTAAGGACCCGGACATCACCTGGCTGCTGGATTTCAATGAGATCCACATCCTGCCAATGGCCAACCCAGACGGCCGGAAAATGGTTGAGTCAGGTATCGTTGAGAATAACCCTTTGCTGGAAACCTGGCGGAAAAACACCAATTCCACAGATGGGTGCTCTATCTCCTACTTCTACGGTGTCGATGTCAACCGCAACAGCGGTTTTAAATGGGGGGGGTATGGAGCGTCATCAGATCCCTGTGACGAAACCTACCGTGGATCCACCTCTGTCTCTGAGCCGGAGACACAGGCTATCCAGGAGTACATCCTCAGCCTCTTCCCGGATCAACGCGGCCCGTCAGACAGCGATGCCGCGCCGGAAGACGCCACTGGCTTGATGATCACCCTGCACAGCTACTCCAACCTGGTCCTCTGGCCCTGGGGATGGACAAGCACACCTGCGCCAAATGCCGAAGCATTGAGCATCCTGGGTAAAAAACTGGCTTATTTCAACCAATATACCCCCGAGCAGTCTGATTCACTCTACGCCACCTCTGGAACCACGGATGATTGGTCCTATGGCGAGCTGGGAGTTGCTTCATTTACCTTTGAAATGGGCCAGTCTTTTCTCGAACAGTGCTCCGCTTTCCAAAATACCATCTACCCGGCGAACCTGTCGGCCCTCCTCTATGCCGCCAAGGCCGCCCGGCGCCCATACCTGGCGCCCCGCGGCCCGGATACTGTCTCCGTGGAGATCACCCGTACCCAAACCTCGGCATATTCCGGATGGGGGGTAAGCGCCAAGTTGAACAGCAGCCGTTATTATGGTTTCTTTTCCACTTCTGCCATTTCCACCGCACATTACAGCATTGATTATCCCTCATGGATCACCGGCACAGAGACTTTTCCCTTGGCGCCAGCTGATAGTTCCTTCAATTCGAAATCCGAAACCGCCGCAGCGGAATTAAAACTGGTTAACTTACCTGCCGGGGATCACGCGATCTTCATAGAAGCCAGGGATTCCCAGGGAAATTGGGGCGTGCCCAGCGCCGCGACATTCCAAACCCCGTTATATGCCTTGAGCCTTCCCCCCACCGTGACCGAGGCTTTTGGATCGCCGGGCCAGGCAGTGCTTTACACCATCACGGTCCAGAACAGAAGCAGCACGACCGACTCCTATCAGGTAACTGCTTCCGACCAGGGATGGGCCATCAGTGTTCCTCTCACCCTGCCCGTCGTAGCCTCGGGCGGGCAGATTTCATTTCCAGTCAGCATTACCCCCCCGCTTACCGCAAGCCCTGGTATATCGGATACCACCCAAATCCAGGTCATTTCCCAGGCTGATAAGTTGGTCACCGCAAACGTCAGCCTGACCACCTGGTATGTCGACTATGGCTTCATCGTCTCGCCCACCAGCATCCAGGGAGACGGCGTTTGTGATACCATCCTGCTCTACCCGATCCAGGTTCACAACAGCGGCGCATTGACCGATACCTACTCGATTTCGCTGACCAACGGCATCTGGACAGCCACCTACCCAGCCACGGTCGGTCCCATCGCGCCTGGGGGTACAGTATCTTTTGATATTGCCCTCCATATTCCTCCGGGTGAGGATCATCCCAAGATCGGCCAATCTACACTGGAGATCCACTCCATTGGAAATGAGTTCGTAAAACGGACGATATTGATTACAACCCGCTTGTTGGCACGATACTTCCTGCCCTGGACAGCCATCAGATAACGATTTCCTAATCCAAATTCACCTTTTATTAATCATAAATCTCTATTTTCTACGTTTACGCTGCCTGTCAAACGGGC
>CAIQIV010000215.1 GCA_903871905.1 uncultured Chloroflexota bacterium | reverse complement strand
TGACCAGGATCTCCAGCTTGACCAGGTCGTCCGGGCGGTACTCGGCGAGCTGGTAGTCCATGGATGCGTAGCCGCGGGTGCGGGTCTTCAACTGGTCGAAGAAGTCCACGATCAGCTCGCCCAGGGGGATCATATAATTCAACTGCACGCGGTCCGGCGCCGGGTATTCCTGGCTGACGAACTCGCCGCGGCGCTTGGTAGTCATGTCCATCACCGTACCGTAAAACTCGGTGGGGGTGAAGATCTGCAGGTGCATCCACGGCTCGCGAATTTCTTCAATCTGCGCCTCGTCCGGCAGGTCGGCCGGGGAATCAATGTGCACCACCTGCCCATCCCGCAGCACCACCTCGTATTCCACCGTCGGGCTGGTGGCAATGATGTCCAGGTCGTACTCGCGCTCCAGGCGCTCCTGGATGATTTCCATATGAAACATGCCCAGGAAGCCGCAGCGAAAGCCAAAGTTGAGGGCCTGGGAGGTCTCTGGCTCGTAGACCAGCGAGGCGTCGTTGAGCTGCAGCTTCTGCAGGGCGTCCTTCAGGTTCTCATAATCCTCGTTCTCCACCGGATAGATGCCGGCAAAGACCATGGACTTTGCAGCCCGGTAGCCAGGCAGCGGCTCGTCCGCCGGGTTGCTGGCCAGGGTGATGGTGTCGCCTACTCGGCACTCCTGCACGGTCTTCAGCCCGGTGGCAATGTAGCCCACCTCACCGGCGCTCAGCCGGGCGGTGGGGCGCATCTCCGGGGCAAAGATGCCGATCTCAACCGGGCGGGTGACCGCCCCGCTGGACATCAGCATCAGGTTGTCGGTAGCGCCGATCTGGCCTTCGACGATGCGCACGTAAGCAATCACTCCCTTGTAAGAGTCGTAGTGTGAGTCGAAGATCAGCGCCTTGAGCGGCGCCTGGTCGCTGCCCTTGGGCGGCGGGACCTGCTGCACGATGGCCTCCAGCACAGGCGGGATATTGATACCCGCCTTAGCCGAGATGCGCAGGATCTCGGCTGCCGGTGTGCCCAACAGGTTGCTGATATCGTTTGCCACCTCATCCGGGTGGGCCGAGATCAGGTCAATTTTGTTGATCACCGGGATCACTTCCAGGTCGGCTTCCAGCGCCAGGTACAGGTTAGCAAGCGTTTGCGCCTCGATGCCCTGGGAGGCGTCCACCACCAGCAGGGCGCCCTCGCAGGCGAACAGCGCCCGGCTGACCTCGTAGCCAAAGTCCACGTGACCAGGGGTATCGATCAGGTTGAGCTCATAGGTCTCACCGTCCTGCGCCGTGTACATCATGCGCACCGCCGAGGCCTTGATGGTTACACCCTTCTCGCGCTCCAGGTCCATGCTGTCCAGCACCTGCTCGGTCATCTCCCGGTCGGAGATGGTGCCGGTAATCTGCAGCAGCCGGTCCGCCAGGGTGGATTTCCCGTGGTCAATATGGGCAATAATACAGAAATTGCGAATTTTGTCAGACATAGGCGGCATGAAGTATACCGCGATCTAATCAGCATGGCAAATGAGGGCTGTCTGAGCCTCTTGACTCACCCGTGGTCTGTGTGATATCCTGCATCTGTCATCAGTCTGTGGTTTCATTAGAAAATGGAACCTGGATAGGGCAAGGGCGGAAATCGTCTGCCCTCCCGCAAGTGGGAGCAATTTTATGCTGCGCCGGATTTGTCAATACTTATGGGGATTGTATGAAGACACGCCCAAGATGGCAGTGATTATTTCCATCGCTGTGGTTAGTGCTGTTATCCTGCTTATCCTGACAGAGATTGCAGACTATATTCCGGCAGGTTTCTGGCGTCCGTGTGGTTTCTATCCTGGTCTGGATCGGGTCATTAATGAAAAGAGACCATTTTCTGGAACCGGATTTCTTTAAGAAATTCCTGTGATTTGGGCAAACTGTATATTCACAATATAAAATAATAGTTTATAATATGAATATATTGATTGGAGAAATTTCATGTCCAATGGTCTGCTGCGTGGGTAAAGCCCAAAGAGATCAAAAACCGGTCATTGTTTTCGTGGATTGGACAAATTATCAAGAACGAGCGACAGATAAAATCATCAGCCAGGAGTGATAGGGTTGTCAGGTATTATGTTGAAAGGGAATGCGATGACTGATGAGGCATCGGATATAAAGGAAAATTATATTGTTTCATCCCTGGTGCGCGGCTTGAATATCCTCTCCACCTTTACGGTGAGGAAGCCTGCTCTGAAGGTATCGGAGATTGCCGAGATGACCGGTTATGATCAGGCTACCGTGTACCGCTTTGTGTACACCCTGGAGAAGCTTGGCTACCTGGTGCGGGATGAGGAGACCAAGCGTTATCACCAGAGCATCAAAATGCTCACCATCAGCCTGCCGGCGCGTGAAGGCATCCCCGTGCGTGAGATTGCCCTGCCTATCATGGATGACCTGTCCAACCTGGTGAACGAGACGGTCACCCTGGATATTTTGGACGGCGTGGATGTGGTCACCATCGCCGTGGCAGAGATTTTAAATAAGGTGTTTTACCGCTCCCGCCTGGGCCAGCACTCGCCCTCCTACTGCACTTCACGCGGCAAGGTCCTGCTTGCGTACCAGCCCATTGAGACCTGGGATCGGTTAATCGACAAAATTGAATTTGTGCCACAAACGGATCGCACTATCGTTGATCTGGGGCTGTTTCGCGAGGAATTAATGCGGACGCGCCAGCTGGGCTATGCGATTGAGGATGGTGAATTGATCGTGGGGCTCAGCTCGATCGCTGCACCGGTATTTGACCACCATGGCTTTGTCGCCGCGGCGATCAATCTGTCGGGCCTTTCGATGCAGATTTTGCACACCGAAAAAACCGAGTACTATATCGGTGAACTGCTCAAAAGTGCACGCGCCATTTCTGTCAAGATGGGCTATCTGCCGGATTTGTTTGGAAACAACTGACCTAACCTTGGGAAAGAAAATGCCCGGATATTCCGGGCATTTTCTTTTTGTTATTGAAGGCATGCTTACAGCATGCCCATCAGTTCGTCATACTCCTCGTCCTTCATATTGAACCAGTTTTCTGGCTGTGGGAACGACTTGTCGGATACTTCCTGCACGTACTGTTTCAGGCCATTCAGGATAACCTCGCCGGCGTTTCCAAAGACCTTGGCCATGCGGGGCTTGAAGCGGGGGTACAGGCCAAACATGTCATGGTAGATCAGCAGCTGCCCGTGGGCGTGCGGACCGGATCCCAGGCTCATGATGATGCAGTTCTCGGCGCGCTCGGTGATGATCTTGCAGATGCGGTCTGGCACCATTTCCAGCAGAACGGCGAACGCGCCTGCCTGCTCCAGGGCCTTGGCAGCATCGATAATCTTCTTGGCAGAGCGGGCGGCCCGGCCCTGCACTTTGTATCCGCCCAGGGCGGCAGCGCTTTGGGGGGTCAATCCCAGGTGGCCCATGGCCGGGATGCCAGAATTGACGATGCCCTGGATGCGATCGGCCATTTCGATGCCGCCTTCCAGCTTGATCGAGTCGCAGCCTGCCTCGGCCATGAAGCGTCCGGCGTTGCGAATGGCGGTCTCAACGCTGGGTTGGTAGCTCATATATGGCATATCGCCCACGATAAAGACGTTGGGCGCTCCGCGGCGGACTGCTGCCGAGTGGCGGATCATATCATCCATGGTGGCAGGCAGGGTGGTCTCATAACCCAGCATGGTCATGGCAAGGCTGTCGCCAACCAGGATCATATCCATCCCGGCCTGCTCCATCAGGTAGGCGGTAGGGTAGTCATAGCAGGTCAGCCAGGTGATGGGCTCGTGATTGGATACCTTGTTGAACAGGGTGTGCAAGGTAACTTTCTTGCGGTCAGACATTTTTACCTCCAATTTACAGAATAGATGAGAGGAGACACAGCGGGAAATGTTTACTATATAAATTTAATTATTATATAGTGAATATAATACCTCGAATGAGGTTGGATGTCAACCTATTGACAGGACCTTTGCCCTTAGTTATAATGAATTTTATAATATGAATTTAATTTTTGCTATGTGAAATAAAAGATGGATATCGAATTACCCTACGGACACGCACGGTTTGCCCTTCACCTGGCGGGACAGACAGGCAGTGTGGGAACGCTGCTGCCTCATCGTACCCAGGTGGACCCGGTCAGGTTGGCTCTGGCTGCGCCGATTGGCAGCCCTCCGCTGCGCAGACTGGTGCAGCCGGGACAGCGGGTGGCAATTATCACCAGCGATATCACCCGTCCTTGCCCATCAGAAAAACTTTTGCCACCATTGATGGAAGAGTTGTCGGCAGCTGGTGTGCAGGATGAAGATGTATTGGTAGTGTTTGGTTTGGGCTCGCACCGCAAACAGACGGACGCAGAGCGTGAGGCGCTGGTGGGCAGGGAGATGTATGCCCGACTGCGATGCATCGATTCAGATCCACAGCAAACCGTCCATCTTGGGAGCACCTCCCGCGGCACCCCTATTGATGTTTTTGAGCCGGTGGTCAGGGCCGACGTGCGCATCGTGTTGGGGAATGTCGAAGCGCATTACTTTGCCGGCTATTCCGGTGGGGCGAAAGCCATAGTCCCCGGGGTGTGCTCGACCGATACTATCAGCGCCAACCATTCCCTGATGGTTGACCCCCGGGCGCAGGCGGGGGATCTGGATGACAACCCGGTGCGTCTGGACCTGGAGGAGGGCGCGGCGCTGGTGGGTATCGATTTTATGCTCAATGTAATATTGGATGAGGAGAAGAATATCCTGGTGGCTGCTGCTGGAGATCCTACCACTGCCCATCGTTGGTTGTGCCGCGTGCTGGAGGCGGTGAGCATGACCCCGGTCAGCCAGCTTGCAGACCTGGTGATCGTTGGCTCTGGAGGATACCCGAAAGATATGAACATGTACCAGGCTCAGAAAGGTCTGGACAACGCAGCTCCGGCGGTCAAGCCTGGCGGGCAGATCATCTGGGTGGCGCAGTGCCAGGAGGGGCTGGGCCACCACACCTTTGAGCAGTGGATGGTCGGGGTGGCTCCGGAGAAGATCCTGGAGCGCATCCAGAGCGAGTTTGTCCTGGGCGGGCACAAGGCGGCTGCAATTGCCCGGGTGCTGCGAAAGGCCAGGGTTTTACTGGTCAGCGATATACCGGCGGACCTGGTGCGCGGCTGCAGCATGGAGCCTTATGCTGACCTGGATACTGCCCTTGAAGCAGCTCTCGCTCGCTGTCCAAAGGATCCCCAAATCTTGGTGATCCCGGATGGCGCTTCCGTGATGCTGAAAGTTAAGTAGCGGGCAAGAAGGGAAACATGTCCTAACCAGACGAAGGGTTTGTAAGCGATTTGCGCCTCTGCCAGCGCAGCGCCATCCCGATGAATATTAAAGTGGTGAGGGCCGCAAGGCTGGTGAATAAGCCAACCGCCGTTTGATAATTCCCGACCTCCTGGTGTACCCGGCTGAAGATGATGGGGCCGAAAACATCGGCGATATTGGTCGAGAAGAAGATGGTGGCGCTGGCCATGGAGATAGATGCGATGCCAACCACGTCCCCCACCAGGGTGGATAGGACCACCCAGGACGAGCCGCCGCTGATTCCGATCAGTATCATCACCGCCGCCAGCACCCACCATCTGCTCCCCGGGTCCAGGCTGATCAGCAGAGCAAAGGCGCCCACCGCCAGCAGGTTGGTTGCAGCCAGGGGCCACCAGCGGTTTTTGCTGAAATACCGGTCGGCTACGTAACCCCAGAAGATTCTCCCGCCCATGGCTGAGAGCTGGATCAGCCCAAACAGGGTGCCAGCAAACAGG
>CAIQIV010000214.1 GCA_903871905.1 uncultured Chloroflexota bacterium | reverse complement strand
TCGGCGATGCCCTCCATCGTCGCCAACCTGCCGGGCTTCACCGGCAGCAGCGGCGGCTGGGTGAACAAGACCTTTGACCTGTCAGCCTACGCCGGTGGAACGATCATGCTCCAGTTCCGCTACATGACCGACTGGGGCACCTCCCTGGCCGGGTTCTATATCGACGACATTGGCGTCACTGCGGACGGCGCCCCGGTCTTCTTCGACGACGTTGAGACGGAGGACCCCGCCTGGGCTGCCGACGGCTGGGTGCGCGAGGCCGGCTCCGGCCTGAAGACCCACTACTATATCATGGAGTGGCGCAACCTGAAGGCAATGCAGACCCCGTATGAGTCAACCCACATCGTCAATTTCGACAACGGCTTGACCAACGTCTACCAGCATGACCCCTACGGCAGCACCGGCAACCCCGACCAGCCGTGGTATTTCAGCTACAACCCGGGCCTGCTCGTCTTCTATCGCGACTTTTCCTACACCGACAACTGGACCGGCTACCATCCGGGCAGCGGCTTCATGCTGGTGCTCGACGCCCACGACCAGGCGATCCTGCGCCCACCCTATCTCAACTACGGAGCGCTGCCCTGGAACACCCGCGTCCAAAGCTACGATGCCACCTTCAGCCTGAACCGGGCTTACGATATGCTGCTGGGCTACTGGGGCAAGATCCGCTACTACGTCGGCTTGAACGCCGTACCGAACTTCGATGACACAAAGGTGTACTGGAGCAAGAAGGCGCCGGCTGCCAGCGTGATCAACCCGCAGTACGACCTGCTCTTCCGCGTGACCGGACAGGCGGGCGATGGCTCCGCCGCCGCGCTGGCCATCGGGAAGAAGAACATGAACAGCGCCAACAGCATCGTCTCGCTGCCGGACACGCTGGAGGGATTTGTCGCACACTGGCTGCCTCTGATCCTGCGGTAACCCTGCACAGGTAAACCAGATCGGGTTTTTAGATAACATAAATAAGACATCTCCCGAATGGGGTATTCGGGAGATGTTGATTTAAGGGGATAGTAAAAAAAGAAGACCTTAGAGGTCGACGCCGCACGCAATGATGCAGAGCACCCATCATTTCAGTTCGCGCAGCTCGACGTCCCCGGCGCCCATGCTCAGCGTGATCCACACGGTCGGGCCGCTGCCGCTCAGGACGTATTCCTCTCCCTCCTGCTGCCAGCCGCCCGTGGTATGGATGTTGCTCAAAGCCCCGTTGAAGGCGACATGCGCATTCATCCCGCTGGGGATCAGCAGGTTCACCTTGCTCACCCCGGTCTCGATGCGCACATGGGCTTCATCCTTAAGGGCTCCGGAGAAATCCAGGGTGTACTGCCCGGCGCCGCCGCGCAGCACCAGGTCCCGGAAATTGGCGTTGCCCAGGCCCTGCAGGTCAACGGTCGATGCCCCGGACTCGATGCGCAGCTCTTCCATCCGCTCCGGGTTGGGCTGGGAGAAGCTGATCCGGGAACGGGAAGCGCCGCTGGTGACCTCCAGCGAGTGCAGCGCCAACCCGCCCAGCTCCATGCTGCTGGTATCGGCGCCGCTCTTCACCACCAGGTCGATCGGCATCGACCCCAGTTTTAAATCCCAGGTGTTTTGCAGGTCCCGGCTAAAAGGCGGGATCCCGCTCAGCCCGTCCTGGCGGTGGCGGATCACGGTGCGCCTGCCCTCCTGGACCACCTCCGGCTTCAACTCGGCCAGGTTATAGGTAGCCGTCCCGTCCACCAGCAGGCTGCCGCCGCCCGGGGACAGGGACAGCTTCCCGGCGGCAAAGTTCAGCTCCAGGGCGGCAACCGGCCCGGCTAGGGCGGGGACCTGGATCGCATCCGTCTGCACGGGGATGGTCTTCATCACCGGCGACGGCGGCGCCGGCAGATTAAGCGCAAAGCGGCAGGCAACCAGCGCGGACGCCAGCGCCAGGATTGGCAGCAGCAGCCAGGTATTGAAATTTCGCATCACAACCTCCAAAGAAAAGCCGAATCCTGCCGCCAGGGCTCTCACCCTGCCAGCAATACCATCTACGCAAATCCCCCCGGATGGTTGCAGAGCAGGCGCTCAGCGGCGGGTCAGGCGACCCGCGGCGTGCATCGCCAGGCCATAAAAAGCGTAGACCAATCCCAGGAAGATCAGGCTGAACTTGGCCGAGGCGCACACCAGGGCCACCAGCGGCCAGGGGCTGCTCCCCTGTTCCAACAGTTGGACGGCCAGGGCAATATTCTCCAGCGCATCCAACAGCGCGGCCAGCCACAGCCCCCAGGCCAGCAGGGCGCCGAAGGAGCCCAGGGGGAATTTCCCCCGGTAAAGCGCCTCCGCCGCCAGGATGCAGCCCAGCCCGATGGTGAAGGAGTAGACCACCATGTACAGGTAGTCCAGGCCCAGGCCGAAGGCGGCATACAGGCGGGCAATCTTATCCCAGGAAGCGATGATCAAATGGCTGCGCGCCGCGGTCCCGGCCAGCTCAAACGATACGATGCCATACGGCGCGGCCGGCGTGATCAACGGCTGGCTGATCCAGTTCATGATCACCGTCAGCAGCACGGCGGCGGCCAACAGGAACCAGAAAAACCGGCTGCGGCTGGAGGCCTTGATGGATTGGAATGGGTGGCGCATGGGGTCTCCTTCAGACCAGCCGGCCGCGCACGACCGGCAGTAAAAGCAGGGAGGGATGGTTGGGGTCGTGAACCACCTGCTGGTGGGCGCAGCGCAGCTCCCTGGCCTCTCCCGCCGGCTCACCCGTTCCGGAGTTACGCTGCCAGCGCGGGTGAGCGCCGCTGGAGACCTGCAGGCGCAGGCAGTGGCCCTGCTTGAAGCGGTTGGCCACCGGGGTGAGATCGATCTCGATGCGCCGGGCGCCGCCGGGCTGCAGCTCTCCTATCCCCGGCGCCAATCGCAGCAACCCCTCGCACAGGTTCACCGAGCGCCCCCCGGGCGAGACGTCGCACAGCCGTCCCAGGAAATCCGTGTGCTCCAGGCTGGAGCGCACGTACAGCACCAGGCGCAGCGGGCCGGCGATGTCCAGGTCCTCGGTGAGCGCCGGGGTAGTAAAGGTCAGCACATCCGGACGCTTTTCCAGGCGGCGGTTATCCCGCGGGCCGGCGCGGCGCACGCTCATCATCGCCCCACCCGCGGCCGGGGTCGGGTGCGAGGGGTCGTAGGTGTACTCCGAAAGGGCCTGTTCGCCCGGCAGTTCCGGAGAGAGGCGGCCTTCCCCGCCCGCCTCACGCCCGAGAAACAGGCGCAGCTCCTGGGCAGGCGGCGGCCAGGCCTGGGCTTCCAGCCATTCATCGGCGCCCATCAGGTAGTAGCGCACCGGCAGCCGGCGCAGGTGGCGCCCGTCACCCTTCAGCAGCGCGTCAAACCAGGCAAGGCCCTGGCGCAGCGTCTCCCACACCGCCTCCTGCTCCAGGTGCTGCCAGGGGCCGAGCGTCAGGTAGGGAGTCCGTCCCACCCGGCGCAGAGCCTGGTAATCTTCCAGCGTCTCGCGCAGCAGGATATCATACCAGCCGCCCACCAAGTGCACCGCAGCGGTGGTGTGCGGCGCCAGCCCGGCTAGCTCATTTGCGTACTGCGCCGCGTGCCCTTCTCCCAGTGCCTGCAGAGCCTCCTGGAAAATAGGGATGGTGCGCCCGGTGAGCAGCCGGTCGCCGTCCCGCAGCGGCAGGCAGTCGGCCGCCGCGGCGATCAGCCGGTCCAGCACGCGGGGGGTCATGCGCTTCACCCCCAGCAGCCGCCGTCGCCAGCCGCCGGGTTCCAGGGCATCCAGCGACGCCAGCCAGAAGAGCAGGGTGTAGGTCTGCAGCGCCCCATCGCGCCGCGCCATGTTGGGGATCTGCGTACCAGATAGAGCGGGCATCAACGCTTTGAGATACAGCGGGGCGCCAGGGGCGATCACCCACTGGGCAAACCCCTGGTAGCTGATGCCCCACATGCCCAGCACCCCGTTGAACCAGGCCTGCTGTTCCAGCCACTCCAGGGTTGCCCGGCCATCTGCGGCTTCGTGGATGAACGGCTCAAACTCGCCGTCGGAGCCGCCGCGGCCGCGCACATCCTGCACCACCACGTTATAGCCCCGCTCGGCAAAGCGCTGGGCCACAAAATCCGACAGCAGGCCGACCACACCGGCCTCCCCACCCCGGCCGTACGGGGTGCGGACCAGGATGGTGGGGGAAAGGCGGCCGGAGCGCGGCGCATAATGGTCGGCGGCCAGCCTCACCCCATCCGCCATGGGGATCTGCACGCCCCGCGCCACGCTCACGCCGTTGCGCAGCGGCTGCAGCCCCAGTACCCGCCCATACAGGCGCCTGCGGAACAGGTAGACGCCGATGCCGGCTAACGTCAGGCCGAGAATACCCAGTGTGCGTTTCTTTTCCATGAGCAAAACCCGGTAAATTATAACACTCCCTGACAGCCCGGTCCGCACCGCGCCGGCAAGGGAAAGATCCCCGCCCGGAGACTTGCTGCTGCTGGAGTGGAAAACACCCCTTGCGGCATGGAGAAAGTTGAGGGACAATAGGGAGGATCGAACCAGAATTTGTGTATGGAGGCCGCCATGAGCGACGAAAAACCATCCGAAAACGACCTGCGAGACGAGTTCCACAACCTCGGCAAGAACCTGCTGGACACCCTGCGCACCGCCTGGGACACGCCAGAGCGCAAGCGCCTGCAAAGCGAGCTGGAAGCCGGGCTGGCCGACCTGACCAGCACCCTGCGTACCGAGGCCACCAACCTCAGCCAGAGTGAGGCCGGTCAGAAATTGCGCGGCGAGGTGGATGACCTGCGCCAGCGCGTGCGCACCGGGGAGGTCGAAACCAGGCTGCGCGACGAGCTGTTCTCGGTGCTGCGCCAGGCCAACAGCGAGCTGGAGCGCATCCGCACCAACTGGGCCGCTGCCCAGGCGCGCCCCGAGACACCCGCGGCCGGAGACGAGCCCGAGCCGGGTGAGCCGCCTGTCAGCGACACACCCCCGGAGGCCTGAGATGCCTGGACTGGTTCAAGTCGAAAATTACCGCGCCCAGCCGCTGCATACCCCTACCTACACCGTCACCCCCTATATCCAGACGGTGCGCGTCGGGTTGAATGGCCGGCAATTCCTGTATCTCTGGCGCCGCCCGGTTTCGGTGCTGGTCCAGGACCATACCGGGCAGGAAGTGGTGCTGCCCGTGCGGGATGCCACGCGCATCGCAGTGGTGGTGATGGCGGGGATCATCCTGGGCGCCGCCATCTCCAGCTTCATCATCTCCCGCGCCCGCCGGCCCGCCTGAGCGCCCGGGGGATTTTGCCTACGATTGGATTATTCATGAAGGAGTTACCCATGAGCGAGCAGAACGAAAATTTCAATGTCAGCATCGAGGCGGTCGATTCCCAACAGGCGATCGATCTGATCCAGCAGACGCTGGAGGACTTCCTGGCCACCGCCGATGTCACCAGCGTGTACGGTGAGCCGGTGCGCACCGGGGATACGGTGGTCATCCCGGCCGCCGAGACCCTGGCGGTGCTGGGCTTTGGCGCCGGCTACGGCAGCGGCAGCGGCGACGAGGACAACCCCGGCCAGGGTTCAGGTGGCGGAGGAGGGGGAGGCGGTCGCACCTTCTCGCGCCCCGTAGCGGTGATCATTGCCAGCCCCGACGGGGTGCGGGTCAAGCCGATCTATGACCTGACCAAGGTGGTGCTGGCGACCCTGACCACGCTGGGTTTTATGCTGGCATTCCTGATGCGCCTGCGCCGTCCATATAAGACGCTCAAGGGGATGCAGGACGGCGAAATCCTGTGAGCCCGGCGATCCTGATCTGTCCAAGCTGCAGCGCCGAGAACAGCGACAACTACCGCTTCTGCCTGAACTGCGGCACACCGCTCGCCCCAGCACCCGAAACTGCACCGGCCGCGGCCGCCCTCCCCCAACCGGCGGCAGCCCCACCTCCCGCGGCGGCCGTTCCACCGCCCCCGGTTTACCCGGCCGTCCCGCCTGCACCACCGCCCGCGCCGGAGCCGTTGGGCTACCCTCCCCCGCCGCCGCTGGTCAGGCCGGCAGGCGCCCCCGCCCCGGTTTACCCTCCTCCCTACCCGGCATCCCCCACCGCGCAGGCGGTTCCGCTGCCGCCCCCGCCTGCCCCGGCTGCCTACCCGGCCTCCCCCGGCGCGCCGGTCGCGCCTTACCCGGCGATCCAGCCGCAAACCGCCACCCCACCCTTTCTCAACATCTGGGGACCCTTTGCCGGGCAGGGCAAGCCGCGCCGCCACGCCGCCTGGCTGGTGAAGGACAGGGGCGAGCAGTCGGCTGTAATCCTGCCGGGTGTCCTGGCTGACCTGCAGTCCCGCCAGGTGCCGGGAATGGTGGTGTACCAGACCATGCTCCCCGGCCGGGCCATTGCCGCCACCGCCAGGCCGTACCTGTTGCTGCGCCGCGGGCCGGCCCTGGTCGGGCTGTACGCCGAGCCCTGCGGGCGCGACCTCTACCTATCCCTGGCCTCGTATGTGCGCACCCCGCTCGATCCCTGGCGCATCGGGCTGCTGGTGCTGATGGTCCTGGCCTGGCTGTTCATGGTGTTTGTCTTCCCCGGCTGGCTGGGTGACGCCGGGCAGATTGCCCTGGCGACCATTGGCAACAGCGCCTTCGGCGCCCAGGCCGCCAGCCCTTCGGATTTCTTTTATGTCCTGTGCGTGGTGGGCATCCCGGGCGCATTGAACAATTTCGCCCTGCTGGCCTTCCTGGTCTTCAGCCTGTACCGCTGGCTCACGCAGCGTGATGCCCTGGCCGCTCTGCGCATCCCGGCCAACGAGTTCTTCGAAGATGACCGGCTGTTGATGGAAAAGCTGGCTGCCGATGCCCTGCGCCAGGCAGGCATTGACCTGGCCTGACCCAGGCGTCATGGAATCAAAAGGGGTGGCCCTTGAGCCGCCTGGCTCCTGGCCACCCCTACCTGGTTGGTCGAACCCCTTATTCAGACCATCTGCCTGATATAAAACCGGGCGCCCGGTGACTTGCACACTGCAAGAATACCAGGGGCGGACTGCCGGTCTACCAGCTGTTCCACTTGGTCTTCAAATAGTTAAAGATCTCGGTTGCCAGTTTCTGGTCAAGCTTGCCCGCGGTCACTTCCTTGGCCATCTCCAGGTTCAGATCCTCCTGCCAGGCAGCGCGAAACTGGTCAGCCGTCATTCCTTTAGCTGCTGCCATCTCCGAGGGAACCTTACCGGCAGCGATTTCTTTCTTGAACTCATCCAGCGTCAGACCCAGGGCCTTGGCCATGGATCCCAGCATGCTGACCGTCCACTGGTTGTAGGCGGGCTGGGTGACGGCTGTCACCGCATAAGTCTCCGCCTGTGGCTGGGTGGAAGCATAATATGGGGCGGGGGTGTACACCTTGGTCCCGTAGACATAGTACCAATCATCATCCCATACCATCCAACGCGAACCAGAGCGGTTATAGTTCCACGGCTTCGCATACCAGATCCCGCCCTTCCCAAAGTAGTTCTTGTAGTAGGTCTGGTACTTCCAGTAATGCTTATAATCCACACAGTACTGCGGATACCACTTGCACCAGCTGTTCATATTGTAGTTGTAATTTGGGGGCTGCTGCTGGGGCGGGACGACGTTAAAGTTGGGCAGGGGCGCAGGCGGGAGCGGCGGTGCGCCAGGCCCGCCATTGTCTCCGGGCAGGGGCGGTGGGGGCAGCGGATCCTGAGCAAAAGCCACGCCGGCCAGCGCCAGGCTGACGGTCAGCACGGCCAGGATTGTTCCCAGGAACAGGTATTTCTTCATAGGCATCTCCTTTTATCCTCGCTTAGTAACGCGAATACTACGGAAAACTTCCATTAAGCTTATCTAAAGATTAGCCTAAAAGGATAAGTAGAACATTAATAAGAGATGAGAATAATCGATTTTCTATGACTTTCCTCATAATTATTCACGAGATTCCGCACACTGCACCCGGCAATATGATTTTCATGATCCCCTCCCAAAACGAGGAAAATTTTCTAAGTTTTACTAGTACCTTTTTCCCTTGCATCTCCACATACCTTATGCTAGAATACCGCATCTCGCCCAGATATGCCAGGCATACCCGGGCGCCCCCTACCAATGGCGGCAACATATGTTCTAAATATTTAAGCGATGCGCTGTCCTTACTGCAAACACGAACAATCCAGAGTCCTCGATACCTCGCACGATAACCGCGGCGGTGTGCGCCGGCGGCGTGAATGCGAGGCGTGCGGGCAGCGCTTCAGCACTTATGAACGGCCGATCCTGGCCACGCCGTTGATTATTAAACAAGATGGGACGCGCGAGGAGTTCGACCGCGATAAGCTGATCCGCGGCATCCGCATCTCGTGCGCCAAGCGACCCGTCTCCGCAGCCGACATCGAACGCCTGGTGGGCGAGATCGAAGCCTCGCTGCAGGCCATGGGCCGCGCAGAAGTCTCTTCCCGGGTGGTCGGCGATATGGTCATCGCCGGGCTCAAAGAGCTGGACCACATCGCTTATATCCGCTATGCCATTGTCTACCTGGGACTGGACGACCTGCGCTCCATCCGCCGCGAGATCGACCGCCTGCTAGAAGGGTAAACCGCCCGGCGGCAGCCCGGTAGGGGGTGGAAAGCTGTACTTTTCTATACGATCGCGTCACATACTATGAGGAGTGAACACATGCTGCAGGAAACGACAAACCAACAGCTTGAGAATGGCTTGCTGCCTACCCCACCTTTACCGGTAGACCTGGGAAATATCGCCTTGAGTGAAAATGCCCGCCAGGTGCTGGTGCGCCGCTACGTGCGGCGTAATAAAGACGGCAAACCGGCCGAAACGGTGGAGGAGATGTTCTGGCGCGTGGCGTACCACGTCGCCCGCAGTGAGGCTGAATGGGACGGGGACGTCGAAGGGCGCGCCCGCCAGTTCTACCGGCTGCTAACCAGCAAGAGCTTCTTTCCCAACTCCCCCACCTTTACCGGCGCCGGGACCCCCCTGGGGCAGCTGGCGGCCTGCTTCGTGCTGCCCATCAGCGACGACATGGGGCGCCGCCCGGATGGCATCTTCCAGACCCTGCGCGACGCGGCCCTGATCCAGCAGACCGGCGGCGGCAACGGTTTCTCCTTCTCGCGCCTGCGGCCCAAGGGCGCCCTGGTCAAGTCCTCCGCCGGCCAGGCCACCGGCCCGGTGGGCTTCCTGCGCGTCTACGACAAAGCCTTTGGCGAGGTGGCGCAGGGCGGCACGCGCCGCGGCGCCAACATGGCCGTGCTGCGCGTGGACCACCCGGATATCGAAGAGTTCATCACCTGCAAGACCGACGAGAACGCCATCACCAACTTCAACATCTCGGTCGGCATCACCGATGCTTTCATGCGCGCCGTGAAGTCCGACGAGGATTGGCCGCTGCGTTTCTTCGACCTCTCCGATCCGCAGGCGCGCCGCTTCAGCGGCACCCTGGAGCAGGCCGAGGCAGCCGGCATCCCCCTCAAGACCTATAGAACCGTGCGGGCGCGGGCGCTGTTTGACAAGATCGTCACCCAGGCGCATCACAACGGGGAACCGGGCATGCTCTTCCTGGACGCCGCCAACCGCTCCAACCCGGTGCACCACCTGTACGACCTGGAGGCCACCAACCCCTGCGGCGAGCAGTGGCTGGGCCCCTACGAGAACTGCTGCCTGGGCTCGGTCAACCTGGCCCAGCACTTCGGCCCTGCTGGCCAGGTGGACTGGGAAAAGCTGCGCCAGAACGTGGAGCTTTCCACCATCTTCCTGGATGATGTGGTGCAGGCCAACGCCTATGTCCCCGCCGTGCCCCAGCTCAAAGAAGCCGCTTACCGCGCCCGGCGCATCGGCCTGGGGATCATGGGCCTGGCGGACCTGATGTACCATGCCGGCATCCGCTACGGCTCCCCGGAGGGTCAGGAGTTTGCCGCCCAGGTGATGGAGTTCGTGCGCTACCACGCCATGCTCACCAGCGCCGACCTGGCCGGGCAGCGCGGCCCCTTCCCGGCGATCAGCGGCAGCATCTACGACCCCCAGCGCCTGGCCTGGCAGCCGCCGCAGTCCATCGTAAGCTATGCGCACGACTGGGGCCGCCCGCCGCTCGACTGGGAACGCCTGCGCCAGGCTATCCAGCAGCACGGCATCCGCAACGCCGCCCAGACCACCATCGCCCCCACCGGCACCATCGCCACCGTCGCCGGCTGCGAGGCCTACGGCTGCGAGCCGGCCTTCGCGCTGGCCTACATCCGGCACGTCAACGACAAGGGCCGCGACCTCAAGCTGACTTACACCAGCCCGCTCTTCGAGCAGG
>CAIQIV010000213.1 GCA_903871905.1 uncultured Chloroflexota bacterium | reverse complement strand
GAGCGTCACGCTCTCTCCCAGGAAGCGCGCGCCCACGTGTGCGATGATGAACGCACCCACGATCGCCGAATCGCGCTTGATCCCAAAGCGTGCCCGGGGCTGCAAAAGAACATCTTCTCGCGTATTGAGGTTCTGTGGTTTCACCAGCCAGCGCCGTGCCACCAGGTAGACCATACCCACCAGGACACCCACGGTCAGAACATCCCCGACCAGGCGATATAAGCCGCCTATTACCGTATCATAGAAAAACTCTATCCCGGTGAAAGCCTTGAGCACATCCAAGGCATTGACTAACAGATAAAACATGAAGCCCCAGGCAACAAAACCATGGAACAGGCTCGGGCCCAGTCGGATTTTGAATGTCGGCTGGAGGGTGATGGTCTTAAACAGAGCTTCGGTCAATCGTTTTTTTGCCTGATCCCAGTCAATCTTCCCCTGACCGCGCCGGATCGTACGAGCAATACGGTCAGCAACGCGATACGCCCCGTACAATGAGGTAAGCATGGCAGCCAGGAATAAGATCATTTCAATTGGTGTGAGCAGGGGTAGCATAGGCCCTCCAGTGAAATTGGGATAGGTGGAAAATAACCGGGGATTTCCTGAGTTTGTACCCTTCAGCACAAACTCATCCTGAGTCTACCACAAGCAGGTTGGAGATGCAATGCTATATCTCCCCCCAGCAACCAAAATCACTCACTTACTGTCAAAATAAATCAAAGCAGAACGGATCGCCGGGTCTGTTTCCTGGGTGACCTGGTCCCAAATGGTAATCACGCGCAAATCTGGCTGCACCCCGGTACCCTCCCAGCGTTCTTTCGGGTGCTTGGCCAGGCGAAATGTCCCCTCAGCAATCCAGGCTGCAGAGCCATCCGCAAATTCGTAGGGGAGCAGGACTTCAACATTGCCCATGGTAGGCAGTCCGATGAGATAAGCCCTGCCTGAATCCTTCAAAATAGCAGCAGAGGTCTCACCAAAGCTGGCAGAATCTGGGCCAATCAGCACCGCCATCGGTACCTTGAGAGACCCATAATAATTCTGCCCATCTAAAACAACCGGATATACCTCCCCCCTGACTACAAAGGAGCCGATAAAACCGCGTAGAAACATATTGAGCACATCAAAAACGACACTGCTGGCGCCGCCAGGGTTGATGCGGTTGTCAATGATCAACCCGTCCAAATTGCCATCCTGGCTCATCTCTTTGATCGCTGCGCGAACTTTATTCCCAACCGCCTGGTCCATAAAATTGGTGATTAAAATATACCCGACTCGCTTGCCACTCGGTGATTTCATCAAACGGTAAGGAATGGGAACAGAGGATTGAATCTTCTTACGCGGGATCATGACATAGCGGGGATTTTGCCCAAAAGTCTTCACCTCCAGGATCACATTTGTGCCCTCTTTGCCGCGCATCAAGTCTGCCTGATAATCCTTACCATTATAGATTGGGATGCCATCTACGGATAGGATATTATCATGCACCTTGAGGCCGTATTCTTCGGCCGGACTGTCAGGCAGAACAAACATGATGGTCATATATTTTCGCTCAGGGATAGGTTTGCTGATAATCCCTATTCCCACATAGTCTGTTTTGCCCGATTCCTCGGCTTTAACCTGGTTCACCTCCGGCGGGCTAAAATAGCGGGAGTGATCATCATTCAGCATGCCAATCATCTCATCCATGGCTGAATAAAAATCCTCAGAGCGCATCCCGGCTTTAATACGATTTTTATAAACCGTGTGAACAAAATCCCAGGGAACGCCATTAAAATCGCGGTACAGGTAGTTCTTTTTTACCGTGCCCCACAGATCCTCAAAGACTCGCAGTTGGAGAGTTGAAGGGGTCGGCGAGGGAGCCAACTGAGTGGAGGTCGGAACAGCCGTACCTGAGATGGTCGTCTGAAAACCCAATATACCCCAGGCAGGACTGCCCGGGGTTGGCAAGGCTAATTCAGCGACCTGGGGTCCAGCAAAACCCCAAACTTCACCCGGCACCTGCCAGAGTGAAAAGACACATCCCAACAGCAGCAGCGCCGTGGCCAACACAATGACAATGAAAGCCCTACCAGAAGAAGACATGTCTCTCACCTGTTGTGCTAGTACCCTCCAGAGGAATACAGATTGGGATCGGTGGGGGTAAGACCGGATGGATCCCATACATAAACAAAATCACCCACGTTTGCCCAGTCAAAAAGCCAGTGGGCGTCACCTATAGACAGGTTCACACACCCATGGGATTGAGCAAAACCCAGCTTGGAACGCCAGTAAGCACCGTGCAGGGCGCGCGCGCCATCAAAGTACATCGCCCAGGGCACGTCTTCCAGGTAATAACCACCGGCTGCATTCGAGTCAAACCCACCACTCATCGGCGAGAGGTCCAATTTCTCCCTGATTTGGAAAGTCCCCGGCCGCGTCCAAAAAGGTTCCGCTCCGCTGGCGATCAGAGTAGCAAAAACCATGCGCCCTTTTTCATAGACCGCCAGGGTCTGCTCCTCCAGGTTCACCGAGATCCACCGATCAGCAGTCACACCCGGAGGCGGGGTCAGATCGGGGATGACCCGCGCCAGCACCCGGTGGGGGACCCATTCATCTGGTCCAACCAAGAACCAGTTATCCCCTTTGACCTGTTCCACTGCATACACCTGGACAACTTCATATGGCTGGAGAACATGCCCGGTAAAATCCTGGCCCTGGTCGCCCGGTGTACGCTTGGTTTCATAAGGACCGTTATAGATCCAGCCGAATTGGATGTTCGGCGTCTGGCTGAATACCAGGCCCTGAAACCGTGGCAGAACCCCGATGCGAGATACATCCGCAGCGGTCATCCACTGGTTCGTATCAATCATATAGAAACGCTTGCCCCCAACAACTGCTTCATCGCGGTAGGAGATGTAGGCAAAATCGGCGTTGATCATTGAAGCAGCAGATTTGCGATCGTGAGCTATCGCCTGTTCAAGCGAACCGTAGACCGGGGCAGAATAATTGTTCACCATAGCATATCGCACATCCACATTTACCAATGCCGGATCTGGAGGCGCTGCCAGCAGGGGGGATAGGGGAAACGTAATCCCCTTACTCGCCATTTGGGTCAGGTAGGTGGAGGGTCCCAACGGGCGGCAATCGCCAGGGTCGCTCGGATAGATCCCTGGCAGGCATAAAATCTGCGGGGTATTTCCTCCCTCTGCCGCCAATATACGCCCAGAAGAAGGAAAAATCAAGCCAACGAGAGCTGCAATCAACAAAATAAAATTGCCGATCCGAATCATTCAACCAACCTTTCCAGGTACTCTTGGTTCCAGTATAAACCTGAATCGTCTAGACGGGAGTAAAAATGATGTAAATCAACCTTGCACATTTATTTTTGAACCAGCGGCAGGTAAGAGCGCTGGAGGAGGACCCGTTGCACCAGGACAGCCTGGGCAATCTGCCGGGCATAGGAGCGGCGTTCCGCTGCAAATTGATTCACCGGCTCATCTGCAGATTGGAAACCCCACTCATGCACAAAGCGATCCAACGCTTCCCTCAGAGTACTGGCTGGCTCCAAACCGCTCAGAGGCGCGTCCAGCAAAAGGGGAGAATACTGCCCCTCACGCACCCGGGCCCGCTGTGTAAGTTCGGCATAGATCGCCAGTATACCGGTCACTGTCCGGGTGGAATCAGTGATCCACAGGCTGCCATACTCACGACCATGGGCATCATAATTCTCCGGCTTAGCCGGGATATAACCGCATGGATCATAGGGGGGAACAGCCGAGGCGTTGGCAGTGTGGGTACCCCAAGGGGCATCGATCTTGCCCGAGTCAATCGCCTGGATGCACAGCAGATGCGACCAGGAATCACCCAGGGAGTGTAAGTAAGTGGCAAAGGCCTCCAGGGACCCCGCCTGGATTCCGGTATCGATCAGGCTGGTGCGCGTGTAGCTGCAGCTGGCGTCCAGGATGGTCAAAGCCAGAGGCGGCCCCCAGGCATAAGCCTCATACCCGCTGAGAGTCGCAGAGCTTCCCCAGCCCCAATCCTTCAATGCGCCTAATTCTTCCGGGGTCTGGCGAGGAAAATGGAAGAAAGGGGAATAGGGTCCAAAACGCGAGGTGGTGCACTGGGCCCCCACCTTTCCCCAATCTGGCCACAAGACCTGCTTGGTGTTTGCTCCAGCCGGGCACACATCACCGGGCTCTGGAGGAGTCGGGAACGAACCTGCACAGTTGGTATACGAGTAAGGAGGCGTGGTCCCCAGGCGTTCGGAGTCAACCAACTGATCCCAAAGCTGCATCCGAATGCTGTCACTAACCGAAAAACCAGCCGCCAATGACAGCGCATACTGCAGGTCAAAATGTATCGTGTTGATCTCCTGTCCAGGTACCTCTTGCTGTGTGAAGGGATCAATAAAGTTCAACGGTTCTTCAGCATAAGCCAGGGCTAAAGTGCTCCCCAATAACCCAGTAAAAATACAGACCAGCACCAGCCCTAATCGCCGCAGGAACAGGAGCCTTGGAATTCCTTTCATTGCAGACATTTCCTTTCGCCTTACTCACCAGCGAATTCATACCACTCCAGGATGCCCTACACCGCCTAAATACCAGCCGCCAGACTGCGGCGCGAAAACCAGCTCAAACACGCGCTCTCCAGGAACCAAGACCAGGATGTGATGGCCTTTATCATCAGTCCAGCTCCTGCCCACTGCATCCACCTGATAGAGATGGCTCTGGTGTTTGAAGCTGATCGGAGTGATCTTGCCATCAGAAGAAAAACGCGCCGTCACCTCCATCAATTCTGGGGTGCCCATCTAACTCTCCAGCTCATCATCATCCAGGGCAGCAGTTGAATCACTCAGATAATCAACCAGCAAACGTAAAGCCTGATCCGCGGTCTGCTCTTTGATCTGCAAGCGGTCGCCATGCCAGATATGCTCCCAGGCTTCGTCCGTATCCGCCGCGCTCAGACCAATCCAGGTCAATCCAACAGGCTTTTCCGGAGTACCGCCGCCCGGGCCAGCAATCCCGCTGACCGAGAGGCCGATGTCGGCAGCCAGGGCTTTGCGCACCCCACGCGCCATCTCAATGACGGTCTCTTTACTGACCGCCCCGTATTTTTCCAGGGTTTCCCAGCGCACGCCTAACATGCGCACCTTCGCCTCGTAAGCATAAGCGGTGACGCTGCCCATGTAATAGGTAGAAGAGCCGGGGATATTGGTGATTCGATGCCCGATCAGGCCACCGGTGCAGGACTCAGCAACCGCCAAGCGCAGTCCGCTGCGCCGCAGCAATTGTCCAACCAATACTTCCAGATGATATTCCATGGCGCAATTATACCTGTCAAACCGGCAGATTCCTGGCAGCCATCCTTCTCAGTCCTCTTTCCGCAGGTGAGGGAAGAGAATCACCTCACGAATATTGGGTGAATCCGTCAGCAGCATGGTCAGGCGGTCAATACCCATCCCGAACCCGCCCGTCGGTGGCATGCCATAGCGCATGGCGCGCAGATAATCTTCGTCCATCGGGTGGCGCTGCTCATCATCACTGGCATAATCCCGCCCCATCTCCAGGAAGCGCGCTTCCTGGTCCAGCGGGTCATTCAGTTCTGTGAACGCGTTGCACAGTTCCATTGCACCAACAAAACCTTCGAAGCGCTCAACTATACGCGGGTCGCCGGGACGGCTTTTCGCCAGCGGCGAGATATCGCGTGGGTAGTTGTAGATAAAAGTGGGTTGGACCAGGGTAGGTTCCAGGTAATCACTGAATAATGCGTCGATCAATTTTCCTCGCGGCGCCTTCGGATCCGGCTGCATCTCCCTTTCCCGCATGACTGCTGCAAGCTCTTCGGCTGTCTGGTACAGGTCAATATCAATTCCTGTCACCTCTAACAGACCCTGGCGCATCTCCACACGCCGCCAGGGCGGCTCAAAATTCAATTGCGTACCCTGGTACGTGATCTGGCGTGTCCCCAGCACCTGGTCGATCACGTACAGCACCATCTGCTCCGTGAAATCCATAACCTGGTTATAATCCGCGTAGGCCATGTAGAATTCGAGCATGGTAAATTCCGGGTTATGGCTGCGATCCACTCCCTCATTGCGGAAATCACGCCCAATTTCGTAGACCCGCTCAAAACCACCAACCAGCAGGCGTTTGAGATATAACTCAAACGAAATACGCATATAAAGATCCTGCTTCAACTGGTTGTGATGAGTGGTGAATGGCCGCGCCGCCGCGCCGCCGTAGATCGGTTGTAAAACCGGGGTTTCGACTTCAAGAAAATCATGCCGGTCCAGAAATTCGCGCACAGCCCGGGTCACTGCAGCGCGGGTTTTGAAGATCTGGCGCACCTCAGGATTAACTGCCAGGTCAGCGTAGCGCTGGCGATAGCGCACCTCAGGCTCAGAGAGCGTGGCATGGCGCACAACCTGGCCATCTACCACCTCATCTTTCGCCGCGGGCAGCGGCGTGACCGCTTTGGAAAGCATGCGGAAAGCAGAAACTTTCAAGGTGATCTCCCCGGTCCGGGTACGGAAAAGCTCACCGCTTGCCTGGACAAAATCGCCCAGGTCATATTCACGATTGAAAAGGTCAAGCTGCTCCTGGCCAATATCATTCTGACGGAAGAACAGCTGCAGCCGTCCATAACCGTCTTCGATATGCGAAAACGTGATCTTCCCCATCGGGCGCATAGAACGCAGACGGCCAACCACGGTCACAACCAGCGGATCGCCTGCCTGGGCTGCCTCAGCGCTCTCGAAAGCCAGGATAGCCTGCTGGGTGGTATGGCTGCGCTCAGTGCGCTGAGGGTAGGGCTCTATGCCCTGGGTGCGCAACCGTTCAATTTTCTCTAATCGTGTTTGCTCCAGGCTGGTAAATTTGTTCGACATGGCAATATTCCTATCCAAAAATCTTGTCTTAAGAAAATGAAAAGCCCCGCGCCAGATCTCTCCGCGCGGGGCTTGAGCTTTAGCCCCAGTATTACTCCACCTTAAGGATGCAAACGGTGAAGGACCCACCAGGCGCATCGACCCGGACAATATCCCCTGCCCGGTGATCTAACAAAGCCCGCCCCAAGGGCGACTCGTTGGAAATGCGTCCAGTGCGTGGGTTAGCCTCAGCCGGACCAACGATCGTATACAGTTCTGGCTCATTATCCCCTTCCTGGATGGTCACTTTCGCAGCTACCTGGACCACATCCCGCTTCCCGGCTTCATCCACGATGCGCGCATTTGCCAGAATTATTTCCAATTCAAGGATGCGGCCTTCAACGAAGGCTTGTTCATTCTTGGCAGCCTCGTATTCGGCATCCTCGATCAGCTCACCGCCTTCCATCGCCTCGTGCAGGCGGGTGGCAACTTCCTGGCGTTTGATCGTGCGCAGGTATTCCAGCTCGTCTTGTAATTTTTCAAAACCATGGCGAGTTAAGTAAGAAGGCGGCATCTCTTTATCCTAAATGTCACTCAAATAAAAATACTCCATGCGGAGTAAATGCCTGGGAAATAACCCTCAATAAACATATGGAGCAGCGTTCTCCGCCGCGGCGCTATTTTAGCATAGAATTTCACAGGGTGCAAGTTTGTGAGACAACTCGATCGAACTTTTTCAAGAAAACGAGGCTGGTGGGCAAATCCCCGCCAGCCTTTCCAAAGTTTATCAATTTTCACAAATTCCAGCAAGACCGTTTCGGGTTTAAGGGTTCTTCCCGTCACCTATTCTTGCTTTATCCTTTGGCAAATACTGAACCAGAATGGAGGGTGCACCCGGATCATCAACATGCAGTGCATGATCATAATCTCCAGCTTCAACTGGCGCCTCATACCGTACAGGCCGGCGAATGCCGAACAATTCTAAGAACTGGGAAACACCCACCAGGATAGCATAGCGATATTCCTGCATCTTAAGCGACTGCCATTCAACAATGGATGCCATACCTCCCTGGACGCGGGCTTTCTTGCGCACGATGCGGTGGATCTGCTCCGGGTTGCGATACCCCAGCGGAGAGAGCAGCAGCAGGTGCGCCACCAACGCCAGGATAGAAAAGGAAATCAAGACCACCCATCCGCCTTCTGACCACTTCCCCACAATCTGCCCAACGAAGACCAACCCACCCAGGATTGCGGCAAAACCCGCCCCCAGGCTGCCCCAAAACCGGGCGCGCCCGGTATAGTGCTGCAAGATATGCTTTCGCACCGCCATCCCCATGACCATTATTGGCATGAACACACCTACCCCATAATAGGGTACCGCGGCAGCCGTTCGCCCGCGTACCAGGAACATAATCAACACTGCCGCGCAAAAGGTAATGGTCACCGAACGGGTGAAGGTGCCACGCGGGTCCCGATAAACGATGAATTCCGGGATCTCGCCAATGGCGACGTCACGCCACTCGGTCGCCTGCGCGTCCTGTAAGGCAGTCATGGAAGCCGCCGCCAACATAAATACCGCCAGGATCTGATACACCCAGAACAGGATGACCCCTCCAGGCAGCTGTCCAAAGCCAATAAAGGCCAGGTTACCAACCAGCGTGCGTCCCAGGGTTCCATCAAAAACGTTGAAGTGGATGGCAAAAGCAGTCAGGAAAAAGGTAGTCAGGCCGCCGTAGAACAGGAAGGAGGTCTGTACAAACCGGCCAATGCCAGACTTTCCGCTGTAAAAGTGCCACAAGGCGTTCAGGTGTGGCATGTGCTGCTTGCCCCATTTGACCAACGAGACATCTTCGTTCTTCACAAACTGGATACCGTTGGACATCGCTTCCAGGCCGCTCAGCGCCACCATGCCTTTCATGGTCGCGGTCAACATGTGATACAGGGCAGTCCAGAATGAAACCTGTTGGACTGGCTCGTGGTAAGCCACCGGGGGGACCCCCTTGGCCTGGGCAACGAATAACCCAATTGCTAACACGACGGTCAGCATCCAGAAGATGCCCAGCATGGTAAAGCCAACCTTTCCCGATTCGCCCCGTCCGCGGATGGTCACAAACCAGGTAGCAAAGGCGAGCACTGCACCCAGGATGAAGTGCAACCACCAGTACTTTCCATACAGGTTCAGGACGGATAAAAGCTGATCGCCGCCAGAAAGGGCAGAAACCACAATGGTCAGAGTGTAGTCCTGGATCAAAACGACAGCAACGATCAGGCTCATGGTGGGCTTGAGATAGCGCATCGAGGCTGTATAAGAACCACCCCCCTCGTTGAAAACGCCCAGTGAGTACATATACAGCGCACCAAAGGTGAAATTGGCAATCGAGATCAGGGCTGCAGTCAGGTAGGCATATCTCTGCAGGTTATATGGATGAAGCGAGCTCATCATCTCACCCGTGGCATAATAGTAAGATGTGAAATAATCGATGCCGAACAGAGCAATAGCCGCCAACAGACCTACCTGGCCAGCGCCGTGGATGTGAGCATCTTCTTGCCGTTCACTCGGCGCCGCCTTATAAGCTAAAAATACAATGACAATCAGTATGCCAATGGCAAATAACATGGCTAAACCTTCTAGTTGGATTGGGAAATATCAAAGGCCCTCTCAAGCATCTTGAGTTGAGCCAATAAATATTTGCGAGTTGAATAGTTCAAGCGCGTGTCTTGGGCAACCTTGGCCTGTTCCTGGTGAGCGGCGCGAACAACAAATGCTGGGACAAACATGATACGCCCAGAGGGGATGATCTCAAAGTCAAGAGTGCGCATGACCAGCTGCTGGTCGTCGAAATAAGGCAGGCTGAGGCTTAAGCCGCGATTCAGATCCTTTTTGCCTGCCCGGCGCTGGATGGTCTGGATGATGTCCTGGGTCTGGAAGCGTGCCAATTGCCGACCCTGGTTTACCAGCTGTCCCAGGACCCCATAGCGCTTTTGCTGGTACTCCGGATCAGCAACAACATAGGGCGCCAAGCCCACCGCGATATGCAAAACACGGATATAGTGCTGCATCGAAGCCAGGTACGCTTCGGCCTCATCCACAGAGGCCACCAATAAATGCCCCTGCTCATCAAAAGCGACCCACTGCGGCAGGTAAAACAGACGCGCTGCCGGGACATAAGGTACCTGTAATTCCCCCCGCCCATCCCCATCGAGGGACTGATCTGCCTCGGCAATTGCATCGGTTACTGCTGTAATTGCTGATCCTGGCGCCGTCCCATTGGAGGCAGGGATCGCAGGGATCTCTTCCCCCTCGCCAGTGGTATAGGAGATATTCCTTCCCGCGGGAAGCATCGCGTGGACGAGGTGGTGAGCCGTAGCAAATCGTAACAGACTGGCCGCAACCACCACCGGCTTGCTGCCAGAACGTTCCAGGTCAGCAAGCTGGAAATTCACCATGACCTTCAAATCTTGATGGGAGAGCCTATCCAACAGACTCCCCACAATCTGCTCCCGCTCTCTCGGGGGGATAGAAACTGGCTTGCTGTCGCCAGCGGGATCAGCTGTGCATACAATGCGATCCGGCAGGGTAATGTGAACCTGCTGCTGATTTTCCACCATGGCTTCTGCCAACTGGCGTGCCTGAACATCCAGATACCGCTGCAGCACGGCTGGCTGAGCTTTCATCAAAGCCAGCATGCCATAATATTCCTGGTTTAAGTGAATGTTTGATGTTTTCATAAACACCACTATACCCCCCGCGTGTTAAACAAAGCCAAGTTAATCGAGGAAACTTATAAAGATATGATAAATATACCCCCCTGTCCCCATGTTAAGACCAATATCTCCGGCCAGGATTCCGCCTGCCTGGAATTAATCGCCGGTGATAAACCGGTAGCCCACTCCAGGCTCAGTCAGGATGTGCACTGGCTGCTCAGGATCATCCTCCAGCTTACGGCGCAGCTGGCGCACATACACGCGGAGATATTCCACCCGGTCGGCATCTGCTGCGTCCCATACATGCGAAAGGATCGTCTGATGCGTCAGAACCTTGCCAGCATTACTGGCCAGGTAAGCCAGCAGCTTAAACTCAGTAGCTGTCAGCTTGACCTCTTCCCCGCTCCGGGTAACGACATGCCTGGTCAGGTCAATCGCAAGATTCCCCGCCAGGATAACCGTCTCTTTACTTCCCTCTGTCTGCGCTGCATGGCGTAATGCCACCCGGATGCGAGCTAATAATTCCTCAGTGCCAAATGGCTTGGTCAGATAATCATCCGCCCCTTTGTCTAAAGCCAGCACCTTATCCCTCTCAGAATCCCTGACCGAAAGGACAATAACCGGAACCTGCGTCCACTGGCGGAGTTCCGTACATACTTCATAACCATCTATGTCCGGCAGGCTCAAATCCAGGATAATGGCGTCCGGCTGCAGCGCAGCCGCTAAAGCCAGCCCTTCTTCTCCCCGGTTGGCAGTTGAAACCCGGAACTTGCGGGCGGTCAGGATAGTTTTCAGGGCACGCAAGATCTGCGGCTCGTCGTCAATCACCAGAATATGCGGCTGTGTTGTCATTCCACATTTACGCGCGGCGGCGCTCCTTCCAATTCCAGAGGCAAAGTAAAGTTGAAAGCCAGGCCATCCTCCAGGTTTTCTGCCCAGATCTGCCCCCCGTGCGCCTCGATGATCCCCTTACATATGGACAGGCCCAGGCCCGTACCCGTGATGCGTTCAGCAGCAGTAACCCGGATAAATTGATCAAAGATTCGCTCCAGGTGTTCTTCTGCCACTCGCGGTCCCTGGTTGTGAACCTGTACCTGTAGCTTATCTGCTCGGGGCTGCAAGGCAGATATGGTAATCACCGTCCCCTCCGGCGAATACTTGAGGCTGTTGCTGATCAGGTTAGCAAACACTTGCTCCATGAGGAAATAATCAACCGGAACCAGGGGCAGATCATCCGGTAAATCAATCTGGATATAATGCGATTTTATCTTAAGCCGGGGAGCTGCGCCAGACGCATGCATTCGCCGTGCTACGCTGGCAACAATCTCCGGCAGCACATTCCATTTTCTCTGCAGTGTTAAGGCTCCCACCTCAAGCCGTGACATATTGAGCAGGTTGCCCACCAGGAGGTTCAGGTGATCGGTTTCCTCCTCGATCACTGCCAGGAGCTCATCTCGCGACTCGCTATCCCAATCTACTTCATTACTGTGCAGGCTGCTCACCGAGGCTTTTATGGTTGCCAGCGGGGTGCGCAGCTCATGGGAAACAGAAGAAAGCAGGGCCGTTTTCAACCGATCGCTTTCTTCCAGGATCTGAGCGCGATTTTCTGCAGCCGAGAAACGGGTTCGCTCCAGGGCCAGCACACCCTGGGCAGCAAAGGTATTCAACAACCGCTCTTCATCCCCAGTGAAAGGATAATTGGGACGCCACAAGCGGATTTCACCCATCAACCCACGCTGGGTTTGCAATGGTACCAACAAATCAGGCCTGTCTTCCTGCCAATCAGCCAGCTGTGCCAGCTGGCCTGTCTTCCCATCCAGGCGGACCAGGTCAGTAACCAGGCTTTCACTTTCCTTGAGCACTACCTCAGCCCGCTCTACCTGAAAAGTTACCACAACCTGCTCTGCCAGACCATGGATGATTGCCTGATCGCTGGTTGCTCCTGCCAGGATCTTACTCAGCTCATACAGGCGGATCGCCTCTCGTTCACGCTCGGTAGCCAGTTCCAGGCTGCGGCTGACCCGCCCGACCAGCTGGTTGATGACAACCGCCACGATCAAGAAAACCAGCAGGGCCAGCAGATCCTGAGGCTGGTGAACCATCAAAGAATAATATGGCTGGATAAAGAAATAATTGAGCGATAAGAAAGCCAACAAAGAAGCCATGATGCCCGGCCCCAGGCCCCAAAGGCCTGTGCTCAGCCCTACGGGCAGTAAATAAATTAAGGCAACAATGGAAAGATTGAAGGCTAACTGGAAGAAGTATAAAAAACCTGTCACCGAAAAGGTGACCAGAAGAGCAAGAACATACTGCCGGACCAGAGGAAGATAGTTCTTCATTCCTGCCTAAAAAAAGACCGCCAAAACTGGCGGTCAACTGTGGGCGGAATAGGGCTCGAACCTACGACCTCTGCGATGTCAACGCAGTGCTCTAACCAACTGAGCTACCCGCCCGTCACTTTACCCTACTCAACGACGAAGGGATTATACCCGGCGATGACTAAAATGGCAAGATGCGTTTACGAATTCCAGGCTCAATTTTAATACGCTACGGATGGCAGGAATTTCGCCAGCGATTTGGCCACCCGCCCAGGCTGTTCTAACATGACCATGTGCCCCGCATCCGGGATGATATCCAGGCTGGCACCGGGAATATTGGCTGCCAGGTACTGCGAGTGGCGCAAGGGGACCATGCGATCCTGAGCCCCACAAATCACCAGGCATGGGCGCCGGATCTGGCTGACCCGCTCGGTGACTTCAAAACCTTCAC
Organism: uncultured Chloroflexota bacterium; assembly: GCA_903871905.1. Classification (GTDB taxonomy): domain Bacteria; phylum Chloroflexota; class Anaerolineae; order Anaerolineales; family UBA4823; genus CAIQIV01. The sequence continues at coordinate 3,336 of CAIQIV010000213.1, read as the reverse complement.
AGGCCAGAAAATCGCTGTAGAAAACGCTCTGGCGAGTTTCGGACAACCGGCGAGAAACCTGGTCGAGCAGGCTCCTGTCTGTCCCGGGATGAAAAGATAATCCAACCACCGATTCCACGGCCTGGTGAAAAGTCGTCCCACTTGAGGAACTCTCTAATAAAGCCGGAGATACACGCAAGCGCGGACCGGTCCCCAGCAAGCCAATCCCATTGACTTGCTCCGGATTTTCCAGAGCCAGGGTCAATCCAATTGCTCCACCCATCGAATGGCCAATGAAAATCGCCTGGTGCAGACCAACAGCATCCAGCCATTCCATCACTTTCATCGCATAAGCCTGGATGGACTGCTGACCACAGCCGCCTGATTTCCCGTGACCGGGCAAATCTAAAGCATAAATGCGGAAGCCCGCCAGGCGGCGGATTTCAGAAGGCCAGGAAAGACAGTGACCACCAGCACCATGGATCAGCACCACCGGCGGTTTTTCCCCTTCTTCTGCCCCTTCAAACAGGCAATAATAAATTTCTGATGCTATCGGCATAGTTAAATCCGTCCCCGCCGCAATCGTTCAGCTGCATCTTCCCTCAGTGGGATCGCCACCTGGACACGTGTCCCCTTTCCAGGAGCAGATTCGAGATGCAAGACCCCGTTGATCAGCTCGGTCCGCTCCCGCATATTCACCATCCCCAGGCTGCTCCGGTTTTCGTAACCCGCTTCCATCTCGCTGACATTGAAGCCTTTACCATCATCCTCAATTTCCAGCAGGCCCAGGTCCTCCTGAATCAACTTGAGGCGGATCCAGATATACGCTGCATTGGCATGTTTACGCGCATTATTTACCGCCTCTTCGGCAATATAAAACACAACCGCCTGTTTATTGATCTCCAGTCGATCGACAAGCCGCTCATCTGCCTGGATCACCACCTGCTGGTTGTAGTTCTCCTGCATTTTTTGCGCCATTGAATCGAGGGCGGCAATCAGACCCTGCGATTCCAATACAAGCGGACGCAAGGTAAACAACATATGCCGGATTTCTTTTGTGGTTTTACGCGACAGCTCCTCGATCTTCAGCAGTTCCTCAGCTGCAGCCTTGGGATCCCTTTCAGACAGGCGCCTGGCAAAATTCACCCTCATTGCAATAGCTGCTACAGACTGCGTGGGGCCATCATGCAAATCACGCGCCATCTTCTTGCGGGATTCTTCCTGGATTTCCATGATTCGCTCTTTCTCTTGGGCCAGGTCTTTATACAGTCGCGCATTTTGCAAAGCAATAGACGCCTGGTTCCCAATCATATCCAGGATCTCACGCCGGCCTGCGTTAAAGAACGCCGGATCGGGATGCGCATAAACGAGGAAACCGTTTGCCTCCCGGCCCGTACCCAACGGAACACAATACGCCGCCTTACAACGGTGCATTGCTGTGAACCGGCTTAGCTCCGAGTCATTTAATACATCCGGGGTATAACGCGGCTCCTGGTCCTGAATAGCCCGGGCAATCAGTCCTTGGGTACCGGTCAGGACAGCACGCATATCGGTTATGGTCAATTTGAGCGCGGAGCCTACCAGCAGGATTGTTTCCCCCTCTTCATTGTCTGCAAACACCAGCACCGCCCCGACCATCTCGCCAACCATCGGATCGTTTTCACCCAATGCTGCGACACTGGCATCCAGTGCCGTGTCCAATACCTGCTGGTAATTTAATGATGCATTCAGTGAAGAGATAATACGATACAAGGTACGGCGGCTTTCGATATCCGCCGCATTTTTAGCTTCCTGGGCCTCTTGCCGCTCGAAAAAGCCAAGCAGTCCAGGGATAAGCTTTTGCACCACCAGGGTTACTGCCAGGCCACTCAGCAGCGAAAAAACAATCACACCTGAGATAAAGAAAAGGGTATCCAACTCAGGCTCTGTCCACCAGGCCAGGCCCCCTATAACCAGCGTGTTCAGCAAAGCAACAATGAAAGTCCCCCAAAAATGAAAATAAACTGAGGCTGTGAATATTGGCAAAATGCTCACCCAGGCAAGGCCAACCTGTCCCCCACCACTCAGGAAATAACCCCCATAGGCAATCACCAGGTCTCCTGCGACACTGACCAGGCGGAAAAGAAGGGAAAAACGAACTGACTTGGCCAGAATGGTCAGGAAAATCACCCATAAGCCGGCCAGCAAGAGAGCAGTAGAAAAATCGGAACTCCGAACTTCAACAGGCAGCGGTGCGAGGGCCATGGTCAGCAGGACCATCCAACGCACAGAGATCACCAGCCAATCCAAATCAGGGGTACGGGCCTGATCTTGCATAACTGCAATCATAATCCATAAGGGAGGAAAATCAAAGCGTTATTTCATTGCCATGAGTGCTTGCAAGATCAGCGGCCGCGCTGCATTCACCGCCCGCGCCCGGTGGCTCACGCGATTTTTCTCTTCCGCAGGCAGCTCGGCCATGGTCCGTCCAGTTCCAGGCAGAGAAAAAATCGGATCATAGCCAAATCCATTTGTTCCCCTCTCCATATCAATTATTTCGCCCTCGCACACCCCCTCAGCAAACCGGATATCTTGCTGAGGAGTAGCGATAGCAACCACACAGCGAAACCTGGCCGGCCAGGGAGGTGGATAAGACGACAGCCGTTGCAAGAGCAGCGCCCGGCGGTCAGCATCCGCAGCGCCCGGTTTAGGGGAAAAGCGTGCGGAATGCAGCCCTGGCAGCCCACCCAAGGCATCCACCTCCAGGCCAGAATCATCTGCCAGGGTGAGCAGACCCGACGCTTGTTCAAATGCCCGAGCTTTCAATGCTGCATTCTCGCGGTAGGTACTGCCGCACTCCTCCACATCCAGGTGAATACCAAGCTCACCAGGCGTGACCATAGTCAATTCCAGGTCACGCAAGATTTCTCGAATTTCACGCAGCTTACCAGGGTTGCTGCTGGCAACCAACAATTTCGACATCTTTTCTCTTTTTTGCCTTACAAAATAATGAGCGCCCTAAGGTATGTTATAATCATACTATATGCCGGGTATGAAATTTCATTATATCCCAACTTTGGATGACCAAGATTACTTTCCCCGGCTCAACTTAATCCTGTTGATTCTGGTAAAGATAACCCCGTGAAAGACGATCGCGAACTCCTCCGGCTGAATGTCGGATTCATTATTCATGAAACTATCGGGTACTTCCGAGATTTTATTATTGATTTCCCGGAACTGCACCTCCAACCCGATGTAGACCTGCGAGATTTCAAGGGCACCATCCGGGTTACCCGAACAGCCCAGGGCCTGTTGATGCAAGCCAGGCTGAATGCCCTGACCAGGGCTGAGTGCGTCCGCTGCCTGACACCCCTCTGG
>CAIQIV010000212.1 GCA_903871905.1 uncultured Chloroflexota bacterium | reverse complement strand
GTAATCTTCGCTCATTACCTCGAGCATGCTGGAACGCGTCAACCTTGCCAGCACCGCGGCTGGCCCCAGCCCAAGGCAGAAGGCGGGGGCGATCAGGTCCTTGATCCCTTCTCCGCCGGTGATGGGGATCCACTGCAGCTTGACCCCAAAGAGGATGACGATGGCAATAGCCAGCCAGAACTCAGGAATGGAGAGAGCGATCAAGGCGCCCATGGTGATGGCATTGTCGGTGAAGCGGTTATGGTAACGTGCCGCGACCAGGCCGGTGGGGATGCCGAGGAAAAAAGCAAAAATGAAAGCGGCTGTGCCCAGCTCCAGGGAAGGTGGCATGCGCTCAAGTATTTCTCCCAGCACAGGCATTTGCCCGCGGTATGCCCGGCCCAGATCCCCATGGAGGAGGCCCCATACATATTTGCCGTACTGCACCAGGAGAGGGTCGTTCAGGTGCAGCTGCTCGCGCACGCGTTCGATGTCCTCCGGCGTAGCCCGGCTGCCCAGGATCATCACCGCCGGGTCGCCGGGGGTGACCTTGCCGATGGCAAAGACCAGGAAGGAAATGGCCAGCAGGACCGGGATGACACTCAGCATGCGGCGAAGGATGTAGGTGGTCAAGGCGAGCTCCTGCTTCTATTTTACATTTGCACATTGGAACACCGCCACCCTCTCCCCTGAGGAAACGAAAGAGGATGGCGGTGTGCTGGCTGCGATTCGCTTATTTGTTCAACAGCCAGGCGTTAGAAAGGTCAAGCATCTGGAGGGCATCCGACCATACGGCGTCCTGCAGGTTGGTGGATACGACTTCGTTGCCCACTTCCATGGCAAAACATACCCAGTAGGCCTGGTCGACGATGTAGCTCTGGATCTCGTTCACGATCTGGGCGTGCTGTGCAGAATCCATGACTGTGCGGGAATTGACCAGCATTTCGTCCAGGGTGGGATCATTGACACTCACATTCAATCCGCTTCCCAGCATGCTGGAATGGAAGAACAGGTACAGGATGTCGGCGTTGGGGTAGTTGTAGCCGGTCACGGACACTTCAAAGTCGCCTGTGATCTGCCGTTCGGAGAGGATGCTGGGATCCACCTGCTCGATTTCCATCTGGATGCCGACCTCGAGAAGCTGCTGCTGCAACAGCTCAAGCACCGGGGTGACAAAGTCATACGATGGGCCAAGCACCGTGAAGGTCAGTGGCTGTCCATCTTTTTCCATCATTCCGGAAGCATTCAGCGTGTACCCGGCTTCCTGCAGCAGGGCTTTGGCCTGCTCGGGATCGTAGGTGTACGTGGCTTCGGTCTCCGGGTTGTATCCCTGGATGCCGGCTCCCAGCGGGCTGTTCACGGCTTTTCCTTTTCCGCCCAGGAGGACATCGATCATGCCCTGACGGTTGACGGCGAAGTTAATGGCTTTGCGGACATTGATATCATCCCAGGGCGCAACATTCAGGTTGAAGGCCAGCGCCGGGTAGAGCGTCTGACCGACAGTTGAATAAATGGTGAACTTGGCGGGGTCCTGGAAGCGCATTCGGCAGCAATTGCGAGAATGCGATCCGTCTCGCGTGCATGTCTTCCTCGGTTGCACAGAGATAACATGCGCTTGCGTGTCCGGTCTCCGGCTGGCCGCGCCGGGCGATGGAGCGCGACG
>CAIQIV010000211.1 GCA_903871905.1 uncultured Chloroflexota bacterium | reverse complement strand
GCAACCGGGAAGGGACGGCCGCACTTTCCGCAGAAAGCAAAGCCAGGTGGGCTGTCAAATCCGCACTGTGCGCATCTCATGGTGACCATTATAGTTTATCAGTTTTTGCTGCGATTGACCTGGAATGATGCTATCCCGGTAGAAAAGTCGTGGAATTGAGACAAACAGTACATTGTCGTGCACAGGGTGGGCATAGATCGTTTCCCGGCACAGTTTAAAAAGAAAGGAGGCAACAAGAATGGGGAAATCCTTGCTGCCTCCTGCGCTGAAGTGTCGGGGCGCCGAGATTTGAACTCGGGACCTCACGGACCCGAACCGTGCGCGCTAGCCGGACTGCGCTACGCCCCGATTTTTACGCAGGCGACATTGTACTGCAAAGGGGAATGGATGTCAACGATTTTCAGGGTCAAATGTCACCACTGCGATAAACTCATCCCTGCTCATGGTATAATCTATCTCTCAATAAACGGTCATTTCCCCCGAGGAACATCCTTCTCAAACGCTGGGGACCCTCTCCCGATTTTGAGATGATATTGTCAAACATTTTATAGGAGAATAAAGTATGTCAGGACATTCGCATTGGGCGACGATTCGTCGCAAGAAAGGGGCGCAGGACGCCAAGCGCGGTCAGATCTTCACCCGCCTGGCGCGGGAAATTGTGATTGCCGCCCGCGAAGGCGGTGGGGACCCGGGCACCAACGTGCGACTGCAGTATGCCATGGATCGGGCGCGCGCCCAGAACATGCCCAAGGACAACATCGAGCGCGCCATCAAGCGCGGCACGGGTGATTCAAAGGAAGGCAATGCCTACGAAGAGGTGGTCTACGAAGGCTATGCCCCGCATGGCATCGCGGTGCTGGTCAGCTGCGTCACCGATAACCGCAACCGGGCTGTCTCCGAAGTGCGCCACATCCTGAACCGCTACGGGGGCAGCATGGCCGAAGCCGGCTCCGTTGCCTGGCAGTTTAAAAAGGTCTCCTATTTTGCCTTCCCGAGCGAAGGTGTTGACACGGATAAAGTCTTTGAGCTGGCCGTGGAAGCCGGCGCGGATGATGTCACCTTTGACGACGGCGCAGTTGAGATCGTCGGGCCGCTGGAAGCCTTCAAGGCTATCGGCGATGCGCTGCAGGCCGGCAAATTCCACCCTGATGAGGCCGAGCTGCGCTTCATCGCCAACAACGACATGGAACTGTCGGTCGAAGATACCCTGCAGGTGATGAAGGTCATCGAGTCCCTGGAAGAGCTGGACGATGTGCAGAACGTGTTCTCCACCCTGTCCATCTCCGACGAGGCCATGGCGCAGCTGGAAGAAGCATAACCCCCGATGCTGGTGATTGGCATCGACCCCGGGACGGCGACCACCGGTTACGGCCTGGTGCGCGAGACCGGGGATGGCGGCCTGCAGATGGTAGACTACGGGGCGATCCTCACCCCCGCTGCACTGCCCATGCCGCAGCGCCTGCTTGAGCTGTACCACCGCCTGAATGACATCCTGCTTCTCCATCGCCCTGCAAGCGGCGCGGTGGAGAAGCTGTTTTTTCAGCGCAACGTGCGCACCGCCCTCAGCGTCGGGCAGGGACGCGGCGTGATCCTGCTTTCGCTGGCCAACGCCGGCCTGCCGGTTGAGGAGTACACCCCGCTGGAGGTCAAGCAGGCGGTGGTGGGCTACGGCGGCGCCGACAAGAACCAGGTGCAGCAGATGGTGCGCGCCCTGCTCAACCTGCCGGTTATTCCCCAACCGGATGATGCCGCCGATGCATTGGCTATCGCCATCTGCCACCTGCACAGCGCTCACGCCCGGTCCCTCTACCAGGAGCAGCAGCCATGATCGCCAGCCTCAGCGGACACGTCTTAGAAGTCTATTCCGACAGCCTGGTGGTTGAGGTCGGCGGCGTTGGCCTGCAGG
>CAIQIV010000210.1 GCA_903871905.1 uncultured Chloroflexota bacterium | reverse complement strand
TCGCACAACAGCGGCGTGGTCGAGAGCAGGAAACGCCCTTCCAGCCGCTCGCCGCCGCCGGTGGCGGTTTCGCCATCGTAGGGGGAGTTGAGCAGGCAGAAGGAGAAGGTTCCATCGGTCAGGACGGCGTTCTCGAACCCGGCCGCCAGGACGTGGTCGAGCAGTTTCTCGGCCTCGGCGGCGCGGCTGTAGCTGAGTTCGATGCCGTAAGTTGTGGTCTTGCCCAGGCCGTGGGCCAGGAATGCCAGCGCCTCGCCCTTGCCGCAGCAGGGGTCGAGCAGGCGAGCCAGGCCGCCGTCGCAGCGCCTCAGCCAGGTCAGGATCAGGGGCAGTTGGATATCCGGGGTCGGGTAATACCCCAGCTTGGATTGTGCTTCGATACGCATGGTTGCTTGTCTCCAGGTGGAAAGCTGGCCGGAGACGAACGTTCCCCCAGGCCGGGGGAACATGCCTCCGGCCGGATGATTGAAAATGAGCGATGTTCTATATCGCCGATGGTTATGCTGCGCCAGTCAGGCGAATACGGCCGGTTCGCAGACCCTGGCTGATCAAGTCGGGCCAGTTGACGCCCGCCTCGATCTCGAAACCGCAAGGCGCCGCACCCCCGGTGACCAGCGGGATGGCCTGGCCGCACCCCAGGGCGGCCTCAAGCAGGTAGGTTCCCCACTCGATCAGTACCGGATAGGGTGAGGTCTTCTCCAGTGCGGCGGCCAGCACAACCTCCGGCGCCAGACCGGGCCAGGCCAGGGAGTAGAACGGCTGGTCCAGCGCGATGGGTTGGATCGCTTCAGGGGCGATCAGACGCGTCAGTCTGGCGCGAGCCTTGCCGCCGTCGTGGGCGACAGCCAGGTGGGGGGCGTCCGCTTCGATGCGAGTGTAGGCGCGGCCCAGGCCATAGACGGCCTTGCCCAGCCCCCTGTCACTGTCCTCCAGATGCAGGTACGGGTGGTGGCTGCTGACCAGGCTGGCCCAGATCGCGCCGGTCAGCTTGGGATGCTGCGGGGCGATCTCCAGCCAGATGATCTGGCCGCTTGCGGTGTGAGCGTAGCCGCGGACAAAGACCGCCGCGGAGTCGTTTGAAATGGTGATGGTCTTGGACGGTTCGTCCATGGTGACAGGTCTCCAGGTAAGGGAAATGAAAAAGGACCCTCGGACACGTTTTGTCAATAGGCAAAGCGCTCAGAGCGCGCGCGCCAAGGACAGTGCCGAGGGGTTGGGATTTCGGCCTGTGGATGATACTGAGCATAGCAGGCAAGACCTATCGCTGCATTTCTACCCAGTTATCCGCCACAAGAACTATTCGTTTTACGGATTCTGTGTTTTTGGTTTGCTACGATTAGCGCGGTTAGTCAGGTGAATACTTTCATCATATGTGGTGTGGTCCTGCCAAAGCCTCCAGGCGATGGCCAGCCACCGGTTCGCTAGACAGCGAAGAGCATGTGGCTTTGGATGTCCACGGGCTCGAACTTGCTCGAAGTAGGTTGATGCCCAATCTGACGAGCGAGTTGAGCATAAAGCCCATTGGTGAACAATCCAGCGAAATTCATGGTCACAGGCACGACGGAAATAGATCGCCTTTCGCTTTCCACTGGCATCCGTCACCGGGCAGGTTCCGGCCAGGGCCTGAAGCGCTGCGGGGGAAGGAAAGCGGCGGCGATCGTCGCCAAATTTAGCCAGTAGAGCTGGTTCTAGCAAAGTACCTGCGCCTGGCAAGGAACTGAATATCTCAGCGTCAGGATGCTGCTTATACAATTGGCTGATTTGACGCAGTAGCTCATTATGTTGTTGCACCATTGGCATCAGCAAATTGACCAAACGCAGCGTAATCGGCTGATAAACCTGAATGGTTGTTGGATCGGCATCGGGAAAATCACTTCGCAAGCGTTTATAACAGGCAGGAAGGTTCTTCCGACAACGGTAGCCCTGCTTCGCCGCAAATTGTTCAAATTCGGCATAGGTTATTTTGCATACAGCCCGGGGATCTGGATAGGCTTTGATGAAATCCAGAGAGACTTTTCCGTCCAGGCCACTGAAGATGGTGGTAGCAGCCGGGTAGTAACGCATCAACACCGAGCGTAGTTGGTTGCTCAGCCGATGTATTTCCTGATCAAGCGTCAGGCTCAGACGTACTGACGCCCGTATCTGCCGGGTCAATTCGCTGTCTGGAAACCAGGGGTGAAACTTAAACCGATCATTCCGAATCAAGTCCGCAACCAACCAGCTATCGCTTTCGTCTGTGCGGACCCGATTCGACTTATACAAACTGCGGGCTTTGTTGACAGCATTGGGCGGTAGCACATACACCTGCTGATATCCCCAATCCCATAATGTATCCACCAGCTGGCTGTGAGCCGTCTCGATCCCCACGACACAATCTTTTACTTCGACATGCAATTGTTGGCGAAGTGCTTGGATCTCTAGAAATCCTTCTTGGGAATGGCTAATGACTTTATGAACTACGATTTGCCCTGCTTCGTTCACAAAGGTTATATCGTGGCTTCTTTCACTCCAGTCGACCCCAATATAGATCTGCATGGCATACCTCCTGACGAATACCTGGTTGCCATCAAGGACTGCCAGTTTACGTTCTCCTGTTAGGGCGCTCATGGCGCTACACGTTTTCGACAGTTAGACTGGCAAACCTGGGGGACTGTCCGAGGGGGGCACTCGCAGTGCTGCTTGTGTACGGGTCCTTCTTCCCAGGTGAGCCCATGATGGCGCGAAATGAACAGCAACGGGTCTTTGCCTATTTCTGTTCTACACCATTCCTGTCTCAAAGTCCATTATATATAACAGGCTTGTGTACTGAGAGTCCGTTGGATGAGAAGTATGGGGCGGAACCGCTCCAGCCTTCATGGCCAGAGCCGGGTTCGAAGCACGGCTTCAGCGGTCAGGGTTGGAACAGGGATGGCGCTATCTCAGGTACAATAGCGGCATGCGCACCATACTGCATCTCGATCTGGATGCCTTTTTCTGCGCCGTCGAAGAACTGGATAACCCTGCACTGCAAGACAGGCTTTTTGCAGTCGGCGGCCGGCCGGACGAGCGCGGCGTGGTATCTTCCTGTTCGTATGCCGCACGTGCCCTGGGCGTTCACTCCGCCATGCCGATGAAGCTGGCTATCCGCCAGTGCCCAGGGCTTTTGATTGTCGAGCCTCACCACAGCCGGTACAGCGAAATGTCGCATCAGGTCATGGACCGCCTGGGCAACCTCTCTCCGTTGGTCGAACAGATTTCGGTTGATGAAGCGTTCGTGGACATCACTGATCTGCGCCGCGCCCCGGAACAGGTTGCCCGGCAGATACTGGCAAACATCCGGGATGAGTTGCGCCTGCCTTGTTCGATTGGCATCGCTGCCAACAAGCTGGTCGCCAAAATCGCCACGGAAGTTGGCAAAAAAGCAGCCCATGGATCGGGATACCCACGCGCCATCACCATCGTAGAACCCGGCAGGGAAGCCGAATTCCTGGCCCCGCTGCCAGCCACGCTGCTGTGGGGCGTTGGCAAGAAGACGGAAGCTGTCCTGGCAGAGCTGGGGATGCACACAATTGGCGACATTGCGCGCCGGCCGGAAGTGGACCTGATCCAGCGCTTTGGGAAAACTGGGCGCGAACTGTCCCTGCATGCCAGGGGGATAGATGACCGCCCGGTTGTCACGGAGCATCAAGCAAAGTCGGTGTCGCAAGAAACCACTTTCAGCCGTGATCTGAGCGACGACCAGTTGATCGAATCGACGCTCAAGTCGCTGTCCGCCCACGTAGCGCATACCCTGCGACATGAAAAGCTGGCCGGGAAAACCATCCGGCTCAAGCTGCGCTGGCCTGATTTCACCACCCTGACCCGCCTGGTAACGTTATCAACGCCCACCGATCAGGAAAAGGACATCTACGAAGCGGCGCTTGCACTGCTGCGGAAGAATCGCTCTTCGGGGCAGGCGGTGCGCCTGATTGGGGTTGGCATCAGCGGCCTGGGCGAGCCGGCGTTTCAGATGGCGCTATGGGATCAATCCAATGTGAAACAGCGCAAGCTGCAAGGGGTGGTGGACGCACTGCAAGATAAGTTCGGGAAAAAAGTGATCGATAAGGGCTGGCGAGGATAACCGGCCAGCCCCAGACCAATGGGGGAATGGCAGCGGATCTTATTTCAGCCCGGATAGGTTGCAGCCTGCTGACCAGGGCCATGCTGCTCGATTAAGCGATCCTCTTCACCAAAGTATGCAGGGTAAATTTCATCTTCTTTTGGCAAGATGCACCGGGCGACATTGGAGAGTTCTGGCGGGTGCTGCGTGAAGCAGGCCCGCCCGTCTTTTGTTTTACCAGCAAAGAATGCCTGGCTTTCCGTAGATTTTCACTGCATCGGCTGAAATTCAACGAACATCAGGTGCATGCACTCTATTCATACGCCAGCACTTCGTTGATCGTCAGCCGGGCTGCTTTGCGGGCAGGCATGATGCTGGCAATCAGTGAAAGGATAATGACGACCACCAACCACAGCAAGATGCCAAAGGGTGTGAAGCTCAGCGTGATTGCTGAGCCCATCATCGCTTTGCCCATGATCGTCAGCAGCAGGGTGCTGATGGGAAACGACAACCCGATAGCCAGCAGCCAGGTGATCAGGCCAATCACCAGCGCTTCGACGATCACGGACTGCATGATGACGCGGTCCTGCGCACCAATCGTGCGCATCACGCCAATTTCACGCGTCCGCTCCAACACATTGATGCTCATCGTACCGGTCAGGCCGATACTGCCCACAAAGGCGGTCAGGATCGCCATGATCAGCAGGAAAATGATCAGGATGTTGATCGCCTTCGAAGCGTCGGCCTGCATCTGCGATCCAGACATGACCGTTTGAACCAGGAAATTCTGGTCCCTCAGATAGCGGTCGATGAAGCGGGTGAGCGCCTGCTGCGAGGCGGCATCATGGATGTCGGTTGTGACACGGTAGGAGGCGGCCTGATTCAGCAAATGCGTCTGATCGGCAATAAAGTCGAAATTGGCATAGGCGATCGGGTCGCCGAGCGTCACCACGAAGCGGAAGACGCCGACCACCGTCCAGGGTTCCACCCGTTCCCCGGTAAGTTTGACCAGTAGTTTATCGCCGGGTTTCAGGTTCGGGTAAAAGTCATAGATCGAATCGGACACCACCAGAGCGTTTTTCTCGCCTGGCAAGAGCCAGCGGCCGGCGATAAAATCCGGGTGCAGCAAGCGCGTATCCTGCGGCGGGGCAATGATCGAAAGTTTGCTGACCACTTCAGCGTTGGCATCCACGATTTCGCCCGCCGCGCCGCCCCAGCCTTCGACATGAACCACGCCGGGGATCTGCATCAGGGCCTGCTGAACCGTACTGACCCGGTAAGGCTGGGTCATGCTCAGGGTCACGTCTCCCATGAAGTGTTTCAAAATCAGATCGACCACGTTATTCATAGAATCCCGGGCATTGAAAACGGCGATGAAGACGGCGCCCGCCACCGAGAGGGTGAAGATGGTCAGAAGCAGGCGCCCCTTTTTCCGAAACGTATTGCGAAACGACAGCAGGATCGGGCGGGAAATAAAACGGAGCCACCGGGCGCTGGTGTTGATCAGGCTGTTTTTCGTAGCTTTATCGCCGGGGCGGTAGTTGCTGATCGCCCGCTGGATGCTGGTTTTGGCGCCGCTGTTGACCGGGAGAAAGCCGGCGCCCAATGGAATCAGAGTGGCAATCAGCACCTGGGTCAGGACGGCCGTCGGAATCAGGCGGAAACCTTGCAGCACCGCGCCCATCAAACGCGCAATATACAGGGCCAGGGTATAGCCGGCAATGGCGCCCAACGGCACCGCGATCAGCAGTGCAATCGTGCTGTAGGCCAGGATCAGGAGTAAGTACATGCCCAATATCTGACGACTGCGTCCGCCGACCAGCTTCATAATACCGATCTGGCGTAATTGTTGGGTCATCATCGCATTGAGGGTGTTGATAATCAGCGAACAGCTCAAGAGCGTGACCAACGCCCCCAGGGCGCCCAGGATGCCCAGCACCGCCAGGGTCGACTTGGTTCCCGGATGCTCGGTAGAAAGAAATTCTTCCTTACGGTAAACCTCGCGATGGCTGCGCTCGACTTTATCTTTGATCAGCGCCGCCACGCTGGCGATGAATTCTTTATTTCCGCCATCCCCATCCACCGTGATCGCCAACTGGTTATAATAGCTTCCCAGGCCCAACGATTCCAGTGTTTTTAAGCTGGCATAGGCGTTATTGGTCGTGCCCGGCTCGGGCCGGGAGGTGGTTTGATCGGTGACCAGCCCGGCGACCGTCAGGCGGTGGTTCGGTATCTCGGGAAGTTCAATTTCAATCGTGTCGCCGGGATGAAACCCCGAAATCCGCGACATATCCTGGCTCACAACCACCTGGCCCTCGCCGGGATATTGGGTGCCTTCGATGGGGCTGAGCAGATTGATCGGATCCGTACCGTTCGCAACGCCAATCAGGCGCAGATTTTGCCATTCTCCGTCCGCTTTCCTGGCGCGGATTGCCAGGACGCGCCGCCCTTCCACTTCTTTCACCCCGGGCAGCTTTGCGATGGCGCGCACAAAGTCTTTTTCGAAAGGAGCTGTCAATATTTCGATGTTGGGCGGATTGGTGATGATGTAACTGTGGTTGATATCCTGGCTGAGGATTACGTAGGCGGTGATGATCATGCCAATCGCAAAGACCCCGACCGCGATCGAAGCCACCACCAGCCCGGTGCGAGTTTTATCTTCCCACAGGTCGGTGAAGACTTTCCGCCAGCGTGGTTTTAACAAATTGGGCTGGATGTCGGCGTTCATTGGTCGGTCTTTCTTCTATGTTCGGCCAGGCGGGTGGCCGCAGTTTCGTGAACGGCGCTGCGCGTCAGGGGCGAATCGCCCAGTAACTCGTAAAATGTCTCCTTCGGCAGGCAGGCGATTTCTGCGCCGTGGCTGCCCCCCTGGACACGCGCCAGCGAATTGCCCCCCAGGGTCAATTCGATCTCGCCGAAAAAATGCCCGGTGCCCAGGCAGGCCAGCCGGATTTCTTTGGCCTGTTCATTCTTTGCCACAATATCCACGTTTCCCGACATGATCATAAAGAAATGCTCCACCTTTTCCCCCTGCTGGAGTATGGCCTCCCCCGGAGCGATGGCCCGTTTGGCTGCCCGCTGCGTGGCCGCCAGCATTTGTGGGTGCGACAGGAAGGGCAGGGTGCGGGCGATGGTGCGGTCAATGATCTCGCCATCCGAGAGAATAATGGTTTGATCGGTCCGCTGCGTGATCGCCAGGTCATGCGTGACGATCAAAATTGTCTTGCCGCGCTGCGCCAGGTTTCCAAACAGGGTAAGCACGTTATCGGCGGCGCGTGAATCCAGGTTGCCGGTGGGTTCATCGGCCAGGATAATAGATGGGTCGGTGGCCAGAGCGCGGGCAATGGCGGCGCTCTGCTGCTGCCCGCTGGAGACGGCCGTGGGCAGTTTGTGGGCCTGGTCTTCCAGGCCGACCATCGCCAGCAGGTCCATGGCCCGGTCAGGGCGCTCGTAAAAAGGGTACAGCTTGCAGTAATCCATTGGCAGCATGGTGTTTTCCAGCAGCGTCAGGGTGGGCAGAAGCTGGAAGAACTGGAACACCACCCCCATGTTGCGCCCACGCCACAGGGCCCGCTTGCTTTCACTCATCTGATAGATGTGTTGGTTGGCAACGATCACATCCCCGGCGGTAGGATGGTCGATACCGGTGATCATATTCAACAGGGTGGATTTTCCACAGCCCGATTTCCCGACGATGGCGATAAACTGCCCGTAGTCCAATTGCAGGTTGATCGACTTCAGGGCTACGAACTTCCCGGCCGCGTTTTCATAGACCTTGTGGACATTGCGCAACACGACGGCGGGGGTTTGCTGGTGCTGCAGCCGCGGCGCAGAAACCGGCTCGTCGCAGGGTTCTGCGCTCTCTGCCGCGAACTGCGCCTGCCATGGGGCTGCCGCCGGGTACCCGGCTGCCACCCCATGGATGCCGCTTTCTGCCGGGCTTTTCACTACGCCATCCACAATCTGTAAATGACGGGAAAAGCGGGGGACGAAGCTCTCATCATGGGTCACCATGAGGATCGTTTTGCCCTGCCCCACCAGTTTCTCGAAAATTTGGAAAATGGTTTCGGCGGTCAGGCTGTCCAGGTTGCCGGTCGGCTCGTCGGCAATGATCAGGTGCGGATCGTTGACCAGGGCGCGGGCAATGGCGACGCGCTGTTTTTGCCCGCCGGAGATGTGGGCAGGAATTTTGTGGGCATGCTCGGCAATTTCAACCAGATCCAGCAGTTCGAGCGCCCTCTTTTCGCTGATGCGTGGCCGGTATGCACCGAGAAAGTCAGGCGGCAGCATAACATTTTCCAACAGGCTGAGGGTCGGCATCAACTCGAAAGATTGGTAAATAATCCCCAGGTTTTTGCCCCGCCACACGGCCAGCTGATCTTCGTTAAGCGCATGGATCGGGGTGGCGGGAGAGATTGAACCGTTTCCCACCCAATGATACAGGATCTTTCCGGAGGTCAATTCACTGACCCCGGAGATCATATTGAGCAGGGTGGTTTTTCCTGCCCCGGACTTGCCCGTAATGCCCAGAAATTCGCCCTGTTGGACATCGATGTTGACATTGTTCAATGCGACGAAAGGGGCGTCCCCCGTGGTGTAGGTTTTCACCACATTTTGCAATTGGAGGATCAGGTTTTTGTCATGACCAGTCATACTTGGGTTGCCTGCTGCCGGTTTGAAAATTCGAGGTCGAATGCTTATTCAAAATACACAATCACCTGAGCCATCAAACGAATTAAGGTCAGGCTGTCATCTTCCCCCAGGTAATCAACCAGGCCGGTCAACTGTTCTTGAATCTGGGCGATCAAGGTCTCGGCCACTTTTGCGCCTCGCTCTGTCAGCCCAACCCGAACGATGCGCCGGTCATTGGACGCTCGGAGGCGTTCGATATATCCCGCTTTTTCCAGGGGATTAATGAGATGGGTCACTCCGGCGGGGGTGATTTTTAACAGGTTGCTCAGTTCGGTGACCGAAAGCGCGTGTTTATCCCCCTCCAGATTCAACGCCAACATGCCCAACAACTCAACTTCACTGCGCTTTAAGGCCCCCACGGGGAGTTGCTTTGCTTTCAGATGCTGAAAGCGCTTCATAATCTGGAATAACTCTTGAGTCAGATCTGAAGGAGTTTTGTCGGTCATGACCGCCAGCCTTTCAGGTGGGTGAATGGTACGAATCTCATAATGCTTTACCTGCTAAGTATTTGATATGCTAAACAAATTCCATGATGCCTTATTCTATCGAAAAGTTCTATGGTGTCAACCAACAGAACTGCAATGCTACGACCATTCAAGCAGGTGATTTTATAACGCAGTATTAGCGCCCATCAATCCTGGCGCACATTTTAGGTGTAAATTCTGGTCAGTCAATGAGATCAGGGCAGGCGGATAGACCTGCCCTGGTTTCATGTTTCTAAGCCAGACTCCTCAGCAGATTGCCGAGTTTGTCCGGCAGTTCGTTGTTTGAGCAGACGATCAGGCGGGAGAAAAGCTGCTTGAGTTTGCCGATCAGTTCCCGGTCGTCGCCCAGATAGATACCCAGGACCGTGATCCCGGAGCGTTCCAAACGACGGATGTGCCCCTGGCTAAGCAGCAGGTCGCTGCCGTCCATGCCGTCATAGACCGGATCGCCATCGTGCAACACGATGACAAACCGCCGGCGTTGGGGGCACGAACGCAGGACTTCTTCGGCCAGCTTCAACCCCCAGTCTAAAAACTCATAGTGCGTCCGCCCATGAAAGCCGGCGATCAGCGCCTTGACGCCCTCGTCAGCTTTCGGCGAGAGCGGGGCAACCTCCAGGACGCGCTCGCGCTCCGAATCGGAGTGAGCGCCGAAGAAGGCCAGGCCGGTGGGGATTTCAAGTTCCATCCCGGCCAGGTACAGGCTCATCAGCGCCAGGCGCACTTCGGCCTCGCAGTCGCGCATCGAGCCGGAGCGGTCCACCAGCAGGTAGAGCGCCAGATCACGTGGGTCTTCGGCGACCGACTGCGCCAGCAGGTGCGGGGTTTCGGGGGTGCGGGCTTCCTGGCGGAAGCTGTAGCGCCCCTGGCTTTCATGCGGCTCGGGGCGGGCGTCGGGGACCGGCAGGCGCAGCGCCTCGACCAGTTGGCGGGCGACCGGGCGGGTCTGGTCTTCGAGTGCAAGATACGGCGCCGGCTCGGTGTAGCGGTCGGCGGGCAGCGACTGTTCAGCGGCGCCTACGTCGCTCCGGCCCAGCCCGGGCTGTTCGCCGGGGGCGGGGGCGGTCGGGAAGGCCAGCGGTTTGTCGGAGCGCTTGCGCGGGATGTTCTCGGCCGGCAGTGGGAGCAGCCTGAGCGGCGGGGCCAGCGGGTCGATGCCCAGCCGTTCCAGCACCTGGCGGGCCAGGGCGATGACGGTCTTTGTGTCGGGAGCGGACCAGGCCTGCTCGACCAGCGGGCGGACCGTAGCCCACAGCTTGCGGGCGTCCTCGCCGGTGCCCAGGCGTTCGAACATGGCGGTTTCGCCAGTGCGGTCATGCGCCCAGCGCCAGACCAGGCAGCAGACGTAGGCCTGCGTGCTGGCGGCGGGGCTGCCGACCGGTTTCTGGCGGGCCAGCATCCGGTCGCCCAGCAGCCGGATGACCGGGGCGATGCCGGGGTAGAGCACGCAGATGGCGTTCTCGATCCTGGCATCTTCGAGGATGTTGGTTGCCTCCTGCAGGCGGCCTTCACGCTGGTCGGGCCAGGCGCCGGTGAACCAGGCGTGGCCGGCCTCGTGGGCCAGGATGCCCTGGGTCAGGCGGAACTGGATTTCGGGCGGCTCATCGGGGAAGAACTGCGGGTTGGCCTGGATCACCAGGTTCTCCGGGTCGTGGTAGCCCGAGCCTTCCGGCTCGATGCGGATAGTGTAACGGCGGCCACGGAGAAGTGCCAGGGTCCACTTGGTGAGCCGGGTCTGGGGCTCTCGAAAAATCCACCATACCTGAGCGGTCGTTTTCATGACAGCGTCCCCAGGCTGACCAGGTAGTCCTGGATGGCCTTGAAATTGCCGCTGTTGACCTTGCCCACGTGGTCGCGCCCGCAGACCGTATCCGCCCAGGTCAGGGCGGCGGCCTGCATCACGCGCTCCACGCTGCGGGCGTTGAGCCGGGCGCACTTGGCGGCCCAGTTGAGCAGCGAGCCGGTGTCGATGCAGCCGGGCAGTTCGCCGTTGGCCATCAGCCGGCGCGTCTCTTGCGAAGCCTGCACCAGCACCTGCGCCGTCTTACCGGCCAGGCCGGTGCGGCGCTGGACCAGGGCCAGTTCTTGCGCAGTCTCCAGGTAGTCGAACTCCAGCACGGTGTCGAAACGCCTTCTCAGCGCCGGGTCCAGGTCATAGACCGCATAGGCCCGGCCGAAGTTGCCGGCCGCCACGATGCGCAGATGCTGGGCCGGGCACCAGACGATCTCGCTGGTCATCGGCGTCTCGATCAGGTAGTACGGCCCGTCGCCCAGCACCGGCAGCCCCATCTGGCGGCAGAAGTCGCC
>CAIQIV010000209.1 GCA_903871905.1 uncultured Chloroflexota bacterium | reverse complement strand
CCCTTGCCTAGGCCAGTACCGTCCGGGTCAAAGGCATACCGGCAGCGCTGGATTTCAGCGCTGAGCAGGCTCTTAGAAGGAGGCATTCGGAAGTCGCCCCAGCGATTATCGAGGGTGGGTTCAAGGGTGAAATTCCAATCGCCAGCCAACGAGATGACTTCTAGAAGGCTGCCGGAGGATTGTCCCTCCCCTTCCATATCCGGGCTGCCGGGGCCGAATACGATGAGTTGAATTTCATTCGCTTCCAGCGGCATATGAATCACCGTCCCCTTATCTTCGATCCCAGCCGCGAGCAAAGGTTTAACGGATCCGGTCCAGGGATCCCATAACTCAACACTGCCCTTGGCCCGGAAAAAGCACGCGCTGCCCTTGGCTGCTCCATAAACAGCGTACACGTTCTTTTGCCCAATCAAGCGGTGCATCACGCATAAGGGTTCATCCTGGTTTGTTGAAACGGGATCGACCACAGCAAAATCGGGAGTGAGCGCTTGCTGGATAAGGTTCACCGTCCGCGCGATGCTGAGTGATTCTCCGCTCTGGAATCCATCCGTCATTTGTTTGACCATTTGGTCTAGCAGCGGGTCGTCTCCTCCGATCCGGTCACTGGCTGTCGGGACGTCGCCGGGCAGAAGCACCAGCCCGCCCGCCTGCTGAAACTTTAGCGCCTTTTCCACCGTAGAGAAGCGCACCGCACTCATCGCGGGCAGGATCAGCACCCGGTAGCATTCCCCGGCGATGGTCAATTCATTTCCCTCAACCTGGCTGCGCTCCAGCGACTTGAAGTCGATAAAGTCAAAGTCGATGCCCTGGTCATACAGCGCTTGCCCCAGGGCAAAACTCAGCTGGACTGCTCGCTCGCCCGCCATCCCCGCTTCAACCGGCGCGACCGGGTAGAGAATCGCGACATCACAGCGGTGAACTCCCTGGCTGAGCAGGTAGCTCAGGCGCTGGACGCAGTCCATATACGCATTGAAATGCTTCCAATAGGGCATGCGGAAGTGATTGCAGGGCGGTGCCCATTCCCACCAGCCGCCGTGAGTGGAGTAGTAAAGACCGTGCAGCGAGAGCAGGTTCTGCCCTTGCACGAAGTTGATCAGGGTAGCGCGGGTCAGGTCCGCTGAGGAGGTGCCCCAACCGCTGGCGTAAAAGCCTTCCAGCCAGACACGCGGGCGTTCATACAAGTGGGCAATCGATGAAGCCACTTTGTTCTTGATGAGATTATGCTGGAGCATGGGCTGGTCGCAGCCAGGACCCTGGTTCCACCGCTGGGTGCGGAAGTAGTCGCCAAATTCGTCCACCTGCTGCCCGCGCCCGCCATGATCGCAGCCGTAGATCATGCCGCGCTGCTGGTGCCATTCGTAGACCGGTTGAAAGTAGCCTGCTTCGGAAAGCATCACGCGCACATCGTTATAATCCAGGCGCACTTTAGCAGTGCGCGGCCCAAGATCGAACCACAAAGCGGGCAGTTCGGGGAGCAGGTCATATCCTTTGCGGGTCTGAAATTCAGCGGCGAAGCGCTCCGTCCAGATGCGGCCTTTCAGGCCAAATTCCAGCTCATCCGAAAAGAAGAAGTTCAGCCCTTTCCCACCCTGGTGGGGCAGATGATCCTCAAATCGCTGAAAGAAGCGCCGGATGACCTCTTTGCCCGTGGCCTGGTTCATCGGGTCAAGCGAGTGGGGGATGGTTTCGGCAGAAACCACCACGACCTGCCATAGGGGATGGGTCTCGGGGGCAGTCCAAATCACGGTTCCCTGCTTGATTTCAGGGCGCAAGTCGATGCCATTCCCGAGAGGGCCATCTACATTTCCAACACGGTAAGCCATCACACTCAAGATGTTCTGTGGCAGGCGCAAAGAGCGCTGTTCCCCGCCGCGGGTTTCATAGGAAACCATGCGCAGTTCGCTGCCGCGCAGTTCGGGATGCTCGGCGATGGTTTCATCGATGTAAAAACCTTGGCCGATGCCCAGGGTGTAGTCGCTCAGGCTGACCGCCATGCCGCGCCGGTTGGCTTCTGCGGCGAACCACTCAAAGAGGTCCCACCATTCTTTACTAAACAGCACAGGCTGGCTGGGATAGCTCAATCCATAGGAAAGCCCGCCGCGATCACTGTGGGCATAGTTGATCTGCAATCCCATGATGCCCTTACCCGCCAGCTGGTCTAACTGCCAGAGCAGGCGCTCCCGGTCGAGCGGGTCGCCCAACCACCAGTAGAAAGCAACTTCGCCGTAACCAGACGGAGGAGTTTTAAATCCAGGCAGGGGGTCCAGGGTTGCATCGCGGCGCGGGCACCCAAAAAATATTGAATCCATCCGTTCACCTGCAAAACGTAAGAGTAAAAATATCCAAACCGTTGAAACACTTGATTAGCATACGCGGATCACCTGGATCCCCAGCACATCCGCCAGGCGTTCGATCTTATGCGCGAGATGCCCGATGCCAATTGCGCAGTGGTGCGAGGGCCCTGCTTTCGCCCAGGCATTGACAAACGCTTTCGCGCCAATTGGGAAGCGGTAGCGGCTGTTGGTGTTGCCAATTTGCAGCACCGGACCGGCTTCGGATTGGCCTTCCGCCACCAGCAGACGCACCTGCCCTGCACGGTCCTGGAGAACGGAGAGCAATGTCACCGGCCCGTGGACCACGCTCATCTGGATCGAAAGACCCTTGCCCGGCTTACCGTGATAGACCTGCAAAGGCACCAGGTTGACCTTGCCCTCGGCGATAGCCGCGTGAGCAGGGCCATCGTGACCGAGCATCACAATGTCATCATCGAAGTCCATGGCATAGAATTCAGAGAAAGATCCGCCCCCGCCAAAGGTATCCAGGATCTTCATCGCCAGCACATTTTTGACCTCGTACTCACCGGCGACCGGCACATGGTTGGCGGTGAGTAAGGTGTTGCCCGCGATCACCGAGGTAATGATATCCTCAGAAGGGCCTCCGGGCTGACCTTCATAGTAATAGGCAAGCGCCCCCAGCGCATGTTTCTGCACCAGGCACTCCAGAGCGCAGCTGGTGAGTGCCGCGCGGCGCAGTTCCGCCAGGCTGCACTCAGGGCTGACTTCAAAGATGTGCTGGAAGCGGGCCAGCATGGCCTGCATCTCATCCTCCGTGACGGAGCCGCGCAGTGCAACCAGCTCGTCCATCTCCAGCAGTGAGAAATGGCAGTTGAAAATCGCCGCCAGTTGGGTGTAGTCGGAATATACGTCCAGCATCCCGTCGTAATAGTGACCCATCAGGCCTATGTTAGTGCGGCTGAAGACATTGGCCACACGCGCCGCATCCACCCAGGCCTCAATCTCCTGCCAGGACTCGGCGTCGTCCAGCGTACCGGTGACCAGGTGATAGTCGATCCCGGCGCGGTTGAACACGCTGGCAATCTCGGGCGCGGAGCAGGCCTGGCAGTGCGCCAGCCACTCGCCGGTCATTTCTTCGCGGCTGCCCAGGCGGTTAAAGGAATCGTAATCGATGCGGCTGACCGGCTGCAGGTTCAGCACCACCACTGGCACCCGCGTCCGCTGCACCACGGGTAAAACGGTGGAACTGAGCGCGTAGGTGGAAATATACAGGAAGATTAGATCGACCCGCTCACGGCGGAACAGGTCGGCTGCCTGGTACGACTTTTCCAGATTATCCACCAATCCGGCGTCGATCACCACCGCATGCCAACTCTCAAGCCGCCGGTGGATGCGCTGCTGGTAGCCCTCCAGCTTCTCCTTGAGTCCCTTGAACTGCGGCCAATACGTATCCAGGCCAATGCCAAACAGGCCAATCTTCAGAGCCGTTTGCGTACCAGGTTCCATCGCTTACTCCTTGGAAATGGAAAGCTCTTAATATAAGTCCGGAATATCGTACTCACCGAGTTGAAGAGGATAGCGGCCATATTCTCGAACCAAATTGACCACAAATTCGTAATTCTCCGCAGAGATGTTGCTGGGCACGGAGTGATCCGATTGGAAAATCATGCCGCCGCCTTTGGCCGCATTTAATTTTGTCAGCACGATCGCCTTCAACTCTTCCTTGGACCGGTCTGCCCAATCCATTACATTCATATTGCCACAGAAAGCAATCCGGTGGCCGTATTTGCGGCGCAGCTCGATCACGTCCAGCCCGGCTTTCGCTTCCAGCGGGTTGTACGCGTCGATGCCCAGTTCGATATAATCCTCGAAAATACGCTTGACATTGCCACAGCCGTGGTAAATCACGGGCAGGCCGGCCGCGTGGCAGGTT
>CAIQIV010000208.1 GCA_903871905.1 uncultured Chloroflexota bacterium | reverse complement strand
GAAAATGCCCAGCAGATGGCATCAGAATGGGTACAGACGTACACCAGACTGACCACAAGGCGCAAAGGTGGCAAGACACCAGATCCCAAGCTGACCAAGAAGTACGATAAAGCGAAGGAATTGGTGCTGGCAGGGATACCGATTGGTAAGGCTTGCAAGGCGGCAAAGATTACTCTGGATCAGTGGTACAGGCGCAAGAGCGTAGAGATGTACGGCAGATCCAGAGTCAACAAACGGGAGTATTGATGTACGAATCCAAACCGATGACAGAGGAGCGCCCATCATGCCGACTGTGCGCTGATGAACTGCCACCGCATGGCGAACAGGTATGGTTGATTACCAAGTACGGGAACGGATTTCGGGGCCTGTATCACCCCGAATATGAGATTGTGGCTTGGAGTCCTGTCCCCAAACTCACCGACAGCCAGAAAGTCCGGCTGCGGAAGTTAGGACACGTTTTCTAACGACCTCTGGCCGCTTCCAGTTTGGTTTCTATCCGTTCAACAGCAATCTCGATCCGGGAGAGTTTTTCGGAATTCTCCTTGGTCTCCTGCTTATGCTCAAGCTGGTGAGACTTCATGTCGGATTCCAAGCGGTTAATCTTGATGTCATGGCCCTGTATCATGACGTACGCAGAGAGGATCGCCGCTAGTACGGGCAATCCCACCTTGATCCATTCGGCCATGAGCGCCATTTCTCCTAATCCTTCCAGAAAAGACCCAACAGACCTGACAGCGCCAGCCCAGCGGTGATAATGCCTTCTGCCTGTTCCTGCTCCAGACTGATGCCCGATGCGGTCAAAATCCAGATCAATCCTACCCATGTCGACCTCTGGTTAAGTGCAATACCGAATTTCTTAAACATTTGCTTCCCCTAAGTAAAGATTCCGTTCTGCATTTCTGCGCTTGACCAGTCCAGGCAGGACTTTCCCGCCGCCTTTGTTCCACAGCAAAAATGCCTGGGCCGCACTGTCATATTGCCCGTTTTTGTGGAGTCGCGCCACAGACGATTTGGCAAACGCTGTGGGGCCGATGTTGTAGCAAAGGCTGACCATCGCATCGAACTGGTGCTGATACGCGACCCCTGCGGCCCTATCGACTGCGGCCTCAAACTTGAGCAGATCCCGTTTGAGCAAAATGTCTGCGGCTTCCTGCGTGATCTTCAACCCACGAGTGACATCTGAACCGGTATGGCCGTAACCAATGGTCCAGACGTTTGCAGGACAGAGGTACGAGGTCAACTCGCACCCCTCGAACTGTTTTATGAGGGCAATACCTTCGCTACTGGTTTTCATTAACCGGCTCGGTTATGGGTTCTTCAGCAATGACCGGGGCGTCTGGGCTGACAGGCCACTGCGGTTTGATAGCGGCTATCTCGTCCACTGTAGTGGCTTCGTTAATTTGATCGCGCACAACGATCACCTCCAAGCGGATCTCATCACGGTAGGTGGCCCACTCGGGCTTTAGATCAACGCCAGTTTCAGCCTTGCGCGTAATCATCCAGTCAGACGGGAACAAAAGCGAATAGGCTTGCTGGTTCAGTTGGTCATGCGCCAGTTTTTGGACTGTGGCGAAATCTTTCGGGGTTGAGGTGATGATGAGTTCAGCACCCTCCAGTTTCTCGGAGACCCAGTAGTAGCGGTCGTCTTTACGCTCACCTATCGTGATGACTTCTTCAAGGCCCAGTTCGGCCTTTTCTTCTGGTGTGGATAGGTTCAGCCAGTTAGCAGCGTACTGCACTCCGTCGATCTCAAACGGAACGCCTTCTTGAATGTATTGGTTGTTTGGCGGGTAGTAGAACATTGTTTGCTCCTATCGGGCGAGGGCGTTCTGGAAGGGGTTCTCGGCAAAAGCGGCGTAGATGTAGGTTCCACCAGAGGCGTTCAAATAGCTTGTTGTATCCCTGTTTTTAAATCCGTTGGATAAAATATCGTATCCAATAGAAATACCAGACGCACCTTCAGCCGCTGAGGAGTCTGCTTGGAGATCTTTTGCGCCTGTGGCGTTATACGGAGATCTTGATGTATCGTAAATTTCCCAAGCGCCTGTTGAATCAGTTCTTTTTATCATCAAATATCTTTGAAGATTTTTTGATCTTTGAAGCCAAAAGGGTAGCTGTAAATTCCTGATAAGGTGTAAGTTTGGCCAAAATTCCGGGTACTTTCGGGTATAAATCCTCAGAAAGATAAGTG
>CAIQIV010000207.1 GCA_903871905.1 uncultured Chloroflexota bacterium | reverse complement strand
TTTTCTTCTTCTTCCTCTTCGGTCTGCGCCTTGGGGATAAGCCCCAGCCGGCGGAGCAAATAAGAGATACCCAGCATCAATGCCAGGGGTACCAGGCAGCGTAGGAAGAAAAATATAACAATAACGATCGGGTTAGGATCAGTTTTATCCATTTAGTTGTATGCCTCCCCGATAGATTAAGAATGGCTCTCTTCGGACGGGAACAGTGGAAGGAACATTGCGCCGATAGTCAACATCGTTAAAGCATACCCAATGATTCCTATCGCCACTCCCCATTCGACCAGGGCGGGCCAGTATTCCCCAGGCGGGATCTGGTAGAGGACACCTGGTGAGTATTGTAGGGGGACGATCAGGCCGGATACCGTCACGTTCCATCGATTAAAGAGAATCCCCAGGATGGCGCACAAAGTTGCCAGCACTAATAAGGCTGGTTTCCGGTTGTAGCGTGGAACCAGGAAGACGATTACCGGTATGACAATGCCGATAAACACCTCCCCGAACCAGAAGCCAAAATTGTACGGCGTTTGGGTGCGCAAGATGTAGAGGGATTCGCTGACGCCCGGCGTGCGACCATAATAGCTGACCGCAGCCAGGTCCCAGAATTTGATATAGGCGTAGGCAAGTAAAGCGAATGCACTGAAGCGATAGATCAGCCGCAGGGTCTCTTTGGGCACCGATTTCTTTCCCGTCAGCCATTCAAGCACAATCGCCACAGAGGCGGTCAGCGCCGGACCGACGGCTACAGCCGAGAGGATAAACATGATCGGCATGCTGGGTTTGAACCAGATCGGGCGGGATTTTACAATGCCATACGTGGCGCCTAACGAGGATTGGTGCAGCAGAGAAATCATCAGGCCCAGCACTGCTAATCCTGGAGCCAGTTTGTGTAAAAGGTAGGCGACCTGCCGCAGCCAGGGCCAGCGGTAGAAGATATGCGACTCTGCTACCACCGGTAAAAACTCAACCAGCATGATGGTGAGATAAATCGTGATGCACCAGGTGATTTCCCACAGCACGGAATGGATATTCCAGTAAAACCACGGATGCCAGAAACGGTCCGGGCGGCCAATATCCATGATCAAGGTGAGCAGGGCGGATGAGTAGCCGATAAAACCCACAAATACCGCCAGGCGGATGATGCGCTGGAATTCCTTGATGCGCAAGATATAGACCACCGCCGAGAGGGTGAATGCTCCCGCGCCCAGGGCAATGGCGGATAAGTCGATGGTGATCCACAGACCCCAGGGTACCTGGTCGGTCATGTTGGTGATAATCAGACCTTGCAGGAACACCTGGAGAGCTGAGATCAGGCCAATCAAAAGGAAAAAGCCCAGGAGCCCCATCCAGGCCAGTAATCCCGGGGTGATGCTCAAGGCTTTTCTATCCAGGGTGGTAGTGGAGGTAGCCATGCTTACAAGCCCTCCTTTGGAGGAATATAATAGACGCTTGCTTCAGTCCCCAGGTCATCTCTCAAGCGAAAGGTTGGATTTGCTGCGATTAACTGGGATACCGGGCTGTTGGGGTCTTTGAGATTGCCAAAGGTGCGCGCCTGCACCGGGCAGATATTGACACAGGCGGGCGTTGCTTCGGGATCTACCCCGGGAGTGAAGCCATTGCGCATCCCTTCGTCGATCCTTTGGACGCAGAAAGTGCATTTTTCGACCACCCCGCGCGGCCGGCGTTCTACCTCAGCAATTCCCCAGGTGGGGATATACTCATTGACATCCTCTCGACTGCCCCAATTAAAACGGCGGGCGTCGAACGGGCATGCTACCTGGCAGTAACGGCAGCCAATGCAGCGGGAATAATCCATGACCACCAGGCCATCTTCCCGGACGTAGGTGGCGCGCACCGGGCAGACCTCGGTGCACGGCGCGTTCTGGCAGTGCAGGCAGGGGCGGGTGAAGAAGAAGGGATACCCAGCCGTGGTCTGCTCTGCGACCACCAGGTTCCACTCCATGCCGGGTGCTACATCATTGGTCGCGCTGCA
>CAIQIV010000206.1 GCA_903871905.1 uncultured Chloroflexota bacterium | reverse complement strand
CTTATCGGTGGGCAAGCCGGTCGCCATTCAACTGGCGTTGCCGTTTGCTCAGAAAGTTCAAACTTGACGATTTAAAGCGCTTTGGGCGCTATTTGCACAAAAGTTACGCTAATGGGACGATATATCCCTGCTCCGCAAAACTGCCCAGGTACTCGTAAGGCATCGAAAGGACATCATAGCCGCCCTGGTGGGTGCTGAAATCCAGGACTACCTTCTGCACCAGGTTGTCATACGGGGCTTCTTCGACGTTCACCTGGATGCCGGTCTTCTCGGTGAACTCGGGGAGCAGTTTCTTGAGCACCGTGGTATTGAGGGTGGCTTCACCAATGTAGTTCAGCTTTGTGCCCTCGTACTGGCGCGACCAGCCACCCTCGCCGGAACTGGCTGGCTGCTGCGGGGCAGTGGTGGCGGCAGGCGCGGCAGGCGCGGTGGTGGGCGTGGGCGCGCTGCAGGCAGCCACGGAGACGATCAGGGCCAGGCTGAGCGCCAGGAACAGGAAGCGGCTCCAGCCGTGGATTTTTTTCTGCTTCAAAGAATACTGATACGAACTGTTCATCTTTTCTCCTCAATCTCGGTGAGAATCTGGTCGAATACGTTTAGAACACGATCCATCTGGTCGATGGTGATGCACAGGGGTGGTTTGATCTTGACCACGTTGCCGATCCCGCCGTAACGAGAAGTCCCAAAAATGACCCCGTTTTCCAATCCCAGGCGGTAGACTTCCATTGCCTCGTGGGCAGCCGGCTCCTTGGTCTGCCGGTCGCGCACCAGCTCGATGCCGATGTTCAAGCCGGGCCCGCGCACATCGCCAATCAGCGGGTGCTTCTCGGCCAGCTTCCATAAGCCCCGGGTGGCGTATTCGCCGACGCGCACGCAGTTTTCCAGCAGGTTGTCCTCTTTCATGACCCGCAGCGCCATCAACCCGGCAGCCAGGGCGACCGGGAACTGGCCAAAGGTCAGGGCGTCATCGCCGGCCTCAAAACCGATCAGGTCTTCGCGGGCGATAATTCCCGCCAGGGGGAAGCCGCCGCCGACGCCTTTGCCAAAAGCGATGATATCCGGCTCGACGCCATAATACTCGGCTGCCCACATCGTCCCGCAGCGTCCCATGCCCGTCTGCACCTCGTCCCAGACCAGCAGCACACCCTCTTCGTCGCATACCTGGCGCACATAGTGGTAGTACTCGCGGGGGAAGTCGAGCTGGGCGCCGTTGCCCTGCACGGGTTCCATGAAGAAAGCCGCCGGCTTGCCATTGACACCGTAGCGGATCGTATCCCGCAGCATGTCGGCGCAGCGGCGCGCCATCTGCTCGGGCGTCTCGCCGGGCAGGGCGTGGCGGTAGTGATAGGGCTGGGGGATGCGCACCACGCGCGGCATCAGGCCGTTGAAATCGTTGTTGACGTGCGGCCAGCTCATCGCCATCGTCGCCACCGAGCGGCCGTGGTAGCCGTCATACAGGGTCAGCAGCGGGCCGGAGTTGGGGCGGTTCTTCACCGCCAGCTTCAGCGCCGACTCGATCGCCATGCTGCCGTGCAGGCAGAAGCTGACCCGCTTGAGGCGTCCCGGCGCCGAGGCGGCCAATTCCTTGGCCATCAGCAGCAGCGGGATCGAATCGTAATTGGAGCGCAGGTGGGTCAGGTCCTGGGTCTGGGCCACCGCTACCTCGATGACACGCGGGTCATTGGCTCCAATGTTATTGGACCACGCCTGGGCGGTGCAGTCGATAAATTCGTTGCCCTCGGCGTCCCACAGGCTGGCGCCTTGCGCGGTGACAAAGATCTTGAACACCGGCTCCACGCCGCTGGACCAGCCGCGCATCAGCGCACTCCGCCCGGCCTGCAGATCCTCCTCCGTATATTCAAAAAAGTCATTCAGTTTCGGCTTCTTTTGGACCAAAGTTATTCCTCCGGATAACAGATTCCAGTATCGATACCCAGAGTGTACCCGGCAGGCGTATACAAATTGTAAAAACCGCCGTTAACAGGGGGCGGTTTCCTGGCGAATCTGCTCCACCGGAGGGGATTGGAGAAAATCTTGCTTTAACGCCGGGTTTTTAATCTGGGCGGCGATCCAGTCGATGACCCGGTTGGCCTCGACAAAGGCCTGGTAGGCGTCATCCTGGCGCGCGCAGCGGCGCAGGCAGCCGCCCAGTTCGCTCTGGATCTGCCACAGTTCGCCGGTCAGGCCGATCTCGCCCGCCAGGCGGGCGGCGTCCTGCAGGCATTCCGCCGCCCGGGCATGCTCGCCCAGGCCGCGCTGCAGCGCGGCCTGGCAGCGCAGGTACGACAGGCGGTAGCGGCGGTTCTCGCCAACCTTGCCGCCAAAATCCTGCACCTCGCGCTGCGCCTCTTCCCGGTCGCCGTGGACGAGCAGGGCCTCGATCTCATAAAACCGGGCGACGTCCATAACGATCAGCGCCGCCGGCGTCCCCCGGCGGTTGGCAATGGACTGGCAGGCGTATTCATAGGCTTCATCCCACTCCCTGCGCAGCACCGCATTGGTGCAGATCTTGGAGATGACAAAAGACCGGTAGGAGAGGGTGGGCAGCCCCGGCACCATGCTCAGCGCCTCCAGCAGGGCCTTGTGCGCCGTGTCCAGTTTTTGCAGCGCCTGGCACACCGCGCCAAATACGCTGTTGGTGAACATGATCAGCCCCGGGTTCGGCGTGCGCCGCGCCTTGAGCACGGCATCCTGGCTGATCAGGTAAGCCTCCTCGTACAGGCCGGCCTCCAGCAGGGCGTTGCCCAGGATCAGGCTGGACATGGCCTGCGTCCAGACGTTGTTCATCGCCACGCCCATCGACAGCGATTCGCGGGCGGTGGCGATGCCTTCCTGCAGCCGGCCAACATGCACATAAGCCTCTGCCAGCTGCCACAGGCAGGAGGCCTGCATGGCCTGGATCTGCAGCTCGTGCGAGGCGGGCACGCCCGCCCAGATATACTGGGCAGCCAGCGGCGGCAGGCTGGTGGGCGCCTGGCGCAGCCCGGCATACAGCCCGGCCGCCTCCTCCAGGTGGGCGACGCATTCCTCCCAGCGCCCGGCGAAACAGAAGGCGTCGCCCAGGGCATACAGCGAGCGGGCGGTCAGCTCAACCTGCTGGAGCGGTCGTGACAATTCCACCGCCCGCCTGCCGTGGGTGATGGCCGTCTCGGTCTGCCAGGTGAAGTTGGCCATCTGGGTCAGGTTCCATTCGGTCTCGGCGATGAGGTACTGGTCCCCGGTGCTTTCAGCCACCGCCAGCGCCTGCTCGACCAGGCGCATCGCCTCGGCAATGTCAAAGGAATGCTGGGCCGCAAAGATAGCCAACCGGTTCAGCGCCGCCCACTCCAGGGTGGTCTGGCGCGTCTCCCGCCCGATGTCGAACAAGGTGTGGTAGGTGGTGCGCGCCTGCTCCCACTCGGTGCCAATCTCATAGGCGCGGCTGAGGTTGACGTACAGCCGTTCGATGGTAGCCACCGGGAGCACGGCCTTCAGGCTCGTCGGCCCCAGGCGCTCGTCCAGCAGGCGGCGCGCCTGCCCATAATACTGGATGGCGTCCTGGGTGGCAAACACCTCCAGGGCGGCGTCGCCGGCTGCCAGTGTATAGCGGAACGCCGCTTCCAACTGGCGCGCTTCGAGAGCGTGGTAAGCCAGCTCCGCCGGCGCCGCGCCTTCCTTCTCAAGCACCAGCAGGGCGCGGCGGTGCAGGATCATGCAGTGCGCTTTTGGAATGCTGCGGTGGACAATGTCACGGATCTTCTCGTGGGCGAAGGCATAGCTGATCTCCTCGCCCAGGCCCTGGCCTTCAACGAGCTTCAACACCCGGCCGCGCAGCAGCTCGTCCAGCGGCTGCAGGGCGGCCCCCTCGGTCGTCTCTGCCACGTTCGCCAGCAGCGAAAAGGTGAACTTCACCCCCAGGACAGCCGCCGCCCGGGTCAGCCCCAGCGCCGGCTGGCTCAAGCGGCTCATCCGCCACTGCACCACCTGTTCGATCCCCACGGACGGGGTTTCCGGCTGCCCGACCCGGCCAACCTCGGCGGCGCCCTCCGGGGCGGCCCATTCCCGCCAGCGGTGCAGGCGCTGCAGCGGGACGGCCTGGTCCTGGTAGGCGTCCACCGTCTCGGTCAGCAGCAGGGGGTGACCATAGGTCTCCTCCCACAGCCAATCGCTCAGCTGCTCCACCTCCTGACTGGACTGCTGCGGCGCAGCCCCCTGGGAGCCAAGCTGGTCGATAAACTCGCGGATATCCGCGGCGGTGAGCGTCTCCAGGTCAACCTGCAGGCAGGCGACGTCCCGGCTCAATGCCCGGAACCACTGGCGAAAATTCGGGAGGTCTTCCATCGCCTCCGAGCGCACGGTGAGGATCAGCATCACAGGCAGCTTCTGGTAGTTCCAGGAGCGCAGCATATAGCTGAGAATGTCCAGCGTGGCCGAATCAGACCAGTGGATGTCCTCCAGCACCAGCAGGACCGGGCGCCTTTGGGCCAGGGCAACGCCGGCGCGGGCCACTGCCTCATACAGCGCCTGGCGCGCAGTGGTCTCATCGCCGGCCGGTTGGGGCAGATCGCTGTAGCGATCGCGGATCTCGGGGAGCAGGCGCGCCAGCTCTCCCAACCAGACCCACCCGACCAGCTGCGACAGCTCGCTTTCCTTGGTCAGCCGGGCGCGCAGCGCCTCGACCAGAGGCTGGTAAGGGACGCGCCCGCTCCCCTCCCAGGCGCGACCGAGCAGGATATCCGTCTCCTGGGTCCTGGCCCACAGCAGGAACTCATCCACCAGGCGGGTCTTGCCGATGCCCGCCTCCCCGGCAATGGCCACGACCCTGGCCCCCGAACGCAGGGCAGCATAAAAGGCGCTGACCAACTGGTTGTATTCCTGGGCGCGCCCGACGAACGGCATCCCGGGGGCCTCCGGCGGGGCCGGAGGCTGGGCTGCAGCGCCAGGGCCGGCGGATTGGGTTTCGCGGCGGATCTTTTCCGCCAGGCTGCGCGTCTCCGCCTCGGGCTCGCAGCGCAGCTCACGGGCGAGGTGGGCGTAGAAGCTCTGGTAGGTGCGCAGCGCGGTATGGCGCTCGCCCGAGAGGGTTTGGGCCAGCATCAGGCGGCGGCAGGCGGCGTCGCTCAGGGGATCTTCGGCCAGCCAGCGGGTGGCGGTGGCAATGGCAGCCTGGCGCCCACCGCTTTCGAGCTGCAGCTCGCTCAGGCTGGCCAAAACCTGGATATACTGCTGGCGCCAGCGCTCGCGCTCCAGGCTCAGCCAGGCCTCGAACTCCAGGCTGGTGGCCACGTTGACCCCGCTCAAGAATTCGCCGCGATAGGCGGAAGCCGCCGCGCCCAGCCGCTCGAGCTGCGCGGCGAGGGGCGGGCTGTCTGCGCCGGGGCGCGCCGCCCGCCAGGCATCGGCGAGCTGCTTGAAATCCAGGATCACCCCCGGCCCGGCCTCGAAGGCGACGCTGTCCTCCTGCGTCAGCAGGCGCCGGGCGGCATACGGTCCCAGCGCCAGGCGGATGTGGGCCAGGGCGTTGCGCAGCGAGGCCCGGCCCAGCAGCTCGTCGCTGTCCGGCCAGAGCATGTCCATCAGGCGCAGGCGGGGCTGCGGCTTGCCTTCGACCGCCAGGTAAGCCAGCAGGACCAGCGCCTTGCGGGTGCGCAGGGCAACCGGGGCGCCATCCAGGATAATTTCGGGGACGCCAAGCAGGCGGATTTCCAACGTATTGGGACTGGCCGCGAACATACTCCTATTCCTGTCTGATCGAAGGAATTATACCCTGCCCATGCGGATCGGCAGCGAATTCGCCCTGCCGGGCGCCTTGCACCCCAGCTTGCCAGCCCCCTACGAAAATCCACATTCTTATCAATGTCGTCTGACATCTTACATCTTTCCCCATTTTGTGATAGAATGTACAGGACGCTCCGCACAGCCGCCAGGCCGCGGCGCGATCAAAGCTTCATGAAAGGAGACTCGTATGGACCGTGAGAGCATTTTGAAAGCCTTATATGAAGCTGTGGTGGAAGGGGATGCTGAGCGGGCGCGCTCGGCAGCTACAGAAAGCCTGGAGGCAGGCATCCCACCCATGGTGGCGATTGACGCGGGCCTGACCGCCGGGATCCGTGAAGTGGGCGACCGCTTCGGAAAATGTGAGATGTTCCTGCCGGAGATGATGATGGCCGCCGAGGCCATGGCAGAGGCCATCGCCGTGCTGGAGCCCCACCTGGAGCTGGCGCAGACGAAGAAGAAGGGCCGGGTGCTGGTCGGCACCGCCAAGGGCGATATCCACGACCTGGGCAAAAACATCGTCATCGCCCTGCTCAAGGTCAGCGGCTACGAGGTGATCGACCTGGGGCGGGACGTGCCGCCGCCGGTGTTCATCGACAAGGCCGTCGAAAACAAAGCCCAGGTGATCGGCATCTCGGGGCTGCTCACCACCACCCTGCCCATGATGGGCGAGGTGATCGAGATGATGAAAGAAGAAGGGGTGCGCCAGCACTTCAAGGTGATCATCGGCGGCGGCCCCACCAGCCAGGCCTACGCCGACAAGATCGGCGCCGACGGCTACGGCGAGACGGCGCAGCACGCCGTTGACCTGTGCGACCGGCTGCTGGGCATCACCCAGGCGGCAGGATAAGGAGGACAGCATGCCAGGCTTACATTTCGAAATGATGGAGCGCGTGGACCAGGGTCCGCGCAAACAGGAAAAAGAATTTGACAAGGCCATCTTCCCCAAGGTCAAGGAGCTGGCGCGCAAATACGAAATCAAATACAGCCCCGACCAGGTGGTGCCGCAGGACGACGCCATGGCCGACCGGCTGTTCGCCGCCGGCATGGAGATGGCGGTGGACAGCGGCCTGTGGGTGCTGGACACGCAGAAGGTGGCCAAGTTCAGCGAGGCCGAGATCTGGCGCTACCTGGACAACTACCACAGCCCGCTGATGTTCGGCTGGGGCAAGGACCAGGTGATGCTGCGCCACCGCAAGCTGGACAGCGACACGCCGGCGCTGGTGATCGGCGGCGCTGCCGGCTCCAGTGTCACCGAGGGAGAGGTTTACGTCAAGCACATGATGAACTTCGCCCTGGAACCCACCATCGACATGATCGCCAACGCCAATCCCCACGTGGTCGAGGGTCGCCAGATCCGCCCCTACTCACCGCTGGAGGTCCACGGCGCCATCCAGGAAGTAGGCTGGATCCGCGAGGCCATCCGCCGCAGCGGGCGGCCGGGGATGCCCATGTTTGTCGCCCCTGGCTGCGCCGCCTCTGCGCCGCCGGCAGTAGCCATTATCAACGAGGAGCGCGGCCTGCGCCGCGGCGACTTCATGTACGCCGCCCTGCTCACCGAGCTCAAGTCCGATTACGACCGCCTGATCCGCGCCGTGGCGGCGGTGGAGAACGGCGTGCACGTGGCCACCCTGCTGGCGCCGATGATCGGCGGCTGGGCCGGCGGGCCGGAAGGCGCGGCCATCTGCGGCGCCGCCGAGACCCTGCTGGCAGCCGTGTGCCACAGCTCGACCATCGTAGTGCACCACCCGGTGCACATGAGCCTGAAGAACGGCGCCACCACCCACCGCCAGACGCTGTGGGTGGAGAGCATCGTGGGGCAGGCCTTCTCGCGCAACACCATCTTCCCCATCGGCCAGAACGTGTTCCTCGACGCCCGCGCCGGCACCTACCAGGTGCTGTGGGAGGCGGCGGCAAACGCCGTCGTCGCCGTCAGCTCCGGGCAGCACACCGGCCCCGGCCCCAGCGGCATCACCGGCGGCGACGACGTGGATATGATCTCCGGGCTGGAAGCGCGCCTGCTGGGCGAGACCACCCGCGCCGCCACCGGCATGCACCGCCAGCAGGCCAACGAGGTGGTCAAGTACTGCCTGGGCAAGTACGAGCCCACCCTGGGCAGCCCGCCGCGCGGCCGGCGCATGCAGGACCTGTATGACTTCGAGCGCCTCAAGCCCAACGATGAGTGGTTGGGGATGTACGAGGGCGTCAAGGCCGAGCTCAAAACGCTGGGCCTGCGCTACCGCTGACCCCAGGA
This sequence comes from uncultured Chloroflexota bacterium, assembly GCA_903871905.1. Lineage (GTDB taxonomy): Bacteria > Chloroflexota > Anaerolineae > Anaerolineales > UBA4823 > CAIQIV01. The sequence goes on along the minus strand of CAIQIV010000206.1, from coordinate 19,427 downwards.
GCTGGCAGCCGCGGCATGGTCAAAGAACGCAAGACTTATCTGAAACGGGACGCGCGCCCCCTGTATGACCAGGCGATCGAAGCCCTCAACCACTTCATCGCCGACCGCGGCTGCCGGCCTGGCGACCGCCTGCCCGGGGAGGAGGAGCTCTCCAAAGAGCTGGGCATCTCGCGCCCCACGCTGCGCGAGGCCATGGGCCGGCTGGAAGGCCAGGGGGTGATCACCCGCCGCCACGGCGTAGGGGCCTTTGTCACCGCCCCGCCGCAGGGCGCCATGCAGGACGGGCTGGAGCACCTGCACAGCCTGCACACCATGGCCGCCCTGGCGGGCGTGCCCGCCACCCGCGCCGATTGGCTGGTGGAGCTGTCCGCCGCCGACGAGCGGCTTGCCCCCCGGCTGGAGGTCCCGCCTGGCGCCGCGCTGGCCCACGTCCAGATCACCTCTCGCGCCGGCGAGCGCACCATCGCCTACCTGGACAGCTACGTCCCCGCCGGGCTGGTGGACCTGGCCGAACTGCAGGCCTTCCCGGATGGATCGCTGCTGGATTACCTGATCGAAAAAGGCGCCCCGGCCCCTTCCTACACCTACACCGACCTGTTTGCGGTAAACGCCGATGAGCGCCTGGCGCGCTGGCTGCACGTGCCCGCAGGCCAATCCCTGCTGCTGCTGCAGGAGCTGTTTTACAGCGATACCGGGCAGCCGTTTGTCTGGTCAGAAAACTACTTCCTGACCGACCTGATCCGCTTCCACATCATCCGGCGCATCGCCCAGCGGGCCTGAAGCGCAGCGCCGGTATCCCACAGGAGGAACCCATGAAGCAACGCATGGCAATCTACATGCAGGACAAGGTGGACATCCGCCAGGAACTGGAGCTGGCGCGCTATATGGAAGAGCGCGGCTTCAGCGAGATCTGGCAGGGCGACAACCGCCTGGCGCGCGACTGCATCGTCTTGATGAGCGCCTTTCTCACCCACACCCGGAAGCTGCGCCTCGGATCCGGGGTGCTGCCGATCTGGACGCGCAACCCGGCGGTGATCGCCGCCACCTTCAGCTCCATGTGGGAGTTGGGGGGCAAATACGGGGGGCGCGGGCGGGTGATGCTCGGCCTGGGCGCCTGGTGGCAGCCCATCGCCGGACGGGTGGGCGTCGACCTGCGCAAGCCGCTGCAGGCGATGCGCGAGAACATCGAGGTCATCCGCCGCCTGCTGGCCATGGAAGAGGTCACCTTCCACGGCGAGTTTGTGCACATGGACCACGTGTCCCTGGACGTGGTGTGGGGCGACACCTCCCCGAGGGACGTGCCGATCTACATCGGCGCCACCGGGGATAAGATGCTGGAGCTGGCAGGCGAGATCGCCGACGGCGCCTGTTTGAACTACGGCGTCTCGGTGGACTACGTCCGCCGCGCCATCGGCCTGGTGGAGAAGGGCGCCGCCAAAGCCGGGCGCTCGCTCAAGGAGCTGGACCTGCCCGAGCTGATCGTGGTCTCGCTCTCCGACGCCCACCCGGAAAAGGCCCTGCACGAGGGCAAGAAGCTGGCGGCTTACTACTTCGCCACCGAGCCGCACATCATGAAGGCCTCCGGGGTGAGCGAGGCGATCGCCGAGCAGGCGCGGGCGATGATGGGCTGGCCGGCAACGGAGGAGGACTACGAGCGCGCCAGCGCCGTGATCCCGGATGAGATCGTGCACCAGATCATGGCGGTCGGCACGGCGGCGCAGTGCCGGGCCCGGGTGCAGGAGTATATCGACGCCGGCGTCACCTGCCCCATCCTGTATCCGCTGATGGGCAACATCAAAGAGGTGATCGACGCCTTTGCAGAGTAAATGTGGTGGAGGGGATTGCTTCGGCGCAAAGCCGCCTCGCAATGACAGAATGATGTCACTGCGAGGAACGAAGCAGTCTCCCTGGCAGGCAAAGATGTCACTGCGAGGTACGAAGCAGTCTCCCCACTGGAGAGGGGATTGCTTCGGCGCAAAGCCGCCTCGCAATGACAGAATGGCTGTCACTGCGAGGCACGAAGCAGTCTCCCTGGCAGGCAAAGATGTCACTGCGAGGCACGAAGCAGTCTCCCTGGCTGCGGAGGGGATTGCTTCGGCGCAAAGCCGCCTCGCAATGACATGGGACGCTGTCACTGCGAGGCACGCAGCAGTCTCCGAGCAATGACAGGCGGAAGGGGTACCAATCAACCTTGGAGGAAGTATGACTGAAGCCAAACGCAAACTCGCCGTGGTGGCGGTGGGGGGCAATTCGCTGATCAAGGACAGCTCGCGGCAGGGCCTGCCCGACCAGTATGCCGCCGCCGTCGAATCCATGGTCCACGTGGCCGGGATGATCGAGGCCGGCTGGGACGTGGTGCTCACCCACGGCGGCGGGCCGCAGGTGGGCTGGATCCTGCGCCGCTCCGAGCTGGCGCAGCATGAGCTGCACCCGGTCAGCCTGGATTATGTGCTGGCCGACCTGCAGGGCGCCGCCGGCTATATGTTCCAGCGCGCCCTGCACAACGAATTCCTCAAGCGCGGCATCCAGCGCCCCATCGCCACGGTGATCACCCAGACCCTGGTGGACCGGAATGACCCCGCCTTCCAGCACCCTTCCAAGCCGATCGGATCCTTCATGGACGAGGCGGCGGCGCGGGAGCACGAGCAGCGTGACGGCTGGTCGGTGATGGAGGACGCCGGTCGTGGCTGGCGGCGGGTGATCGCCTCGCCCATCCCGCAGCGCATTGTCGAGGCGGAGGCCATCCGCCGCTTCATCGACACCGGCGTGGTGGTGATCTGCACCGGCGGCGGCGGCATCCCCGTGGTCGAGGACGAGAGCGGGGCGCTGCAGGGGGTGGAGGTGGTGCTGGACAAGGACTACGGGGCGATGATCCTGGCCAGCAGCATCCAGGCCGACCTGTTCCTGATCTCCACCGCCGTGGAAAAGGTGGCCCTGAACTATAACAAGCCGGGCCAGCAGTGGCTGGACAGCCTGAGCCTGGCCGAGGCGAAACGCTACCTGGCGGAAGGCCATTTTGCCAAAGGCAGCATGGAGCCCAAGATCCGCGCCTGCATCTACTTCCTGGAGCACGGCGGCAAACAGGCGCTGATCACCAACCCCGAGAACCTGGAAAACGCCCTGCTGGGGCGCACCGGGACGCGGCTGATCCCTTAGGAGGCGATGATGCTGATCACCCATGCCAACCTGATCACCTGGGACACGCCCAACCAGGTGCTGGAAGACCACGCCCTGCTGCTGCAGGATGGGCGCATCGCCGCCCTGGGCCCCAGCGCCGAGCTGGAGGCACAGCACCCCGCCGAGGAGCGGCTGGACGCCCGGGGCCAGTACGGGATGCCCGGGCTGATCGTGGCCCACGGGCATTACTACAGCGCCCTGGCGGTCGGCCTGTCCATCCCCGGCGAGGCGCCGATCACCCTGCCCACCGTGCTGACCAAAATGTGGTGGCCCTTTGACCGGGCGCTGGGTCCGGAAGAGGTGCGCCTGTCAGCCCTGGTGGGGATTATCGACGCCATCAAACACGGCGCCACCACCCTGTTTGACCACCACTCGTCCCCGGAGTGCGCCGACGGCGCCCTGGACATCATCGCCGAGGCGGTGGAGCAGGGCGGGGTGCGCTCGGTGCTGTGCTTCGAGACCACCGACCGCAACGGCCCGCAGCTCGCTCGGGCCGGGATCAACGAGAACGCCCGCTTTGTGCGCCGCTGCAGCCAGGAGCGGGTGGCGGGGGGCCGCGTGCGCGCCAACTTTGGCATCCATGCCCCGATGACCGTCTCGGAGGCCACCCTGGCGGCCTGCCGGGAGGCCGCGCCCGAGGGCACCGGCTTTCACCTGCACGTGGCCGAGCACGAGTACGACCAGGTGCGCAGCCTGGCGCTGGCCGGCACGCGCTCGGTAGACCGCCTGCAGCGCCACGGCATCCTGGGCGAGCGCACCATCCTGGCTCACGCCATCCACCTGGACGCCCGCGAGATCGCCCTGGCCGCCGAGACGCGCTCCTGGGTCAGCCACCAGCCGCGCAATAACATGAACGACGGCGATGGGATCATGGCGGTGGAGTCGTACCTGCGCGCCGGGGTGCGCGTGTGCCTGGGCAACGACGGCCTGTCCAACACCATGTGGAAGGAAGCCGAAGCCGCTGCCTTCCTGCAGCGCCACCAGCACCGCGACGTGCGGCGCATGCCCGGCGACCAGCTCCTGCAGCTGGCGGTGTATAACAACGCCGCCCTGGCTTCCGCCTACTACCCCGAGGCCCCCATCGGCGTGCTGCGCCCCGGCGCGGCGGCTGACCTGATCCTCGTCGACTACCAGCCCGCCACCCCGCTGACCGCCGACAACCTGGCCGGGCACCTGGTCTTCGCCTTCAACGAGTCGATGATCACCACCACCATCGTGGACGGCAAAATCCTGATGCGCGACCGCCGCCTGCTGACGCTGGACGAGCAGCGCATCAAGGCCCGCGCCCGCGAGCTCACCCCCGCCCTGTGGCGGCGCTTCGCCAGCCTGGTCCCCACGGACCCGGTGCTGGGATAATATTAAAACAAACAGGAGAATATACTATGCGCAGCTTTTTAGGTCGTGATATCGTTTCCCTCAAAAACTTCGAGCGCGAAGACTTCTTGCGCGTCTTCGAGATCTGTGAGCAGTTGGCCCCCTTCGCCCGCAACCGCGAGAACACGGACCTGCTCTCCAAGAAGACCCTGGTCACCGCCTTCTACCAGCCCTCCACCCGCACCCGCCTGTCCACCGAGGCCGCCATGCTGCGCCTGGGCGGAGCGGTCACCGGCTTCTCCGACGCCAAGATGACCCGCGCCGGCGACTTCTACCAGGAGTCGATCCGCGACACGGTGGGCATGCTGGAGTTCTACGGGGATGTGATCGCCATGCGCCACTACCAGAAGGGCGCCCCCGCCGAGGCAGCTCACTGGGCGACCGTGCCCATCCTCAACTGCGGCGACGGCTGGGGCGAGCACCCCACCCAGGGCATCTCCGACCTGTACACGGTGTGGAAGGAGCGGGGCACGCTGGACGGGTTGAAGTTCATCCTGGACGGCGACATGCGCATGCGCACCATGCATTCGATGAGCGTGGCGATGTGCGAGTTCGACATCGAGGCGATCTACGTCCACCCGCCGGACATGGCCCTGCCCGAAGACATCGTGGAATACATCAATGACCACGGCCTGCGCTACCGCACGGTGGAACACATCGAGGAAGCCATCGCCGAAGCGGATATGATCTATATGGAGCCGGTGGTGCAGCCGGACTACACCAAGTCGCGCGACGAGCGCAGCGGCGCGGTGGGAACCACCCCTGACAACTACAAAGTCACCGCCGAGCTGATGCGCAAGGCCAGGTCCAACTGCATGGTCTTCCATTCCCTGCCGCGCATGGACGAGCTGGAGACTAAGGTGGACCTGACCCGCCATGCCTGGTACTGGACCGAGGCCTTCAACGCCGTGGTGACCAAGATGGCGCTGCTGGCGCTGGTGCTGGGGGCGGCGGAATAGAAAAAACTGCCCCCGCGCCGATAGAAGGCGCGGGGGAAGAAAACCTATACGCAGGACGCAGGGACTTCCAAAATCCCGGGGATTCGGAAGTCCTTGCCCATTTAAAGAATCGTGTAGCCTCCATCGATCACCAGCTCAGTACCGTTGGCAAACAGCGATGCATCACTGGCGAAGTAAACGAAGGCGCCAATCAGGTCTTCCGGGTATCCCAACCGGCTGCCCTCGGGCATCTTAGCCGACCAGATCGGCAGCAGATCCTTCAGCGAGGCAATCAGCTCGGTCTGGATGTACCCCGGGCTGATGCAGTTAACCCGGATGTTATATTTCGCCCATTCCACCGCCAGTCCCTTGGACAGGTGGACGACTGCCGCCTTGGTGGCGCAGTAATTGGCGATGGTTTGCGGCACGTTGATGATATGCGCCGACATGGAGGCCGTGCTGATGATCGACCCGCCCGTTTTGTGCTTGACCATCAAGCGCGCCGCAGCCTGGGCAGTAAAGAACATCCCGGTGAGATTGACATCGATCACCGACTTAAACGCCGCGGGAGAAATATCCAGGGCGGCATCCCCGGTAAATATGCCGGCATTGTTCACCGCAAAATTTATGGTGGTAAAGTCCTTCTCGTACTGCTCGATCATCTGGCCCACGCTGGCCGGGTCAGCCACGTCACAGGGCAGGGCAAGCACTCTCCCGCCCGTGGCGGCCGCGATCTGCGCCGCAGTCTCCTGGGCTTTCTGGGCGTTGATATCCACGATAGCCACCTCGGCGCCCAGCTCTGCAAATGCCTGGGCGATGGTCCTGCCAATCCCCTGTGCGCCGCCAGTGATAAACCCCTTTTTTCCTTCCAGGCTAAACAGTTTCTTCACGTCCATTCTCCAATACTCCTTTGCTTTTCAAAAATACTCTGAGATTGATCAGGGCTGTCTTCGAATTCATCATTCTTGCCAGGAAAATTGAAGAGAGCAGGATAAACCCTTTGACCACCTCAATCCATTCCGTCTTGATGCCCATCATGCTCATGCCTGTGCCGATCATGGAGATCAGGATAGCCACCAACATAATGCCGCCCGTGCGAAAACGGCCAAAAATGACGCTGGCAAAAACAGCGATGGTGATGGCGTCCAACAGCTTCGAGTCGACGCTGTTGATCTGCACCGCCCCGGCCCGGGCGGCAAACAGCGCCCCGCCAAAACCCGCCAGCACCGCCCCCAGGATGAAAGTATACATCGTAAAATTCTTGATGTGGATGCCCATGAATTTACTGGCTTCGATGTTGGCGCCGGTGAACTGGACTTTACGCCCAAAAGTGCTCTTTTCCATCAGCAGGTAAATCAGCGCCCCGATCCCCACCAGGATCAGCACCAGGTTCGAGATGCCAAGCTGGTTGTCAGCCAGCGCCTTAAAAGGCTCATTGCTGATATACACCGACTGTCCGCCGGTGATAATCTGCCGGACGCCGATGATCAGGAACTGCATCCCCAGGGTGACAATGAACGACGAGATCCCCAGGCGAGAGACCAGCAGGCCGTTCCCCAGGCCGACCGCGGCGGCAACCACCAGGCCGACAAAAACCGCGCTGATCGGATCGAATAGGACACCGCCGCTCATCAAGTAAGCGATGATCGAGGCGGCCATGCTGGCAATATGGCCCAACGAGAGATCAAACCCCCCGCCGGCGATGATGATCCCCATGCCAAAGGCAAAGACCGCCGGGATCACCGAGTCGGTCAAAATGTTATTCAGGTTTTCTATCTTGAGGTAGCTGTGATTGGGGGTGAACAAGGTAAAAAATACCAGCACCCCCAGGATCAAGATGAGAAACATCAGGGTCTGCGGGGAGGCAATCTGCCTGCTGTTTTTTTGAGCGAGGGAAACCTTCTGGTTTTTCATATCCGGCTGCCAAACTCGGTCCTATAGCTTAATCTGGACAATCTTATCCCGGTTCTTGAACGCCACTAATCCCACCGAAACGATCAGCACCACCCCCTGGGTGATGGATACGATATACGATTCGGCGTTGACCATGTTCAAGAATTTTTCCAGGACCCCCATGAAGAGCGCCCCGACCAGGGTTCCGACCACGTTGATCCGCCCAGGGACAAACATCGAATAACCCAGGTAGCAGGCGGCGAAAACGGGGAGCATGTAGAATTTTCCCTGTTCATAGATCGCCCCCACCCGCGTGCTTTCAACCGCCGCCGCCAGGGATATCAAGAGACCGGCGATGATGTAGGCCGAGATTTTCATGGCGCGGCTGTTAATCCCGGCTTCGATAGCGGCGTTCTGGTTCTCACCCACGATGCGCAGAGAGAAGCCAAACCGGGTCTTGTTGACCACAAAGTAAGCAGCCAGGTACACCAGGCCCATCAGCCAGACCACCAGCGGCAGCCCAAATTCAACCGTTGAAAAGGAGAGGATTGCCGGGTCCTGGATCAGCGTGGTTTGCTGGTGCAGGGCTTTCTCCACGCCGTTAGCCATGAACATAAAAGCAATGGAGACGATGAACGATGAAAACTTCAGCCGGGTGACCAGCAGGGCAATGATCAGATAAACACCGACCGCAATCAGGGTTACCACGAGGTAGGAAATGAAGAAATTATTCCAGCGGTTCGATACCATGGCAAAGACCACCGTCAGCAGGCTGAAGAGCCCGGCAAAAGACAGGTCCCCTTCCCCGCTCATCATGATGAAAGAAAGCCCAAGGGCCGTCAGGGCGATGCTGGTGGTCTCGAGCAGGATATGTTTGATGTTTAACGCCGAAAACAGCGGCACATTGATGAAAAAAACCTGCAGCAGGAACACCAGGACCAGTAATCCAAAAGGCATGCCGTAGCAGCGAATCATTTTATCCCATTTACTGCTCAACCCGGTGTCCTCCCATGATGTAGGCTAAGATTTCATCCTTCGATGTGCTGAGCGGATCCACCACGTTCACCACCTCGCCCTTGTACAGAATGATGATGCGGTCGCTTAATCCCATGGCCTCTTCGATATCGCCGGTCGCCAATAAGATGCCCGCCCCATTTTTCGCCAGCTCTCCCAGGAGGGTGTAGATCTCGGACTTCGCCCCAATATCCACACCTGCGGTCACTTCATCCAGCAAATAGAGCTGGTAGGTATTCGCCAGCCATTTGCCAATCACCGTTTTCTGCTGGTTGCCGCCGGAGAGGGCGCTGATCAGATAGTTGATGTCATTGGGGGTCACCGAAAGCTGATCGCTCAGGCGCTGCGCCAGGATATTTTCCCGCCGGTTATTGATCATGGAATAGCGGGAAATGTTCTTCATGTTGATGGCGGTCAGGTTATATTTCACCGACACATTCCCAATCATGCCCTGCAGCGCCCGGTCTTCCGGGATCAGCGCCACCGCATGGCGGATAGCTTTCTGGGGGGAATGGCGCGGGAAAACCGGCCGGTTATCGATCAACACCTCGCCGCCGTCTGGTTTCAGTATCCCGAAGATCAGATTGAGAATTTCTGTTTTCCCCGCGCCCACGGCGCCGACGATGGAAACGATTTCCCCGCGCCGCACGGAAAAACTGACCCGGTTGAGCCGGTCCTTGTAAACCAGGCCATTCACCTGCAAAACTTCGGGACCCAACTCCACGGCAGATTTCGGGAAAAAGACATCCAGTTTTTTCCCCAGCATCAAGGTCACCAGCTCCTCCTTGGGCAGGTCGCGGGTCGCCCGCGTCTCAATACGCTTCCCATCCCGGAAGACGCTGATTTTGTCACAGATCTGGTAAATTTCCTCCATGCGGTGAGAAATGTAGATGGTGGTCGTGCCATGCGCCTTGAGCTTGCGGATCACGGCGAACAGTTTGCCCGTTTCCTCCAGCCCGATCCTGGAGGTTGGCTCATCCAGCACCAGCACCTTGGGCTGGTTCACCAACGCCCGGGCCAGGATGACAAACTGCTGCTCAGAGATTGACAGCGTACCGGCGGGTTGATCCAGGTCAAATTGAACTCCGATAAAGTCCAGGATCTCATGGACGGCTGCTCTTCCCGCTTTCCAGGTCAACACCCCCCTTTTTGTCGGTGGGCAGGCCAGCAGGATATTCTCCAGGATCGACATACTTTCCACGATATTCAACACCTGGTGTACCACCTGGATGCCTTTTTTCTGAATTTCCAGGGGGGTCAGGCCGGTGATATCCTCGTCAAGATAATACAGCCGCCCTTCGTCCGGGACATGCTCCCCAGCCAGGGTTTTCATCAGGGTAGATTTACCGGCGCCGTTGGAGCCAACGATAGCGTGGACCTCGTTGGCGCAAATATCCAGGTCAATGCCATCCAACGCCTTGGTTGCCCCGAAATATTTCTTGACCTCACGAATTCTAGCAACGACCTGCTCTTCCAAAGGGCCCTCCAAAGAAGCTGCGGTATTAACCGGCTTCTGCCTGCACACAAACACGATGGGGGAAGGTGCGAGCCGCTCCTTCCCCCACCCCTAATCATCAACAGGGTTATTTCAAGGTACCAAAAGCAGTGCCAAATACTTCCTGCCAGTGTTGTTCCGGGCTCTGCAGCTTGATCTCGGAGCCATCCGTGACTGCGTCCGCCGCGCCGCCCAGGTTAGAGACAAAGTAGGTCGGGCCAAACTGGGCATAGGGCACGATAGATGCCATGCCATTCAGCGCCAGGTCCAGGCCCTGGGCTGCGCGGGTGCCAAGAACGTAGGAGTTCTGGCCCATGAAGACCCATTTTCCGGATTCCTTTTCGCGCATGGCCATCAGGACATCCTTGCCGGTGTCGCCGCTGGCGATGACCACGTCCTGGGTCCGGCCGGCGGCTTTGAGGGCCGCATAAGCGCCAACCGCCGGGAGGTTCCAGGTGGTGACGATGGCCTTGATATCCTTGTTGGTATCGGCCGCCAGGGCGGCAGCGACCTTGGTCTGTGCATCCGTCACGGCATTGCCGGCGTCGATATCAAACCTCTCGGCAACGATGCCCTTGGTCGGATCGTCGGAGCGGTGAGGGTTGAAGACCACATCCGCGGCATCTGCACGAGCCAGGAGGGTGACCCAACTGGGAGTATCCAAAATCAAGACCTTACCCTTGCCCTTAATCTGGTTGACGACATAAAGGCCGAGCTGTGTGCCGCCGCCCCAGTTATCCGCCATCACATTGGTAATCGCGCCTTCCTGGAACATGTCAATCACCGTGTAAGGGATGCCCGCAGCCACGATCTTGGCGCAGCCGGATTTCAGCGCAGTGCCATCGCCGCCAGCCATGATGATACCATTGACTTTGTTAGCGATAAAGGTATCCACGGCGGCATTCATCTTGGCTGCATCGCCGTTCCCGTCAATAATATTGACCGTATATTTGAATTGCTCCAGGTTATCCTTGATCGCCTTCAGGGCATTGCGGTTCCAGTCATTGGCCTGGAAGAAAGCTACCACGCCGATGGTCTTCCCCTGGCCGCGGTTGGGGTCGAGGGATTTGATGGCGGAGACGATTTTTGTGTCCGCCTGGGAAGCTGGCTGGGCGGCAGGGGCGGCTGGGGCAACCGGGGCCGGGGTGGCTTTAGCGGCGCACCCGACTGCGCTCAGTACGAGCGTAATGGCCAGGACAATATACAGGGTGGTACGTGCTAACTTAATCACTTTACTCCTCCAAAGATTGTTGAGATTTCCTATCCGAACACCATGATCTACTGAGCCGAAATGTTCATTCCCAATCTGTTTGTTCGATCATTTCTCCTATCTCTGCCTGGACTTCCGCAATCCGTTTAAACAAACGGAGCAGGGTTGTATACCTGGCAGAATTTTCCTTAACCGGTTCCACCCGGGATTTGGTCACGTGAAGGCGCGGCACAAGATCAAAATCTTTCCACAGCCCAACCCCCACCGCTGCCACAGCCGCGGCGCCGAATGAACCGGCGTCCTGGCCGACATTGGTCTCGAGAATGGTTTTGTTGTAAGTATCGGCAAACAAACCCCTCCAGAACCGGCTCTTTCCGCCGCCGCCCACCAGGAGCATCTCCTCGGACAGGGTGATGTAGCCGGCCATCACATCCAGGGCGATCCTCAGATTCAGGCAGATGCCTTCCATCACCGCCCGGATCAGGTCGCTCTGGGTGTGCCCAAGCTGCAAGCCAATAAAGCCGCCCTTGATTTGCGGGGACTTATCCAGGCTGGACCCACCCGCCAGGCTGGGGTTAAAGATCAGCCGGTTGGCGCCCAGGGGCGACTGGGCCGCCAGCCGGGTCATGGCGTCGTATGGCTCTTTTTCACTCAGCAGATCCCGGCACACCGTATCTCTCAGCCAGCGGAACGAGCTGCCAGCCGAAAATATCGCGGCTGAAGAAACAAACATGCCCGGGATGCAGTGGGTAAAAACGTATGGCTTGTAGCGCACATCCACGATCGGCTCTCCCCCCGAAACCGCGATCCAGGCAGAAGAGCCCAACGAAGTATAGGCCATCCCGTCCGCCACGCAGCCAGCTCCCAGCGCCATGCAGGCATTGTCCACCCCACCGCAAGCCACCTGGATGTTTTCGCCCAACCCGAGATCCCGGGCCACCTCCGGCAGGATCCTGCCAAGCAGCGCGGTGGACGGCACGATCTCCGGCAGCTTCTCTGCAGCCACACCGGAGTTTTCAATATACTCCTGCCGGTACCCCCAGGCTTTGAGGTCATAGACCCCGCTGCCCGAGGCGTAGGATGGATCGGTGCACAGCTTGCCGGTCAGGCGGTAGTTGATGTAATCCTTGGTGCCGATAAACCTGGCGGTTTTCGCATACATCTCAGGCAGATGCTCTTTCATCCACATCAGCTTGAAAATGGAATACAAGGCTGGAGGGAAGCCGCTGCCGGTCGTCAGGTACCATTCGTCCGGCGCGATGCGGGAGAAGAAACCCTGGGCCTGCTTCACCGCCCGGGAATCCGACCAGATCGGGATATTGTGGGAAAGCAGCTCTCCATCTTTGCCGACCGGCACCACCCCCAGGCTGTGACCGGAGACGGCGATGCACAGGATGTCGCCCCCATCCAGGGACGGGTTTTGCAGGAGGCGCCTGGTGGAGGCAGCCACTGCATTCCACCAATCCTGGGGATCCTGTTCATGGTATCCCCCCTGGGGATAACGGGTGTCGTAAGCAACAAAACACTCTGCCAGCGATTTTCCCGACTCATCGAAGACAGAAGCCTTCACCCCACCGGTTCCCAGGTCGTAGGCTAATATATGGTTTCCCATGGCTAACCCTTTTCCATACTGATGAATTCTTCCATAATCCGGACAGCAGACAGATGGCCAATTCCAAACCGGGAGACCCCCATGGCATGCATCTTCAGCAGGACATCCAGGTCCCGCACCCCACCGGCAACCTTAATCTTCAGGCTGTCACCTACCGCTTCCTGGATGGTTTGAATATGATCAAAAGTAGTGGCGCCAAACCAGCCCGTACCCGTCTTCACATACTGGGCGCCGCAGTCTCGGACAATCCTGGCCCCATCCTGAATTTCAGCATCTTTGAGCAAGTTGACTTCCAGGATCACCTTCACCGGGATCGTTCCAGCCAGCCGCACAATCTGGCTGATCTCTTCGGCAACATCTTGATACAACCTGGATTTTAGTTTGCCGATATTGATCACCATATCCAGCTCGTCACAGCCAAGCACCAGCAGCTCGGAAGCCTCGAATGCCTTGGTCGCGGTGGTTGGCCCCCCCGAGGGAAAGCCAACGGCGCCACCCAGCAAGATTTCCGCCGCCCCCGCCAGGCGCTGCTTGGCATACGGCGCCAGGGAAGGCAGGGTGAACACGCAAATAAAATGATACTTCCTGGCAGCCGCGACGATCGCATCCACATCTTCCACGCAGGACTCCGCTTTCACAGCGCTGATGTCGATCATATGGGCAATTTGCTCGCGAGATATATTCATTATTATCTTTCACATTTTATCCGTGATGTTTGCGCCTTTTTCGCCCCTTAAACCGGGATGAAAGCCGCACATTCAGTCTCCCCCAACGATAACATAATAATGTTTCAATGTCAATAGATACGTTCTCTCTGCTCCCCAAGCCAAGCGGAGACAAGGCGCAGCCATGCCCCAAAAAAGGGATAAAGTCGTTGATTTACCCGGCTGACCAGCGCATTTCAAAGTCAGAAAACTGGCTGAGCTGCCATTGAGAAGCCTTACACCTGGTAATTGTCCATTTATTTTCCCCCTGTCCGAAAAAACAAGAATTGACAGGTGAAACATAATGATGTATATTTACCTAACCGTTATCTTTTGGAGGCCTGATGAAGAAGCGTATTCCCGCGTATATGAAAGTCTACACCCAAATCAAGGGCATGATCCTGGATGACACCTATCCCATCGGCTCGCTCATGCCAACCGAACCGGATTTGTGCCAGCAGTTCCAGGTCAGCCGGACGACAATACGCAAAGCGATGGAACTGCTTGAACAGGGTGGATTTATCCGCATCCAACAGGGTCGCGGTACCGAGGTGCTGGATTATCGCACCACGCAGAAATTAAATATCGTTTCATCCTTCACCGAGACGCTCGAATCGAAGGGCTACAAGGTCTCCTCCAAGAGCATGCACATTGATATGGTGGTTCCCCCGAACAATGTGCTGGATGACCTGAACCTGCCGGCAGAAACGCAGGTAGTGCGCATCCAAAGGATCCAGCTCGCCAATGGTAAGCCGGTCGCTTTGATGACCAATTACGTTGTGCCAGACCTGGTGCCGGGGATCCTGGCAGATGCCGGGACGTTTGTCTCCTTGTATCAGCACTTAGAGACGAAATATGGCATCGTGCTCACGGATGCCAGGGATAATATCAAGGCCAAGGCCGCCGACTTTCTTGAATCCGAGCTGCTACAGATCCCAACCGGCAGTCCCCTGCTGGTCGACCGGCGCATCACCTTCAGCCAGGGCCGCCCGATCGAGGTGGTGATCATGCTGGTTGACGCCTCAAAATACGAATTTTCCGTCAACCTGACCGGCAGACCGACCTGAGCTGCTTTTAGACCGAGGCCTTCAACGCCGTGGTGACCAAGATGGCGCTGCTGGCGCTGGTGCTGGGGGCGGCGGGGTAAGTGCACCAACCCGAATCTGATCTCGGAAATGTGAAGAAGTTCAACCACAGATGCACACTGATACACACAGATCGTAGAAGAGAGAGCCTCTTATCTGTGAAAATCTGTGTGACATCTGTGGCAAATTTTCTCTGGACAGCCGCCTCACGGGGTAATCAGCAGGCTGACAGGATTGCTCAATGCGCCGGTCGGCGCCTGCACCTGGACATTGATCGAACCGGGTGTGCTTTGCGCTGACAGGGAGAACTGAACCATGTTATCACCCCAGGCTGTTGGTGAATAAGTCTGCCCCCCGGCATACACCTTGCCTGTCTTAATTCCGAACCCGGCGCCATACATAATAATCGTGTTTGCGACGCCTTTCTGCACGACATTTGGAATGAGGCTGTCGAGGGTAGGCGCTTCCCATAGGATCTTCAAAGCACAGGTTGAAGCTGCAGCGCTGTTGATATACACAAAATACAGCGGGTTGGTGGCAGGATAGGTACTGACCTTGCGTACTGCCTGCCCATTCTCCGGCGCCCACACACCGATAAAGGTTTGCTGTACCTGTTTTTTCTTATCATACACGATGACGTCGCTGTTATTGCAAGAAGCCGGCAGGCGAACCACGCTGTCTGTTCCGCTGATGAAGGATGCTGGCAGATTGGGCAGGGTTGCTTTGTACACCCCTCTGACCATGCCAGAAGACAGGGCAGGCAAAGCGGGCTGGTTCAGAATGGTGGTCACCGCCGTTGCCGGGTTCACCAATTGTGAGGCTGACGGGTCCAACGCCCAGCTCTTCACTGGATCATATTTCTGCTGCCAATAATCGCGCGCCCATTCCTCATAGAAAGTCGACCAATTTCCTCCCACGGCCGACTGCAAAGCGTCGTTCAGGGTCATCCCCGCCTGGATATTGGTATTAACGGTCTGGATCACCGTTGAGCCCTTCTTCTGAACCATGTATTCCGCCACGGCCATGGTGGCGTACTGCTGTTCGACCGAAAGGCCACCCCAATTGGCGAAAGCTGTATTGGGGAAGTTCATTGAGTTACCAATACTGAGCAGGTAGCTGTTATTCGAGGGATACATCGAGTATTCAGCCCAGGTGGCTGTGCCTTCCAGCCACCAATTTGAGGTTAACGGAAAACCCACCACTCCGATGCTCTCATGCTGCGAGACATGGAACATCTCATGAGCAGTCGTAATATCCATATCTGCGCTGGACAGAGCATTATTGAAAAATAGATGATAGTAGCCATCTGTTCCCACGGTAGCCCCTGGGCGGCTCTTGGCTGCTATCCAGGGAGCAATCTTGACCAGCACCGTGTTGGTCGGTACGGAATAGCCTTTGCTGTTATATTGGGTATAAGCTGCCTCCAGGTCATCCAAGACGGATTGGGCATAAGACTGAGTACAATCTTTGGTATTGTAATACACCAGAAAATGGGCGCTGGATATATAAGAGTTGGGCAGCCCCACCCCCCACCAGAGACCGGAGAGAATAGTGCCCAACCGGCCAAGAGCTCCTGGCGCCTCTTCGGACACAGTTCCAGGCAGGGCCGGTGCTTCAGCAAGGCTCGGGATGCCATTTTGATAATTCCCGGACGGCAGCGTGATCACCACTTTGCCCTTGTCCAGGGCATAGGGCAGCGGCACCACGTCCCCTAATTTCGGGTCATAGAAACCGGCAACCGGCGGCTCTGGCAGCCCCGGATCATAAGGCGTGCGGATGGTTAATGGTTGCAACAGGCTGGTAGGCTCGGGAACCAGGCCAAACTGGTAACTGGGCCTCGCCTTGCTGACCGCATCCTTACCAGGATAATTCAGGTTGCACTCGGTGACCTTCAGCTCATATGTCGCGCTTCCCGGAAGCGCACCAGGAGGGATCTCCATGGTTACTCCACGGTAGCGGTAAAGCAGCCCTTCCTGGGGAACGACAGAACCTCTGCCCCTGCTTCCTCCGCCGGAACAGGATCCCTGATCCACATCTATAACCACAGGCACGACGTGCACTGTCAGGATACGCGGCGGCGTGGCGTTATCCGAGAAATGGAAATCTCCCAATTGGTTGAATTGATAGAACATAGACGTTCCCTGGAGGCCATTACGGGTAAAATCTGGGAATAACCCTTCTAACGAAATCAACGGAGAGGTTTGGATAAACACTCCCCAATCGCCCCTGGCAATCACCGCTTCCGTATAGATATCGACGACCTGGGTCATCCCCACTTCCGGCAGACCCATGCCGGCATTGACCACCTCTTTCCCGGAAACGGATAGTTCAACCTGGCGGGTCGGCTGGTTATAGGGGATGAGCGCGGGGCCGCTCACAGCAAAATTCTCCAGGTTATAGGAAACCGTATGCCGGGCGGGGATCACGCTCCACAAATCGCGGGCCATCTTACCGTTGATGCGCAGAGTGTTATGGGCGGGAACCGGGTCGGCGTTGTAGATCAACAGGGCGCTGCCGGCCCCTGAGATAGATGGCAGGTTCATAATCATTGGCGAGTAAGGCGAAGGGTCGCGCCGGGTCATGGGGATCAACCGCAGCCCGCCCTGCGACTGAACCACCAGGCTGCTGCCCGCCGCAGCAAAGTTCACCGGAGCGAGTACCCCGTAGATGGCTCCGATCACTGCCGGGTCCGCCCCGCCAACCACCGAGATCGCTCCGGCATTCCGGTTCAGGACGTAAATATTGTCCGCTCTGTCGGCAGCCAGACCTCGAGGGCCTAAAAAACCCGGCAGCTCAATCCAGGTCTCGGGCTGGTTCTCCGCATCTGGCCAGATGTTCAACATCCCCACACCGTCCGGGAACAGGTGGTTGTAGCCCCGGGGGACATATTCGTCCAGGGCGAATATCCTCTTTTTCGAGTCGGTAACCAGGCCGCGCGACCCTTTGTCGAATGTTTTAACCAACACCCCGTTAACCGGGTCAACCTGGTAAGCGCCGCCATACCATTTGCCTCCCTGGGAATAGATGGACGAGACAAACAGGGCTGTATAAGACTGGCTGTAATGCAGGCCGCCAATGCGGTTGCCCAACTCCGGGTTTGGGATGGTGAATAGAGTGGAGAGCGTTTTACTGCCTGCCAGGCGGTAGACGGTTGTATCCGTCCCAATATACAGGTCATTGGTGGCCGGGTTGCGCGCCATACCCCCAAAATCGGTGTCTCCCCCACTGATGACGGCGGACAGATCGGCATACACCGCCGGCTGACCGCCGGGTGAAAGATAGTAAACCATGCCAAAATATGGATCAAAATAATAGATGCTGCCACTCTCGTCGCCCACCATCAGGTTATAGGTATTATCCAGGCTCGTCAGGGCAAAGCGCGAAAAGTGATCCACGCTGGCCTTGAGCGCTTTCTGCCCGGTGACCGGCTTTGTTCCTGCGTTGGTCCATCCCTGGTTCGTTTCGGTGACAATATACATCGTAGGCCAGGTATCGAAGTCCAGCTCGGCGTAGGAGAAGGTCAGGGTAACCATCTGATTAAAAACGGTGATCGGCTTGCCTGCCGCATCGTAAGCGCGCAGATCGATCACCGGGCTTAGCGGAACCAATCCATCTACCGGCGGAAAATCCAGCAGCCTGGTTATGAGGGTGATCGGGCCGCTGGCGGCGCCGGACGGGAAATCGATGCGGATTTGGTCCTGGTTGAAGGAAACACTGCCTCCACCGGCCGGGATGGTCACGGTGGTAACGCCGCTGCCGCCAGCCATGACCACCGGCAGGAAGACCCCAAAAGGACCTGCGCTGGAGGAAGGTGTCAGTGGCTCCTGGGCGGGGCTGCCGGACCGAGGTTCCGCCTGGATCAACGGAGCCCCTGCTGGATTTGAAATGGGCATAACCTGGGCGGCAGCGATGGGGAGATTAGCGGATACGGATGAAAAGATCAGCGCTGCCAGGGCGAAAACTCGAACGATAGGCAGTTGATTGCACATGACTTCCTCCTTTTGCGACCTTGAAGCGGTCAGATCAGGGACCCATCCCAAAGATCCGAACGTGAAGAAGCCGATACTATATCCATTATACACAAATGCCAGGCGGTAGAATATACCCTATCCCCAACAAAGATGAAGTCTGGACACTTCACGCATCCTCCTGCTGGCGCGAAATGTCCTTCCTCAAAAAAGATTACTTAAATAACCCCGCCGCTCGACCCTCAAGTATTCGTGATCCATTCGTGGACGGCAGTCGCCGACAGGCTCAGCCTGCCTGGAACGAGGCGCGCTGAGCCTGTCGAAGCGCCCAGGGAAGACCGCCCCAAGGCGCGCTGTGCCTGTCGAAGCGCCCCCGGGAAGACCGTCCAGAACAAACCTTCACGACCTGCCCGGGACAAATTCAGCTATTGACTTTCAATTCCATGCAGCGTAATATTTAATTGTGCATTCCCGCACAATTCGTCCCGATCTCCTGGGCCGGGAGAACTGCCGGCGCTACTTGTTTCCAGTTGAATGGTTCAGGAGGGAAGATGTCAACGATAACCCGCATTAACCGAAGTATTGCTCAAGGCGGCCTTGTGCTGCTGCTGCTTGCCGCCCTGCTGGGCGCCGCCGTGATCTCGCCCACCCAGGCCCGCCCGGCGGATAAAACCTATATCGTCGATACCCTCACCGACGGACATGACTCACACCTGGCAGATGGCATCTGCCACAACGGAGCTGACGGCTGCAGCCTGCGCGCCGCCATTGAGGAGGCCTTTACTACCTATGGAAGCACTTCCATTAACTTCGATCCCAGCCTGTCAGGCAAAACCTTGCGCTTCAAACTGGGACCCATCAACTGGGCTGCCAGCAATACCCTGCTTGATGGTGAAACCAACAAAATTCATCTCAGCGGCGAGGACCTCTCCCCCGGAGAGAGCCTGCTGAACATTT
>CAIQIV010000205.1 GCA_903871905.1 uncultured Chloroflexota bacterium | reverse complement strand
GGTTTCCAGGCTGCCGCCAGGCATGGCGCGCGTCTCAATGGAAGCCCAGCCGGTATAGTTGATCTGGCGCAGGGCAGCGGCAAAGTTAACATGATCGCCCCCCAGGCTCCCTAGCGGCGCCAGGCTTGGCTCGCTTATATGTATGAAAGGACTCAAAACTGCCCTGGCAGGCGGGGATGATTGTCTCAGGGGACTCGGTAACCCAGCAACCATCCGGTTTCACCGAAGATGGTGGATTTCTTGACTGCTTCGCAACTTTAAGAAAGGCGTTTCAATTGTTTGGCAATAAGCTTGACAGCGTCGGCGCTCTCGGCTATAATCCTTGCGCTTTGCAAACCAGGGCCCATAGCGCAGTTGGGAGCGCGCCTCAATCGCACTGAGGAGGCCGAGAGTTCGAATCTCTCTGGGTCCACTCCAAAAACCCCGCATGCGGGGTTTTTTTATTTTTTCCTGACTACTAACAGGGGGAGGCCAGATTGTTCGATCTATGGTATAAATCTACCAAGCAGGAATAAGATTGCGGCGTTTTGTAAAATAAGACGCGAGACGATTTTGGGCTTTCTGTGTCTGGCATTGATGACGGAATACCAACCTGAATTCCCGCGTATAAAGCTTCACCGGCCGCATGCCATCGCTGGATGGATTGAGCGGCCGCGCTTGTTGAAGCAGCTCGACCAGGTTCTCCAGAGGCCGGTTGCGCTCATATCCGCCCCAGCCGGATTTGGAAAGACAACTTTGATATCCCAATGGCTGGATCGTTGCCCGCTGCCTAGCGCCTGGCTGCAGCTGGATGAGGGCGACCATGATATCCCGACATTTCTGGCGGGCGTGGTGGCGGCGATGCGCCAGCTCTTCCCAGGCTGCATGCAAAAAACTGCAGATCTGATACGCCCCAGTGGTTCTGTCCCGCTGTCGGTCTGGAAGAGCGCGTTGATGGATGACCTGGAACTGCTCGATGACAGGCCGTTTATCCTGGCATTGGATGATTATCACCTGGTGGCGAACCCATCGATCGACCTGCTGCTGGCGGATGTGCTGCGCTTTGACCCGCAGCCCATGCATCTGATCCTTTCGGCGCGACGCAGTCCGTCGCTGTCGTTCAGCCGTTTGAGGCTGGATGGTCTGGTGGTGGACATTCGATCGGCCGACCTGCGCTTTACCGATGCCGAGTCGTCACTGTATATTCTCCAGACCTCCCATCTTCAACTGAGCGTTTCAGCCATTAACCTGCTGCAGGTGAAGACGGAGGGTTGGCCTGTAGGATTGACCCTGGCGGCGATCAGCTTACGCGAGGAGGCCCAACCGGATGAATTGATCGCTCACCTGGATGGGTCCGACAGCCGGGTAAGCGATTATCTGCTCGACCAGGTTTTCAACAGCCAACCAGCTGAAATCCAGGAATTCCTGCTCAAAACGGCTACCTTTGACCAGTTCTGCGCATCCATGTTAGCGGACGCGATTGAGACTGGACAAAGCGAGGCTGAGATCCAGGCGCTGCTGGAGCGCATTGAATCTGCCCAACTCTTCTTGACACCCCTGGATAACCAACGGACTTTCTATCGATACCATCACCTTTTCCGGCAGATGCTGCTCTCGCGGCAGCGCTTTCACCTCAACGCTGCGCAGATCGCTCAGTTTCATCGGCGCGCTTCCGTCTGGTTGGTGAATCATGGCGAAACTGACCAGGCGCTCAGCCACCTGCTGGCCGTCCATGATTGGACTGGCGCCGCTCAATTGGTAGAGAGCCAGCTGTGCTTGCTGCTCAATGTCGAGGATTTCCAGGGGATTAAACGCCGTCTGGATCATTTCTCGGAGGATTTCATCGCCACTCGTCCAGGGCTGTTGTTGATGCAGGCCTGGACTGCCCATTTTGCCCTGCGGCTGCCGCTGCTGCAATCGCTCACTGCGCGTATCCAGGCCATCCTGGATGCCGCTGCACAGGCAGATGGCGGGCCTGACGGGGATACGCCGGTTCCTGGGTTTGAAGCCATTTCTCGCGGGATTGCTCAGGCTCAGGTCTGGATGTTGGACAGTGTGCGCTATTATCTAACCAATCGGGGCGACCTGGCTATGCCGCTTGCCCGCCAGGCAGTACAGGCTTTGCCCGAAACCTGGCGGTTCGCCCGCGGGAATGCAATGGTTTATCTGGGGCTATCCATGCTCATGGAAGGGCAATATTCCCAGACGGTCAGGGATCTGCAGCAGGAATACGAGCGCCTCCACGATCCGAGCAGCACGTACGGAGCGCGCTTGCTGTTTTGTCTGAGCGTGATCTATCTGCTCAACGGCGAGCTGGAACTGTGCCGGCAGACTGCAGAGCACATGCTGCGTGATTCGTTGCTCTATAATTTAAAGCTGATGCAGGGTTGGGGTTATTACCTGCTCGGGCGGGTCTACCATGAATGGAACCAGCTTGAGCGAGCAGCCGGTTATTATCAGCAGGCGGTGGAACAACGCTTTACTTCGAATCTGATGCCCTCCCTGGAGAGTATTGCCGGCTTTGTCAGCACCCTGCATTTCCTCGGACGCGGCGAGCAGGCCCAGCAGTTTCTAAACTCACTCGAGCAGTTCCACAACGAACAAACTCCTGTCATGCCCCCCCAGGTGATGTCACTCCTCGCCTGGCTGAACTTGAAGAATGGTGACCGTGAGGCAGCCCGCCGCTGGGCCGAAGCGTTTACCTTCCCGATTTCAGAGCTGGCAATCGTCTGGTATCACATCCCCCACATCTACAAGATCAGGATTTTGATGGAAACCGGCGAGATGGAAAACTGCTGCGAGGTCGATCAACTCCTGGACGAGATCCAGGCTTCAGCGGAATGCACGCATAATACTTTTACGCTGATACGGGTGCTGGCGATGCGTGCCGTCTGGCTGGGGCGCCAGGGCGAAGGATTGGCGGCCCAGCAGGTCTTGGAGCGTGCTATTCGCCTGGGCCGTCCGGGTTGGTTCGTCCATACTTTTGCTGAACAGGGTCCGGAAATGCTCGAACTGCTCCAGGTGGTTTCGCAAAGTTTGAAGAATGAAGCGGCCACGTATGAGTATATTGCAGCACTCATCGGCAGTTTCTCGCCATCAATCGAACCATCTTCCGGCTTTCAGGCTCAGAAGCAGGTAAAAACGCTGTTGACTGAACGTGAGCTTGATGTTTTGGAACTGTTGGCTGGGCGCTTGAGTATCAATGAGATTTCGACGCGGTTGTTTATCTCTCCCAGCACAGTTCAGCAGCACACCCATCATATCTATCGCAAGCTAAATGTCGCCAACAAAAGACAGGCTGTTGCCAGAGCCATCGAACTTGGCATCCTGCCTCCCGACCGTTAAGCATCATCAGGTTATCGGATTGCGCAAAGCAGCGTCAAACACCCTGGATCATTGCTCCATCTCGGGGCAAAATAAAACAAATATAAAACATTCACGCTCTTGACCGCCAGTTTACTCGCAGGTATGCTTGTTCACAGACCAAGGAGGAGCCCTAGTGCCCGATGAGAACGTACGCCAATATCTGTTTGATCACCCGGGGCACTACCAGATTCGTGTTCTGGGTACGTTTGATCAATGCTGGATTGATCATCTTGACGGGTTGGATATTTCTGTCGGATCATGGGGCAACTACCGGATGGTGACCCAGATCAACGGCTGGCTTAGCGATCAAACTGCTCTGGCAGGGCTGCTTGATCTGTTGACTGACCTGGGCATGGTGATGTTATCTGTAGAGCGCTGTGAATCAGACGACGAGATCGTGTAGCCAAACATTGTGTGAAAGTTCTTGTTATGACCACTTCTCTTCCTGTCCCGCCACGTCCTGTTAACGCTCCCCCTGCCTTCCACCTGCTGGCAAAGCCCAGCGGTTCAGCCTGCAACCTGGACTGCACCTACTGCTTTTTCCTGGACAAAGAAGCTCTCTATCCGGGCAGTAAGTTCCGCATGAATGAAACCATGCTGGAAGCCTATATTCGCCAGACGATTGAGGCGCACCAGGAGCAGGTGGTTAATATTGCCTGGCAGGGCGGTGAGCCTACCCTGATGGGCCTTGACTTTTTCCGGCGGGCGCTGGCGCTGGCCGAAAAGTATCGCCGGCCGGGGATGACCTTCCTGCACACGATGCAGACCAACGGTACGCTGTTGGATGACGAGTGGGCTGCTTTCTTCAAAGAGCATAACTTCCTGATCGGCATCAGCCTAGATGGCCCGCGTGAACTGCACGATGTATACCGGGTAGATAAAGGTGGCCGGCCTACTTTTGACCGGGTGATGCGCGGGATACGGCTGCTGCAAAAGGATGGCGTCGAGTTCAACGTGCTGACCACCGTTAACCGGGTCAACGGCGATTATCCGCTGGAGGTCTATCGTTTCTTGCGCGACGAAGTTGGCGCAAGCTGGATGCAGTTTATCCCGGTAGTGGAACGGCTGAATGCAGGTGGTATAACGCTTTACCAGGAGGGCACGACCGTATCGGAGCGCTCGGTGCTACCAGAGCAGTTTGGGCGCTTCCTGGCTGATATTTTCGACGAGTGGGTGCGCCGGGATGTCGGCCGCGTCTTTGTGCAAACCTTCGAAGCCTCGCTGCGCAACTGGCTGGGCCTGCCCACCTCCGGCATGTGCGTCTTTAACGAAACCTGCGGGACCGGACTGGCGCTGGAACACAACGGCGATCTGTACGCCTGCGACCACTTCGTCGAACCGAACTTCCTGCTCGGTAATATCGAAAGCACACACATGCTCGAATTGATCGCCTCGCCCCAGCAGGTCAAGTTCGGCCAGGACAAGCGTGACGCGCTGCCGCGCTACTGCCGGGAATGTGCGGTGCGCTTTGCCTGCCATGGAGAATGTCCAAAGAACCGCTTTCTGGTCACCCCCGATGGCGAGCCAGGGTTTAACTACCTGTGCGCCGGGTTCAAGCTGTTTTTCGGGCATGTCGATTTCGCGATGAAGCTCATGGCCGGGCTGATCCGCCGCGAACGGGATGCAAAGGAAGTGATGGTAATCCTTGAGCGGACCTTTGCCGGGGTAAAACGCCATGATCCCTGTCCCTGCGGCAGCGGCCGCCAGTTCAACCGCTGTCATGGGGCTGCTCCAAACCGGCAGGCTGGTAAGAAAATTCCGGTATCACTGCCTCGATCCGCGATCCATGACAGGACATCTTTCGTTCCCGTGCCCGGCAGTTCAAGCGATTGAGCGTAGCCGGCTGTTTCATTAGGTGACGACATAACTCAATTCAGTCAGTCAAGGAGAAAATAATGCCTAACGGAAAACCGAACATTCTTGTTATCTGGGGCGATGATATTGGCATCACCAACCTGAGCTGCTACAGCGATGGTTTGATGGGCTATCGCACTCCCAACATTGACCGCATTGCTAATGAAGGCATGCGCTTCACCGATTCGTACGGCCAGCAAAGCTGCACCGCCGGCCGGGCGGCATTCATCACCGGTCAAAACCCCTACCGCACCGGGCTGACCAAGGTGGGCATGCCAGGCGCGGATATCGGTTTGCAGGCCGAAGACGCCACCATCGCCGAACTGCTCAAGCCGCTGGGCTATGTTACAGGCCAGTTTGGCAAGAACCATTTCGGTGATCTCAACAAGTACCTGCCCACGGTTCACGGTTTTGACGAATTTTTTGGCAATCTTTACCACCTGAATGCAGAAGAGGAGCCAGAACACGTGGACTACCCGCCCGAGGCGGATTTCCCGAATTTCAAGAAAATTTTCGGCCCGCGCGGCGTGCTCCATTCCTGGGCAACCGAAGAAGATGATCCCACCGAACAGCCGCGCTGGGGACGCGTTGGCAAGCAGCGCATCGAGGATACCGGGCCGCTGACCAGGGAGCGCATGCAGACCTGCGACACCGAGTTCATCGGCGCGGCAAAGGACTTTATCGGGCGCGCCCATACCGCCGACCAGCCGTTCTTTGTCTGGTTCAACACCACCTGGATGCACTTCCGCGTCCATCCGCCGAAAGAGATCCTCGGCCAGGCCGGTCGCTGGCAGTCTTTCTACCATGACGTAATGGTGGAGCATG
>CAIQIV010000204.1 GCA_903871905.1 uncultured Chloroflexota bacterium | reverse complement strand
CGCGCCGGCATACCGGAGGGAAACTTGCCTCCAGCATCTTCTATCTATCTAGATTGTGCTATCGATCAATTTTCTCCATCCTTTTCACATTCTTTGGGCGATGGGATCCATAATAAAGGTTACCCGCCCCTGCAAAGCAAAAGTGATAACCGGCAGCATATCTGGTTGCTAGCTGATCCTTGCGGAAGCTGGATGGATGATAAAATGATACTGTCCAGTTCAATGCCAGGGAAAACACCCATTTCTGGATCCTGCACTGATCATGATCGCTGAAGATCACCTTCTTTTCCTATGCGCCCGACAATCCTTTGAGGAAAGTCACCGCTCGCGCGCCGTCGAGCTGCTGTCTCAAAACCCGATATCCTGGGAAAGGATATTCACTACGGCGCAGCAGCACGGATTAGCGCCCCTGGTATATTGGAATCTGCAAAAAGTGGACCCGCAGAACCGGTATCTCCCACCGGAGATCGATCTGCAATTTAAGCGCTACTGCTACCGTTTGTTCTTTTTGAAGGAAAACCGTGAAGAGGGCCTGCGCAATGCGCTGGCATTCCTGAATTCCCGGCACATTCCAACGATGTTGATCAAGGGGGCAGCGCTGGATATTTTGGTCTACGACCAGACCCTGGCAACCTTCTCTCAAGATATTGACCTGATCCTGCAGTGCACGCGCCAGGCAATCCCGGCGCACACTTTTTCTACATTGGCAAAGCAGTTAAGAGATGCTGGAATTGAATACGATTTCTACCAGCACCACGATGTGAATATCAATGGTGCTTTGCCCGTAGATTTTGACCGCATCTGGCGGGACAGTGTCGCGTATCAATTCCAGGGGGAGCCGGTCCAGGTAATGTGCTCTGAGGACCTGCTGCTCTCCCTGTGCATCAACAGCTGCCGCAAACGCTTTTTCCGCTTGAAGTCCTTGTGCGATATTGCCGAAACCTTGCAGAAATACCACGACACCACAAATTGGGAACTGCTGAATCAAAAGGCTCGCGATTATGACTGCGCCGGGATCATTTATGCCGCCCTGCGCATCGTCAAGCTCACGGTGGGATGCATTCTACCGGACAGCCTCATTGACCAGATCCAGGTAAGCCGCGCCAGGAAAGCGGTCATCGACCAGCTGATCCACTCGATCTATAACCATTCCACCTTAGCCCAATACCCATATTCTGGTCAGGTATTTTGGGGGCGGCAGCTGCATTTTTCACTGCTCCTGTCTTATGCAACGTACCGCGGCTATCAAATCCGGCGGAAATTCGGGGAGGTATTCATCCACAAAACAGAACAATTGTAGGATGAAACAGCCGGATGATTTCTGCCTACTGTACTTCGACCGCAGTATACTGTTCGTAGATATTGCCATCGTAGTCTTCCGCGATGAAACCCACCACATAGGGTCCCGCAGGAGCAGTATCAGTTTCCCAGGTAAAATTGGTTTCGCCAAAGGTCAGGGTGCCGCCTTCCTCATATTCTACTTTGACCTCACCACCCTCTGTCTGGGGCAGAACGATACGGGTAGCCAGGATGGTGAACTGGTCGCCGGGTTCGGGCACCAGCTCATAGGGCTCACCTGAACCATCCGCTCCCATAAAGGCATAGACCTGCTGCAGCTCACCGTCCTGGAAGTAAAGCTCTGCTTCCAGCGGGTCAGATCCATCCGCAAACTTGTAGGTGCCGTACACAGAATAGGTCGATGACACATCCGGAGCACCGTAATCATAAGGCTCAAACAGCGCCAGTTCGG
>CAIQIV010000203.1 GCA_903871905.1 uncultured Chloroflexota bacterium | reverse complement strand
ATCAACCTGGGCTGCCCGGCCCGCTCCGTAGCCGGGCGCGGGGCAGGGGCAGCCTTGATGCGCTCTCCCGAAAAAGTAGCGCACATCTTTGATCGCCTGTCGAAAGAGATCGACATTCCCGTCACAGCCAAAATCCGTCTGGGCTGGGATATGGACAGCCAGAATTACCTGGAGATTGCCCATATCATCGAAGATAATGGCGGGAAACTGGTCACCCTTCATGGCAGGACCCGGCAGCAAGCCTATAATGGACTGGCGGACTGGGATGCGATTGCCCGGGTGAAGCAGTCCCTATCCATCCCGGTAGTGGGAAATGGGGATGTGCGCAGCCCGGCGGATATCCAGAAAATGAAAGATCACACCGGCTGTGATGGCATTATGATCGGGCGCGGGGCCATTGGCAATCCCTGGATCTTCCAGCGGCAGGACCGCCAGCTTGTGACCAACATAGAGGTTTTTGAGACGATGCGGTCGCACCTGGAACGGATGCAGGCTTATTATGGGGTGGAAGCCGGGCTGGTGTTTTTCCGCAAGCATGCCACCCGCTATCTGGCGCCCAATCATCTACCGCGCGAACTATACCTGCGGTTGATTACCAGCAGCACGCGGGAGGAATTCCTGAATATTCTGGCAGATGGCCTGGGCCTGTCATCGGGATTTGCCTGATTGACATCTGATCGATTATCATGTACACTTTGATAAGCTATGCGCAAACCAATGAGGAGGGTTTATGCCTGAAGATCCTGCTGCGATCCCCGCTCACCTGACTGCTGCCACGCCTATCTTGCCTGCCGTCCAGGTCTGGGAGATTTTTCTGCGTGACCAGGGGCGCTCGATCTACACCGTCAAGTCGTTCCTGGGTGATCTCAATCTCCTGGCGACTTACCTGCCGCCAGATCGGTCGATCGGTAACATTTCAACCCAGGACCTGAACCATTTCTTGCTCTGGCTGCAAAACGGGCGCGGGGTTCCCTGCAGCCCCAAGAGCCTGTCGCGGCGGATTACGTCTATCAAGGCCTTTTTCCGCTGGCTGCAGCGAGCCGGGGTGGTTACACCCGACCCGGCGGAGAAAGTTCTGCAGCAGTCGGTTATCAGCCCGCTGCCTGAGGTGCTCACACCGGTTGAGCGCGAGCGGGCTCTCGAAACAGCCCAGGCATACCGCACGGCCAAAAAACCTGATGCCCGTCCCTATACTCTCCTCATGCTGCTGCTATCCACCGGCATCAAGAAAGGGGAGTGCCTGGCGATTGAACTGAACCACATTGATCTTGAGACTCCATCCGGGCCGCAGCTTTTTGTGCGGTACGCGACGCCCCAAAACCGCTATAAGGAACGTAAAATCGACCTGCCGCCGGAATGGATTGACAGCTACAACGAGTATCTGCAGCAGTACCAGCCGAAAGACACGGTTTTTCCGTGGTCACCGCGGCGCCTGGAATACCTGCTCGAAGATATCGGGAAAGAAGCCGGGCTGACCAAGCACCTGTCCTTCGATATGTGCCGCTGGACCTGCGCCCTGGATGATTGGCACAGCGGGATGGAGAAAGACCACCTTCGCCAGAAGCTGGGTATTTCAAAAATTCAATGGCGCGAGATTGGCATGAAGTTGAAGCAGCTGGCAGGGGAAGAGCCAGCCGGATAATGCGACTGTTCGCAACTGCAGTCGGCAGCGCGACCCTGGAAACCGATCAAAAAACCAGCCCGGAGCTTTTGCCCGGGCTGGCTTTGTTATGGT
>CAIQIV010000202.1 GCA_903871905.1 uncultured Chloroflexota bacterium | reverse complement strand
TGTAGGTGTCAGTCTCCCGGTTATACCCGGTGACATAACCGGCGATGGTATCAGAAAAAGTAAAATGAACTTTATTCATCACGCGCTCTCCATGAATCCTGCTTAAATCAATTCGTCCACATAACCCTGGGTGATCTCAACGATATTCCCTTCTGGGTCCGACACCCACACGGTTCGCCAACCAGGGATAAAAGCATCAAAATCGAACGGGCCAAGGGTGATTTTTGCATCACTGCCCATTTCTGCCAGCTTTGCATCAACGTTGTCAACTTTGAAAGCAATATGCCGCCAATCTGGATACCACGGTCCATCGGCTTCCGCCTTAGATCCTGGGTACTCCTCCTTGGCCTGGAAAATCTCCAGGTATGCATTGCCAGACTTGATAAAGACAATCTGGGTATCCCCTAACGGGATAACTCGCGCCCGTTTAAAACCAAAGTGACGGGTGTAAAATGCCTCGACTTGAAGCGGATCTTTACAGGCGATTGCCATGTGATGAAAAATCAGATCAGCCATTGAATCTCCTATAAATAAAGTTATACCAGCCTGTTGATGACGGCGCGTGCCAGGAGGTGACAGTGCCCGCCAGTTCGCGCCGTCACCAGGTCTCGGTCTTCCACCAGGTCTTGATCCATGTAGATCGCGCCCATGTTGCGCGCATCACCGATCAGGTTGTTGTGAACAACCACCGGCCGGCCGCGCACCAATTCTGGGGCAGGGGCCACCAGCCACATGCCATGACAGATGATGCCCTTGATCACCGACGGTTCAGCAAACGCTCGTTTGAGAAATTCCGTTGCTGGAGGCAGCCTGTTCACATCCTCTGTGTATCGAAGGCGGTCCCCAACGATGCCAGAGGGAACAATGATGGCTGAGTAACTTCTCAACTCCCCATCGCTCATATTCTCAAAACTCTCATGGCATTCCAGAGGAGCCCGGTACTCATGCCCTTTGAAGGTAAGGTAAGGCTGCCCCCAAAGACGGCTGAGGAAGTGGACTTCCATGCCCTCCTCAAGAAAGCGATGCTTATAATAGAATATTTCATCTTCATAGAAATCGCTTTCAATCAATATGGCGATCTTCTTCGCGTCCTGGCTCATCAATGCATCTCCAAATGTCAAGCAAGCGATCCATCCGGGTATTGCACCATTCCAGCAAAATGAATGGCTATTTTCCCATCCCGCAGTACCCAGCTGTCGGCAAAGCGCATATTGGCTTCGCCATCCGCAGTTTGCATGCGGATTTGTTCCGTAATCATCAATGTTTGCGGAGAGTCAGTTTCTCCCCAGAACACGATCTCGGTCTCCAATCCCTGGATACCCAGGATCCCCTGCATGTGCTCCCTGAGCTGGTCTCGGCCGTGGTAAATCACGGGCTTCTTCATAAAACTACTGATCAATATCGCGTCATCCGTGTATTGGTCAAGCAGGTGTTCAATATCCTTCTTCAGGATCAGCTCAATGTGCTCTCGGTACATCTTCCCCAACGGGGTGTCCGGTACGTTTTTCATCGTCCTATTCTCCTAAATGACCCGGTTCTTATAAGATCATATCGGCGGCTTTTTCGCCGATCATAAAGCAGGCAGCAACCGTGTTGCCGCTGGTCACGGTGGGCATGACTGAAGCATCTGCGACGCGGAGACCCTCAACGCCATAAACCTGCAATTCTGCATCGACCACGGCGTGGGCATCCTGGCCAATTTTGCAGGTCCCTGCCGGGTGCCACAGGGTGGATGTCTGGCTGCGGATATAGCCATCCAGGTTCGTTGAAGGGCCCGGAGCGATTTCAGCATCAATCACATCAGAGAAAGCTCGGGTGCTGGCCATATCCCGGATCAACCTGACTGCCTGGACGAAAACATCGACGTCCGCCGGGCTGTTCAGGTAATTCGGATTGATGCTGGGCGCGTCCAATGGATTGGCTGAACGCAGCTTGACCTCTCCAATACTAAATGGCTGCACCAGAATGGGCAGGAATATGCATACCGGGAAGGGGATATTCAGGACAGGCGCCAGGGGACCAGGCATGGACGGGGTGAAATTTAACTGCAAATCTGGTGGAGCCGCATTCATCCCAGGCCGCGTTTTAACAAATAACGCATTTCCAGTGAGCAACCGGGTCTGTGGACGATTGTCCTTGGTACGAAAAACCACCGGAAGCTGCATATGATCCTGCAAGTTCTTACCCACACCTGGCAGATCTGCTACCAGAGGAATACCCAACGCACCAAGATCTTTCGCCGGTCCAACACCGGAAAGTAAGAGCAGTTTTGGGGAGACAAAAGCGCCGGCACTGAGTACTACCTCACGCTCTGCTCCTGCCACCTTAGTTTCTCCATCCTGGACAAACTCGACGCCAACTGCTCTCTTTCCATTAAAAATCACCCGTGTGGCTTCCGCTCCGGTTTTGATGGTCAGGTTCGAACGGTCCAGGATCGGGTTCAAGAAAGCGGTGGATGCACTGGCGCGGCTGCCATCTGGATTGATGTGAAATTGCAGGAATGCAGCACCATTTTCCTGGCGAGAGCCGTTGTAATCGAAGTCTGTGCCATCGTACCCCAACTCAGCTGCCGCGTTCAGAAACTCCTGGCTGCGCATGACCTCATCCGGGCAGACACGTATGCTCAAAGGTCCACCTGCGCCGTGATATTCAGAGCCACCCAACTCAAAATCCTCAGATTTCTTGAAGTAGGGCAGTACATCCTTGAAGCTCCAACCATCCGCGCCTAAGGCGTTCCAGGTATCAAAGTTGAGCGGATTTCCCTTCACATACATCATGGCATTAATCGCCGTGCTTCCCCCCAGGACTTTGCCCTGGTTGATCAGCACCTTCCTGCCAGAAAGAGCAGATTGTTCTTCGGTAAAGAATTTCCAATCCAGGTCTGAACCCCAAAGACTGACAAAGCCGTCCATGGAATGGACTTCAGGCCTGGTATCCAGCTCGCCTGCTTCAAGCAGCAGGACACGGTTCGATGGTTCCGCACTGAGGCGGTTAGCCAGGACACAGCCGCTGGCCCCGGCTCCGACAATAATATAATCAAACTGCTGTTCAGCTTTCACAGGCTTGACCTCCATCTTCGATTCACAGTTCCTGGTAATCCCTGTTCGATTCGTCTTAACCCATGGGTGGGATCACACCAATCTGCTGCATCAGTCCGATCGTATCTTCAGCGACCCAATCCTCCACGATCTTGCCATCGACAATACGCAGAATGCTGATGCCGGCGACGTTCATGGTTTTTCCAGAGGCTGGGATACCGAACAGGGAAGCGGTGTGGGTGCCGCGGGCGCGCCAGCGCACAGCCACCATCTCACCCTGCGCGAAGGCAAATTCCACAGTCAAATTCAGGTCCGGGAAGCCAGCGCGGAAGGCCCCAAGGAACCCCTTGATCGCTTCGCTGCTGCGAACCGGCTCAGGGCTGCTTGGATGATACATCACCATGTCCGAAGCCATGATCTGGTCTCCACTTGCCCAATCCCCTTTTCCTAGTACATTCTCGAAAAACGACCGCCCAATCGAAACATTATCAGTTGTCATCTCAATACCTCCAAAAGAATTTACTCAGATCCTGAGTTACGATTAAATTTCCCCTGCTTTGCTGGCAGCTCGCAGGATTGCCTGCTCGGTGAGCACCTTAACCAACTGGCCGCGATAGGCTGCTCCAGCAAATAGGTCGGTCACAAGCGGCAGGGTTTCAACCACATCGGACAGCGCTGCCTGGATATTCCTGGACGTGGGCTGTTTTCCAGCCAGGGCTGCTTCAGCTGCACTGAGGCGCATTGCGGCAGGAGTTGCCCCATTGACCGCCAGGCGGTACTCCAACTTCCCTGCTGTATGCATCACGCGGGCAGCCACGCCACAGATGGCATAGCCATTGGCCGGGTTCTTGAACTTCTCATAGGCGCTGCTTTCACCAGAACCCGCGGTGGTGAAATCCACCGAGGTCAAGACTTCTGCATGCCCCAAAATCGTCCGCTTTGGCTCCTGGAAAAACTGCGCCGTGCTGTATGTTCGCTCACCTGCCGGTCCAACCACGGTAAAAACACCCCATAAAGCCAGCGCCACAGCAGTAAAATCTCCAGATGGATCGTTGTTGATTAGCCCCCCGCCGATTGTGCTCCCATTGCGTACCTGGATATCGCCAATGCTTCCCGCCGCCTCGGCCAGGGCAGGGAATTTCTCCTGCACCAAGTCAGATTCTGCAATTTCGGCACAGGTGGTCATGGCTCCAATCCTCAAGCCATTTGACAGAGGGTGAATGCCGTACAATTGCTTGATCTTTCGCAAATCCACCACCATTGAGGCCTGGGTGCGGCGGAACTTTATGTTTAACAACAAACTGTGCCCGCCAGCCAGAAAGCAGGCGCCTGGGTTGTCGCGCGCCAGGGCAATTGCTGTTTCCAGGGTATCCGGGGCTGCATAATCTAGTTTGGGAATTACCATAATATGTACCTCCAGACCATGCTTTCAGGTCTATTCTTCTCGGGCGTCGGCAGTGTGGATTGCCTGCCATATCTTCTCTGGTGTCACCGGCATATCCAGGTGGCGGACACCCAGGTCTGAGATGGCATCGCAGATGGCATTGCAGATGGCCGCAGGCGCCCCAACTGTACCCACCTCACCAGCACCCTTGGCTCCCAACTCCGTGTGAGGAGTAGGCGTCACAATATAATCCAGCTCGTAGTTGGGAGTATGTGTGGCACGCGGGATGGCGTATTCATTGAACGTACCGGTGAGCAGCTGCCCGTCCTGGGTATAGACTGCCTGTTCCAACAGCGCCTCTCCAAGTCCATGGGTGATTGCTCCTTGGGTCTGACCATCCAGTACCATGATGTTCCCCATGGTACCGACATCATTTACCGCGACATAACGTACAACCTCCACCTGCCCGTTTTTTTCATCTACCTCCACCTCAGCAACGTTGCAGCCGTAGGGATAATTAAAATCAAAGGGATCCAGGAAAGTAGTCACCTCCAGGCTGGGTTCCATCCCGCTCGGGAGGTCCCACGAATAGTACAAAGCCAGGCTGATCTCCTGCAAATTCATCTCTTTATCAGGCTCACCGCGCACACATACCTTTCCCTGGTCGAACTCCACATCTTCTTCCATGACGTGGAACTTGTGAGCCGCATATTTTCGCGCCTTCTCAATAATCATCCGCGATGCCTGTTGGACCGCAGCCCCACCCACACTAAAGGAGCGGCTGCCATAACTGCCCTGTCCAAAGGGGACAAGCTTGGTATCAGAGTGGTAGACGCGTATTGTATCGACCTTGATACCCAACTCTTCCGCCACCACCTGGGCAATGGTTGTTTCATGCGATTGACCATGAGGGGTAGAGCCAATGGTCACTGCAATCTCACCGGTAGGAGCAACACGAATGTTGGCACTCTCCCAGGTGCCTCCCAGCATGCCTTCTTTGGCCATACGCGAAGAGGGGCCTACACCGCTGATGGCAACAAAGCTGCCGATTCCAATTCCTCGGCGCTTGCCGCGGCCTGCAGCCTCATCGCGACGCTTGGGAAACTGGTCATATTCGATGCGAGCCAATGCCTTATCCAACACCGATTCATAATCGCCCGAATCATATTTCCAACCCAGCCCGTTCTCGTAGGGCATATCTTCGGAACGAACCAAGTTCTTGCGCCGGACTGCTGCCGGATCCATACCGATCTCGTCCGAAAATTGGTCGATCATGCGCTCCAACATGAAAGTCGCCTCGGTCCGGCCTGAACCGCGCTGCGCTCCCAGAGGAACAACGTTGGTAAAAGCAGCATAGACCTCGCAAAAGGCGTTGTCGATCTTATAAACGCCAGTCACATTACGCCCAACCATGGCAGTAGCTACGCCAGGTCCAATCGTCGAAGGATAAGCACCTAGGTTTGCGTAGCTGGTAACACGCAAGCCGGTTATCTTGCCATCCCGCGTGCCCGCCAATGTTGCATACATACGCTGATCCCGTCCCTGGACGGTAGAGCGCATCAAACCGCTTCGGTCATCCACCCAGCGTACCGGACGGCCCAACTCTCGCGCCAGGAATAAAACTAACGGCATATCAGGATATATATAGCCCTTGGTGCCAAAGCTCCCGCCAATCTTCGGTGAGATCAACCGAATTTTATTGAAGGGTACCCCAAGGATGGCAAAGGCCAGCAGCAGACGGTGGTTATGCGGTGACTGTGAAGTGGACCATAAGGTAAACTCTCCAGTGGCAGCATCATATTGGCCCAGCGCACCGCGCGGCTCAATTGGACTGTTAATAGTTCGCGGAATATAGATTGACTGTTGGATCACTACCTCTGCATCGGCGATCGCCTGCTCAGCGGCTTCCCTGTTTCCATAGGGGATGTAAGCATTCAAATTCCCCGGCACTTCCTCATGCAGCAAAGGCGCTCCTGGTTTGAGTGCCTGCTCTGCATCGATGACCACCGGCAGCGGGCGGTAATCCACCCGGATCGCATCTAAGGCGTCCTCAGCCTGGTATTTTGTCTCAGCTACCACCACGGCAATCGGGTCACCAATATAGCGTACTTTGCTGCCTGCCAGCACATCGCCCGCACCTGGCATTCCCATAGGATGCGAAGGGAAATGGCTTTCTACCCCGCCGGGAATCCAGACACATGGCAGCGGCATAATCTTTCCCTTGATGTCTTCAGCAGTTAGCACACGCACCACACCAGGCATCTTCTTCGCTGCCGTGGTGTCCACCCGCCTGATCTCCGCATGACCATAGGTGCTGCGCAAGATCGCCATGTGCAGCATATTTGGCAGGGTCAGATCGGCAATGAATTGCGCGTCCCCCCTCAGCATTTCGGGGTCTTCACGACGTTTAACTGGAGTGCCCAATATTTTCTTTGCCATCAGCGAGACTCCTTCCGACTCCTTGCGCCTTTTCTCATCACATTACACCAGTGAAATGGTATGAAATGCGACCATTGCGCAGAACAAAGGCATCATAGACCTTGGCTTCCCCGTAATTCGATACAACGGTTGCCTCGAATAAAACCGTGTTATCCGTCTCTACAAATTTATCCGTGGACTTCACAGCCTTGATCTTCACCCAGCGCATATAGTTACGGAAATGCGCCTTGAGCGCCTGCTTCCCTCGGACAATAAATTCTGGAGAGGTCAGCACTGCATCGTCATTGTAATTATCTTCCACGAGGGCATCTGCATTACCAGCTACCAGATATTCCACCTGGCGCTGGTAAAATTGTTTTCCCGGTGTGTCCACAATCATCTTCACCGGACTGTTGCCCTTTTCAACTGCGTACTTCACAGCATCAATGACATTTTGATAACCGGTGCAGCGGCACAGGTTCCCTTCCAGGGCTGTGCGAATCTGCTGCTCACTGGGCTCGACATGATTGTTCAGCAGTTCGGTCAGCGACATCAACATCCCGGGTGTGCAGAAGCCGCACTGCAGCCCATGCCGTTCCTGAAAGCCTTCCTGTAGATGGTTCAGGCGGCCCTTCACTGCCAGCCCTTCTACCGTCATCACATCCGCGCCATCTGCCTGGGCAGCCAGGAGCAGGCAGCTTTTCACTGCCTTTCCATTCAACAAGATAGTGCAGGAACCGCACTGTCCTGTATCGCAGCCGACCTTGGCACCGGTAAGCGCCAACTTTTCCCGCAGGAAGTCCACCAGCAGCATGCGCGGCTCAACCTCTTCGGTATAGTTACGATTATTGACCGTCATCGATATTTCCATCATCAACCGCCTTTACAATCCTATCCAGTTCCAGCTTCTCCGGTAGCCGCCTGCAGCTTATAGTCGGGCAGAACCTTCATGGTATTCAATTGAGTCAACGATGTACTGTGTCACCACCGCCTTTCCGGTGACCGGAGAACGCCTGACCTTCCATCGCTGGTAAGCATCGCATTTAATGCGTGCGCTGTAGGCTGCTGGCGGATTCCACACGCTGGCTTCCCACTGTACAACCACATTTACATCTGCTTCATCTCCGTTAATCACCGGCTCAGCCTTCTTGACAGTATGAACTTCGTCAAAGAAAATGCGGATCACCCGTTGGTACCAGCCTTCAAAACCAGCCCAACCATAAACGGTGGATTCCGGAAAAACCATTTCCAGACCATCGTCTGCCAGCATGGGAAGGATCTCCACCATCGGGGCATGAACATCCAGCTTGCGGTACCATGCCACCGCC
>CAIQIV010000201.1 GCA_903871905.1 uncultured Chloroflexota bacterium | reverse complement strand
TACAATTTCTCCCAACCCTCACTCATATATTTGAGCACATCATCGCTGTCAGCCACCCGATCGGGCATGCCGCTGATCGGAGACGACCCGCCAAAAATGACATAGGCGCCTGAGGCAACACAGTAACAACCAATGGAAAGCGCTTTTTCACTCATCCATTCTGGAGCCAGGCCAACAGCTGGAACCTGATCTATATCATCACCCAAACCGCCGTCCTCAACCATTTGGGTCAGCACGGTCAAGATACGTGTATTATCCACACACGATCCCATGTGCAGTACAGGCGGAATGCCCACTGTCTCGCATACCTCACGCAGGCCTGGCCCAACCTTCTCCAAGCCGGCTTCCCCTAACAGCAAGCCAAGCTTAGCCGAAGCAATGGCGCCGCAGCCAGTCTCCACCACCAGCACATCCTGTTTTAACAATTCGGTGGTCACATATGTGTGCAGATAATCCTGCTTGCTGCGCGGGTTGTTGCAGCCCACAATGGCTGCCACGCCGCGGATTCGCCCTGACATAATCGCATCATTCAACGGCCTGAAGGAAGCGCGGAAGCTGCCTCCCAACATGTAGTTGATATACTCATGTGAAAAACCCGGGATCAGGTCTTCTCGCACCTGAGGAATGTGCGTTTTACCGCGGTTCTTATAATTATCGATAGCCATCTTCAGGATGCGTTTGGCAATGCTCAATGCATGGTGCTCATCAAATTCCACATGTTCCGCGCCCTTAAGGCGCACTTTTTGGGAAGTGGTTATGACCTTCGTGTGGAAGTTCGACGCCAGGTCCACCAGGGCTTGCATCACGCACTGCACATCCACAACCATCGCTTCGACCGCACCAGTCAGGATGGAAAGTTCCTGGTGCAGGAAATTACCGGCTGCAGGGATACCCTGGCGCATCAAGATTTCATTGGCAGTGCAACAGATACCTGACAGGTTAACACCCTTTGCACCTGCTGCTTTTGCATAAGCAATGATCTCCGGATCTTGCGAAGCCGCCACCACCATCTGGCTCAAAGTAGGCTCATGCCCATGGACAACCACGTTGACCATATCGTCCTTCAATACACCCAGGTTTGCCTGTCCCAATAGTGGCGCGGGGGTACCAAACAGGATATCTGAAATATCCGTCGCAATCAGGCTGCCTCCCCACCCATCCGCCAGGGCGGTACGAATGGCATGGTGCAGGATGTGTTCAGGATCCTGGTCATCGCCGATATGAGTGCGGTGCAGGGCTTCAACCACCTCGCGGTCAACTCCGCGTGGGATTACACCTGTTTCTTTCCACAGTTCCTGGCGTTTCTTTGGCGCACGTACGGTTGGGATCAATGCTCCCCTCTGCTGGCCAAACTGGGCAATATACAGATCTGCCAGGTCATTGGCAATCTCATCGGGTGAACGTTTTTCAATCGGAATCCCATACTGGGCAGCAACGTTCCGCAGCTTGGCAACGTCTCGGATCATGTAACCTTCCGTTTCCCCGTTAGCAACAGCCTTGAGGGTAAACGCCATATCCCTCCCATGGTCGGAATGCGCTGCCGAGCCTGCCGCAACCGCCCGGATAAAGTTACGTGCCTGGATCGTATCGATCGTCGCCCCGCATACACCTGTTTGCCCAGACTTGGTCAGGCGGCACGGCCCCATACCGCAGATCTTGCAGCACATACCAGCACCGCCGATATTGCATGGCACCATGTCATCTGCCCGGCTGAAGGCAGTTTGGATCCCCAACTCATCTGCACGGATCAGCATCTCTGCTGCAGCAGGATCGGACGTTTGCTCCTCATAATTCCTTCTTGCTTTGGCCATCTCTCAATCCTCCATAACATTCCTGATTACACCCATACCTGGACAATTCCACAACGGTCTACCTGAATAAGGGACGTTTTGCGAAAAACCGACTGTCTGCCGCACCGTCTCAAACACCGAAGTATGCCTGAAGAATGGCTTCATGCCTTCCTTATTGTAAGTCGAAGTATTTGGTTCAACTGGTAGAGACCATTCACTCAGGTATCCTGCCTGGTCCAACTTAATTGAGATTTCCAGGTCATTGACAATATCTGGATCATAAGTGACCTCTACCACTTGGAAACAACTGCTGGCATAAACATCTACAACCCCTGGAATGCCTGAAAGTAGATTACGGATTTCAATCACATGATGATCGCCAAAAAGATTAGGGACTTCAATAGAGATAGTTTTCACAGCCACCTTTCCTTTGTAGAAAAAAATTGCCTGGCTCAGGAACATTTCTCCTAAACAGCCAGGCCCGGATGAATACTCTAGAGAATAAGGCACATTGACTTGAAGTGCTTCATAAGAATAAAATTCATCTTCTCCTTAGTAATACCTGCAGACAAAAATCTAAGTTTCTTCACAGCACCTACCATAGCATGATAAGAAAATTCACCTGCATATTATGCACCTATCTCATCAGCTTTGCCTGATAAAAACAGGGGCCGATTCTGCATTAATATAACAAAGTGGCAAGAAGCTTGTACAGTGACAAATATTACCCTAATGACATGAATATATCCTTTTTCTCAATGTCAGATCACTCGCCCATTCACTACTTCATTCCGGCGCTGCACATCCTGCTCGTAGGTGCGGAGTAAAAAGATGCAGACAATAAAGCCCAGGATGTACATAATCAGGATTGCGCCCCCAAAGGCTAATCTTAAGCCAAAGGCATCGCTGACTACACCAATCACAAGGGTTAAAATTGCAATAACCAGGTTGAGCACCACGTTGCTAGCCGAGATGGTTGATGCTTTCATCTCAGGAGGCACAATGGTGAACTGGATAAGACTGACGGAAGGCATAACCAGGTAGGTGATGGTGCCTAAGGCAAAGGCTGCCAACATTACCCAGGCCAAATTGAAGAGATTGAACAGTGCCAGTGCAACCAACAAGCCACCGCCCATAGCCACCATACTGATCCACACCGGGGCCAGCAGAGTTGTACGCCGCAAGCTGTCATTCAATACCCCGCCCAACACCGCCCCAAGGACAAAACCTACTATTGCCGGCAGCAATGCCAGCGAGGCAGCTTCGGCATTCGGCGCTATCTGGTAACGCGTCAGGTAAGTCGGCGCCCAAAAAGCCAGGCTCCAATTGACTGCTGCCTGGCAGGTATCCAATCCAAAAGCCAGCAAAAGGGTCGGAATACCTAGCAACCGGCGAAACTCCTTGAAAGAAAACCTACCGCGATACTCCCCTTGATTCAGCTCAACAGTCTCTTCGTTTGCCCCCCGTTTTGGTTCTTTCACCAGGAACAGCACCATTACCCCCAATACCAATCCAATGACTCCATAGATCACAAAAGGTTGTCGCCAATGCGTAGTTCCAATTAAACTGGCAACAACCAGGGCTGCTGCGGTGCCCACCGGATAGGTCAGGCTCATCATCCCCAGAACCAGCCCATGTTTGTGTTTTGGCGCAGTATCCGTGAGCAGAGCGTAAGAGGAGGGATTAAAACAGCCTTCAGCAAAACTCATGCTGGCGCGCGCTACCAGCAGTTGAGGAAAGCTCCCGACAAAAGCAGTCATCCACGTCAGAGCGCTCCAAACCACCGTGCCAATGGCAATAATATACTTCCGCACCCATCGATCCGATAACGGTCCCCAAAAAAGCTGGCCTACAAGTGCTGCCAGGAAAACCGACGAACGAACCAAACCGATCTGGGTATCGCTCATCCCAAGGTCAGCTTTCACAGCATCCACTACTGGGGCAAGGAGTTCCTTATCTGCAACATTGACAATTGATACTAACATCAACAGACCAGTTAACACAACCAGGTAGCGCTTCGTGACAATATGGCCCATGACCGGCTCCTATATCTGGGATGAGAGCATCAGACCATTCTAACATTTATCAGCAAATTTATTGCTGCAGGTGTATACTATCGAATACCCTTTCTCTCAGAAGGTGACAATGAGCGAGAAGCAGCAGTTTCATGCGGATGTAATTATCGTGGGTACGGGACCAGGCGGAGCCACCGCAGCGCGTGAGCTGGCGCGACGTGGAAAGAAAGTGCTGCTGCTGGAGCGCGGCATTGACTATCGCACAAAGAGTTACTATGGTACCTACCTAGGTGCTTTGGTTTATGCTGACCGGCTCAGTCTGTTGTTCACAGAAGAAGGTTTAAATATTGTGCGCCCGCTGATGGTTGGCGGGGCGACCAGCATGTACTGCGGATGCGCTGCCCAACCACCTGCCTGGCTTAAAGATCGCTATGGGGTGGATATCGATACAGAAGTGGCCGAGACAATAGATGAATTGCAGATCGCACCTCTGCCAGAAGACTTACGCGGCACAGCCTCGACCCGCCTTGCAGCCGCTGGTCAGGCCCTGGGTTATGCCTGGGAACCGCAGCTCAAGTTCATGAAGCCCGCGCGCAGCTCACATTTCGAATGCGGTGCAAAGTGCATGTTAGGCTGCCGCTGTGGCGCCAAGTGGAATGCGGCGGAATGGGTGGATGAAGCCTGCCACGCCGGCGCATCCCTGTTCACCCGCGCCCAGGTGCAGCGGGTGTTGATAGATAGCGGTCATGCAGCAGGCGTGGAAGGTTTGCTTGCTGGAAAGCCGTTCTCTGCCGCGGCAGGTACTGTTATCCTGGCGGCCGGCGGGATCGGCACCCCACGCATCTTACAAGCCTCCGGCTTATCCCAGGCTGGTCAGGGGATGACCATGGATATCACAGCCATGGTCTACGGCTTTATCCATGAGCAGGGGATCGGAAACGAGCCTCCCATGACCTGGTCGTGGGAAAACCTGGAAACCGGCTATATGCTCAGCACACTGATCGATCCCTGGCTACTTTTTCCCATCATCAATGCTTTGAAAGGTCCGCGTTACCCGCTGTACTGGCCAAGGTGGAACCAGACCCTGGGGGTTATGATCAAGCTCAAAGATTCAATCTCGGGCGGTGTGTTCGCCAACGGCAAGATCAGCAAACCGCTGACGGAAAATGATCGGCCGCGCCTCAAAATGGCCGAAGATGTCTGCCGGGCAATTCTGAAAGAAGCAGGGGCTGATCCCGACAGTATTTTTATGACTCCCTTGCGCGGCACCCATCCCAGCGGCACGGTGCGCATCGGCGAGATGCTGGGCCAGGATCTGCAAACTGAAATTCCAGGCCTGTACGTGTGCGACGCCAGTACCTTCCCGGAGGCTCTTGCTCGCCCTACCGTACTGACCATTATTGGGTTGGCAAAGCGTCTGGCGCGCAGCCTGCCATGAGCCAATGGTTGCACAAAAAACAAGTTTGAAATACACAGAACAGTGCATGGACTTCCCCAATCGCCTGGAAACCGTTGAGCGTGTACTGTTTGCTAAGTATCCCTCACCCCTGGAATACCTGCCTCGCCTCAGCTTTGAACTGGGAAGGCCTGTATACATTAAACGCGATGATGGGTTGGGACCTGGCATGGGGGGAAACAAGACTCGCAAACTGGAATACCTGCTGGCTGAGGCGCAGCGAAAAGGACAAGGAAAGGTAGTTACATTCGGAGGGCTGCAGTCGAACCACGCCCGCCTGACTGTTGCCTGTGCGAACCGCCTGGGTATGCAAACCCACGTGTTCTACTTTGAACCACGTCCATTGACATTGATG
>CAIQIV010000200.1 GCA_903871905.1 uncultured Chloroflexota bacterium | reverse complement strand
TACCCATTTGAGCAGATCACTCCGCCAGATATTGCCACCCAGATTGGTCAGGCAGCCTCGCGTTTGTTGGAAGCCTTCCCACCGGCATGGCTGACTGTCCCCTGGATATTTTATGCCGTTGGCCTGTCGTTTTTATTTGTGATCGTGGTGTTCATATGACCCATATCCACCTGATCGGCATCGGAGGCAGCGGAATGTCGGCAATTGCCCGGGTTCTTCTCGAGTCCGGGGAGACGGTGAGCGGCTCGGACCGGCAGCTCTCCCCCCTGGCGCAGGGCCTGGCTGACTCTGGCGTGCAGGTGATGATTGGCCACCGCCCGGAGAATATCCTGGGAGCTGAGGTTGTGGTGCGCTCATCAGCCGTGGGAGACGATAATCCTGAGGTGGCGGCAGCCTTGCAGGCTGGTGTGCCGGTTCTCAAGCGGGCGGATTTCCTGGGCGCCTGGATTGGCCCGGAACGGGGACGGCGGCTGGTGGCAGTGGCGGGAACGCATGGCAAGACGACCACGACAGCTATGGTTTCCTGGTTGCTCTCTGCACTGGGGCAGGATCCATCCTATATTATTGGCGGAGTTTCGCTGAACCTGGGTGGAAACGCCCATGCCAGCCGGATGCCGCTGTTTGTGATCGAGGCGGATGAATATGATCGGATGTTCCTGGGGCTGCGTCCGGAAATCGCCGTGATCACCAACATTGAACATGATCACCCTGATTGTTACCCGACACCGGGTGATTTTGCCTCAGCGTTTGACCAGTTTGCCCGGCGGGTGCTGCCTGGTGGGGGGCTGGTGACTTGCCTGGATGACCCGGGGGCGGTTGAGCTGGCCCGACGGATTGTCCCGTCCGCTGATCTGCATCTCCGCACCTATTCGGTGGGACAGCCCGCCGATTACCAGGCGCTGAACCTGGCGCCAAATCACCATGGTGGGTTGTCTTTCGAATTCCTGGCGGCGGGTCGGGAACCCACCCGGCTGCAGGTCGCCCTCCAGGTGCCGGGTGAGCATAATGTGCGCAATGCCCTGGCCGCCCTGGCTGTGGTTGACCTGTTGGGGCTGCCGCTTCAGGCTGCTGCGGCGGCCATGGTTGAGTTCTGCGGCACGGGACGGCGGTTTGAACTGCGTGGACAGGCTGCGGGCGTGATGGTGTATGATGATTATGCTCACCATCCCACCGAGATCCGTGCAACCCTGTCGGCGGCGCGCCTGCGCTTCCCGGGGCGGGCGGTGTGGGCTGTCTGGCAGCCGCATACTTATTCACGCACCCGCACCCTGTTGGATGGTTTTGCGGCTGCGTTTGAGGATGCGGATCGGGTCATTGTCACGGAAATTTACGCTGCCCGCGAGCAGCTGCCCGCAGATGGCTTCTCTGCTTTGCAGGTGATGCAGGCAATTGCCCAGCGCGGGGTCCAGGTGACCTTTGCTCCCTCTTTGGTCCAGGCGCGGCAGTTGCTGGCTACCCAGGTGCGCTCAGGAGATGTGGTGTTGGTGCTCTCTGCGGGAGACGCCGACCAGATCAGCGTGGGACTTCTGTCTGACCTGGAAAGTCGGGAGGCTGCCCATGGCTGATTTTGACCTGCTGCAACAGAGCCTGGGTGAGCGGTTGAAACACGGGGTTCCGTTGCATCGCTATACTTCGGCACGGGTTGGCGGTCCGGCAGACTGGCTGGCAGCCGCTGATTCCCGGGATGAGCTGGTTGAGATGGTGACTGCAGCCTGGGAGGCGCAGGTGCCATTCCTGGTGTTGGGCGGCGGCTCGAATGTGCTGGTCAGTGACCGCGGCGTGAGTGATCTGGTGATCTTGAACCGTGCCCGCCGCTGCCGGTTTTCCCAGGGTACCCATCCGGCCTGGGTTTGGGCAGAATCGGGGGCTAATTTTGGAGGCCTGGCCCGGCAGGCTGCACGGCGCGGCCTGGGCGGCCTGGAGTGGGCTGCAGGCGTCCCGGGGAGCCTGGGTGGCGCTGTGGTTGGAAATGCTGGCGCACATGGTGGAGATTTGGCCGGCAGCCTGATCCTGGCAGAAATCTTGCATCATTATGATGGAAAGTCTGTGAGGGAAGAGTGGCCGGTGGATCGTTTGGCCTATACCTATCGCAGTAGCTGCTTAAAAAATCAATCTCACCCGTTGCAGAACGTGGTGCTTTCCGCCCGACTTGCTCTGGAGCCGCGTGCCCCCGAAGACATCCAGGCCCGGATGGATGAGTTCCTGGCTCGCAGGCG
This sequence comes from uncultured Chloroflexota bacterium, assembly GCA_903871905.1. Classification (GTDB taxonomy): domain Bacteria; phylum Chloroflexota; class Anaerolineae; order Anaerolineales; family UBA4823; genus CAIQIV01. Next base: position 34,295 of record CAIQIV010000200.1, on the reverse strand, counting down.
GCGCACCCAACCCCCTGGCGCCAGCCTGGGCTCGATGTTCAAGAACCCGGTTGGGGATTACGCTGGCCGGTTGATCGAAGCTGCGGGGTTGAAAGGCGCTCGCTGTGGGCATGTACAGATCAGCCCGGTGCATGCCAACTTCTTTGTCAATGATGGGAAAGCCAGCGCCAGCGATACTTATGCGTTGATCCAGCTTGCTCGCCAGCAGGTGGCAGAGCGTTTTGGCGTTACGTTGGAACTTGAAATAGAATTGATCGGAGACTGGAATTGATCTTGCATCTTTCTGGTTTTGATCATATTAAAAGGATTATAAGCTGTATCTAAGTTATAATGCAGTTGATATATCTCGAGCAATGGAGTGATGAAACAAGACATGGTTGAACAGAAACTCCGTATAGGACTGATCTTCGGTGGCCGCTCGGCTGAGCATGAGGTTTCTCTCATGTCCGCCACGTCAGTCCTGGCCGCGCTGGATCCAGAAAAGTATGAAGTGACCTGCATCGGGGTCACCCATGACGGCGCCTGGCTGGTGGGTGAGGATGTGCTCGAGGCGATGAAAACTGGCCGTGCTCAAAGTCTGCATCCGGCTGTCCTGCTTCACGACCCGGCGCAGAGCGAGCTTTTCTGTATCCGAAAACAGGATACAGGACGGCAGCTTGAGATGGTGACCAGACTGGATGTGTTGTTTCCGCTGATCCACGGCACAAACGGGGAAGATGGCACGATCCAGGGCTTGTTTGAGCTGGCTGATCGCGCCTACGTTGGATCAGGGGTGGTGGGTTCAGCGGTAGGGATGGATAAGGTGGTTTTTAAGGATGTAATGCGCGCCAATGGCATCCCGGTCGTTCGTTCGACGTTAATTTTACGCCAGGACTTTGAGCACCGGCCCGAGGCGGCCATTGAGGCTGCCGAAGCCTTAGGCCCATACCCCCTGTTCACCAAGCCGGTAAACCTGGGTTCATCTGTCGGCATTTCAAAGTGCGTCAGCCGGTCTGATTTGATGGAGGGGTTGATTGAGGCAGCCCGCTATGACCGGCGCATCCTGGTTGAACAGGGTATCGATGCGCGCGAGATTGAGGTCAGTGTGCTGGGGAATGAGCATCCTATCGCCTCCGTACCAGGCGAAGTGCTGCCCAGCCGTGAGTTCTATTCCTACGAGTCAAAGTACACGGATGGAACATCTGAACTGCTCATCCCGGCGCCTTTGGAGGAGGAAGAAGTGCGCCAGTTCCAGGATTTTGCTGTGCGGGCTTATGAAGCCTGCGACTGCGCTGGCCTTGCCCGGGTGGACTTTCTGATGGAGAAACGCAGCCGGCGGATTATTTTGAATGAATTGAACACCATTCCTGGCTTTACTAATATCAGCATGTATCCCAAGCTGTGGATGGCCAGCGGGTTTACCTACCCTGGCCTGGTCGATCGCCTGATCGAGCTGGCTTTGGAGCGGAAAGCCCAACGGGACCGCACGGAACACCGCTTCTGGAGGGACGGGTGAGGCGTTCGACACCGGATTACCACCGCCAACCAGCGATTGACCGCCGTAAACGCTCAATGCGCACGGTTACGCTGCCCTCTGTATTGGGAGGAAAGGTGAATAAAGGGTCGCCGCGGCAGGCAGATCGTTTTGCGGCGCCTCCGGTCATGGTGCGCGGCGGTGTTCGGGAAAACATGGCCTCCCCGGCGGTGCGGGGCAGCAGGATCATCCGGCGCAAGTCGCTGCGACTTCCACAGCCTGGGATAGAGCTCAATCTCCCCTCCTTGCCCCAGATCGCTGTTGGTTGGCGAGCGGTGTCTTTTCTCCTTGTGCTGGCAATGGCAGCAGCCCTGGTATTTGCCTGGACTTCGCCGCGTTTTACGATTGAACAGCCGCGGGTGAGCGGCTTGAAGAATTTGAGCACCACAGACATCATGGATATCCTGAAGTTGGAGGGGAAACCCGTGTTTGCCCTAAACCCTGGGGCGTTGGAGGAGCAGCTCCTTACTCAGTTCCCGGAAGTAGTGACTGCCTCCGTCAGGCTGGGGCTGCCTAATGAAATGAACATTACGGTCACTGAACGGGTGCCGGTCCTGGCCTGGGAGATGAACGGCCAGACGGAATATGTAGATTCTTACGGGTATGCCTTCCCAGTGCGCAGTGGTATTCTGGATCCGAGCTACCTGTTGGTCCAGGCTGACGGTCTGCCACAGTTCATTACCATCACTGAGCAGGTTTTGGGAACACAGGATCAGTCTCAATCTGCTGCCGGAAGTGGCGGGTCAGAGAATACCGACCCGGAAGAATCTGGACCAGATGATAAGACGCAGCAGCCTGCTGCACACCAGATCATGTCCCCCGAAACAGTGATCTCCATTCTTGTTCTGTCGCGCAACCTGCCGCCTGGTACGATGCTTTTATACAGCGAGCGGCATGGCCTGGGCTGGAAGGATGCCGCAGGATGGGAAGTCTATTTTGGTGATATATCGGATATTGAACAAAAGCTGATCGTCTATCGCGGCGTGGTCAACCTGTTGGATTATCGCCAGATAAAACCAGTGCTGATCAGCGTGGAACAGGTACATATGCCATACTTCCGCATGGAGCGTTAGATGGGCAAAGAGCGACCCGTTGTCGTTGGTATTGATATTGGGACGAACAAGATTGCGACCCTGGTGGGCAGCGTTGAAAGCCCAACCCAGATTCGCATCCTGGGCATGGGGTTAGAGCCATCCCAGGGCATCAAGCGCGGGGTGATCGTGGACCTGGCCGCCGCCTCGCAGGCGGTGAGCCGGTCCATTGATCGAGCCGAGCGCACCTCAGGGATGGAGATCCATTCTGCCCTGGTCAGCCTGGCTGGCTCGAATGTTTCGTCGATGAACAGCAAGGGCGTGGTTGGGGTTTCTGGCCGGGTGATTGATGAAGATGATGTTGCCCGGGCAGTGGATGCGGCGCGGGCCGTAGCTATCCCCCATAACCGCGAGGTGATCCATGTTATCCAACGTGGTTTCAACGTGGATGGGCAGGAAGGGATCCGCATGCCGGTGGGCATGCATGGCTACCGGCTGGAGGTCGAAACTCATATCATCACGGCTTCGACCGCCAGTGTGGAAAACCTGCGGCAGTGTGTGCAGGCGGCCGGGGTGGATGTATCTCAGTTTGTGCTGAATCCCCTGGCTGCGGGCGAGGTGGTGCTGACCGAAACCGAGCGCCAGATGGGATCCGTAGTATGCGACCTGGGCGGTGGAACCACCGATCTGGCTATCTATATCGATGGGGATGTCTGGTATGCCAATGTGATCCCCTATGGAGGCAACCATATTACCTCGGATATTGCCCAGGTGCTGCGCCTGCCTGTTTCGCAAGCCGAAGAGATCAAGCTGCAGCACGGAATGTGCGATATCCAGGCCGGGTCGGAGCGGGAGTATTTTACTGTGCGGCCGTTTGGAGAACAGGATGCTGTTCAGGTCAGCCAGGCGGAGCTGGTAGAAATTATCAATGCCCGGGTGGAGGAAATCTTCAATATGCTGGTTCAGGAAATCAAGCGCTCCGGGTACGATGGCTTACTGCCAGCGGGCATGGTGCTCACGGGCGGCTGTTCTCAATTCCCGGGGATCCGCCAGGTAGCCAGCCGGGTGCTTGGAGTACCTGTGCGCATTGGAAAACCGGAGAATCTGGTGGGTATGACCGACCAGCTGGATTCGCCTGGTTTTGCCTCCAGCGTGGGGCTGCTGCGCTGGGCGATGATGATGAGCGAGTTCAATCCAGGCAAGCGGACCCCACGCCCGCCGCGCAGCGATCAGCGTTCTATGGAGAGCGGTGAAACCGGGCTGCGAAAGCTGTGGGAAATGATCAAGGTGTTTTTGCCCTGAAACCGCGATGAGGAGAGCGTTGTTCAGGGTTTTTGCGGAAGAAAGCATCGGAGGCATTTGTTATCCAATCACTCGCAGGTAAACATTTTGTTTGAGGAGGAAGCCATGACCACATCTTATTTTCAACCTGGCCCACTGGACTCCTTCGCCAACATTAAAGTCGTTGGCGTAGGTGGTGGAGGCTGCAATGCTATCGATCGCATGATCGATGAAGGCTTGCAGGGTGTCGAATTTGTTGCTGTTAACACGGATGCACAGGCGCTGGCGCGTTCAAAAGCCTCGGTGCGGGTGCGCGTCGGTGAAAAGCTGACCCGCGGCCTGGGGTCAGGCGGCGACCCGGAAACCGGGCGCAAGGCGTCCGAAGAATCCGCTGAGCAGATGTATGAAGTACTGAAGGGCGCAGATATGGTGTTCATCACTGCGGGGATGGGCGGCGGGACGGGCACCGGCGGCGCCCCGATTGTGGCGCAGATTGCCAAAGATGTTGGTGCGCTGACCATCGGCGTGGTCACCCGCCCCTTCACCTTTGAGGGTTCGCGCCGCATCCAATCCGCAGAGGCGGGCATTGTGCGCCTGAAAGAGCAGTCTGATACGCTGATCGTGATCCCCAATGACCGGCTGCTGCAGATCGTTGACAAGCGCGTGAACCTGCAGAATGCCTTTCGCCTGGCAGATGACGTGCTGCGCCAGGGTGTGCAGGGCATTTCTGAGCTGATCACGGTGCCCGGGCTGATCAACCTGGACTTTGCCGACGTGCGCACCATCATGTCGGAGGGTGGAGCAGCCTTGATGGCTGTGGGCGAGGGAAAGGGCGATGACGCCGCTAAGCAGGCTGCCGAGAAGGCGATTTCCAGCCAGCTGTTGGACATCACCATTGACGGCGCCCGCGGCATCCTGTTCAACGTCACCGGTGGTCCTGACCTGACCCTGTTTGACGTCAATCAGGCGGCGGCGATCATCAAAGAGACCGCTCACCAGGAAGTCAACCTGATTTTTGGCGCGGTGATTGACCCGAACATGAAGGACAACGTGCGCATCACCGTCATTGCCACCGGTTTTGATCGCACCGCGATACCCCGCCATTTTACCGAGGCGTCCATCAGCCGCAGCGATGAGCGCCAGGTCCCGGTGACGCCGCTCCCTCCTGCGCCGCTGCCGCCTGCTCCCCGCCAGCAGCCTCCAAAAGAGGTCACGCCGCGCATTATCAATACCGAGGACTACGAGATCCCGGCTTTCTTACGCAATCGCGCAGGCCGCGACAGCGGGAGATAAGATGAGCTTATTCCACCCCCTCAGACCCTGAAGCGCCATGACGGCTTTGGGGTCTGGGGGCGACTGGAAACCAGAGGGTAACCTGGCCATCTGGTATTTTGTTATTTAATCCCTGGTAAACTTTGTGGAGTGACTTGTGTCTATTCCACCGTCATGTTATGGAAAAATCTTAACCTTCTGTACTCTTTATCTATTCCAGGATTCGGGTACAATCGTGCGGATATGTCTGACCGCATTCAAGAACTTTTCCGGGGCATCCGTGCGGAACTGCCGCTTCTGGTTGGCGTGCTGCCGTTTGGCATGATCTATGGGATCATGGCTGTGCGGGCAGGCATTCCCCCCGGCGCCTCGCAGGCCATGTCGGCGATCCTCTTTGCGGGTTCATCCCAATTCATCACCGTACAGTTGATCACGCAATCCACGCCAGCGCTGGTGATCATCTTCACTGCCTTCATCGTAAATATGCGCCACATGCTGTACAGCGCCACCCTGGCGCCATATGTGATGCATCTGCCGGCAAAGTGGAAAACTGTGCTGGCATACCTGCTCACAGATGAGGCGTTTGCGGTGACGATCATGAATTACCAGGACGAAGGGCGGCCGCTCACCTATAAACACTGGTTTTACCTGGGTGCGGGATTGACGCTGTGGAGCTCATGGCAAGTCAGCACTGCCCTGGGGGTGTTTTTTGGGGCGCAGGTACCTGAGACCTGGGCGTTGGATTTCAGCCTGGCGCTGACCTTTATTGCCCTGGTGGTGCCCGGCCTCAACAACCGGCCCAGCGTGGCTGCAGCTCTGTCAGCTGGGATCATGGCGCTGATTTCCTACAACTGGCCGCTTAAGCTGGGCCTGGTGGCCGCCTCTCTCACCGGTGTAGCGGTGGGCGTCTTTATTGAGATGAGATGGAAGCGATCTGGGTAATCATCTGCGCTGCTGGAGCGCTGACCTTTGCCGTCCGGCTGTCTTTTTTTCTTCTCTGGCAGCATTGGCAGCCCCCTGAAGTGCTGACCCGCGCCCTGCGTTATGTGCCTCCCGCCGTGCTCACCGCAATTATCTTCCCGGAATTATTCATGCGCCAGGGTCAGCTGGTTCTTTCTCCCCTGGCAAACCCCCGCCTGGGAGCCGGGTTGATTGCTGCCCTGGTAGCCTGGCGCACCCGCAGCGTGCTGCTCACCATTGCAATTGGCATGATTGTTCTCTATCTGTTAGATTATCTATTCTGAACTAATAGGCAGTGGGGTAAGACCACGGCCTGGGAGGCAGGTAGGCATGATTGAGAAAAATGAACAAAGGCAGATTGTGATCAACGCAAACTATGCGAATTTTATCCTGCTGCTAACTTTGCTGTCTTTGATCAACTCGGTGCTCTTGCTGACCCAGTTGGACGCGGCTACCCGGCAGGTGGTGCAGATTATTGATAATGGGATCTGCTTCGTTCTGATGTTGGATTTCCTTGTAAATCTGGCGCGGGCCAGGGACAAACGCCGTTTCTTGTTCACGTTCTACGGATGGTTGGATTTTGTTGGCAGCCTGCCGCTGCCGCTGCTGCGCGTGGCGCGCCTGGTCCGCCTGGTGCTGGTCAACCGCGAACTGCGGCGCGCCGACCTTGAGCTGGTGGGTAAAATGGTGGTTGAGCGCCGCGCCCAGAGCACCTTGCTCACTGTCCTGTTTGTGGTGGTGTTGGTTTTTGAAACGGCGGCGATCTCCGTTCTGCATGCCGAGAGTGGGGATCCTTTTGCTAACATTCACACCGGCTCGGAGGCCTTGTGGTGGTCTGCGGTTACCGTTGCCACGGTGGGGTATGGGGATTACTACCCGGTCACGAACAGCGGCCGCATAGTTGGCCTGTTCTTGATGACGGCTGGAGTCGGGATATTCAGCGCGCTCACCAGCTTCCTGGCGGACTGGTTTCGCCGGCCGCGCAGCCCGAATCGACCGGTACCCATTCCCTGGCGCTCAGTACCTGCAGAGGACCAGGAGGTTTCCCTGCGCCGCCAGCTGATTGACTTACAGCATTTGCTGGATGAACGGGAAGCGGCTTATCTAAAAGACCTGGACGAAATCCGGGCGCGATTGGATGAGATTATCTCGCGCCAGCACTGATTTTCACCATTGCAATCATTTTTAGGGACTGGGCTGCCAGATGATCACCCGGTTGCGGCCCTGGCGCTTGGCAGAATACATGGCCTGATCGCTGCGCTCGATCAACGTCTCCAGCCGGTCGCATGTATCGTCCAACGCGGCTACACCGATGCTGACCGTGACGGATACAGGACCCTGTTCCGTTTGTACCGGTGTGCTGGCGATCCCCTGGCGCAGGCGATTTGCCACCACGACAGAATTCTCCAGGCTGGTATCTGGAAGCAGGAGCATGATCTCTTCACCGCCAAAGCGTCCCAGGATATCCATTTGACGCACATTGTCCAGGCACGTCTGGGCTACTGCGGTCAGCACTGTATCACCAGCGGCGTGCCCATATGCATCATTGACGTGCTTGAAATGGTCGATATCCAGGAAGACAACAGCGAATGGATGCCTGTAGCGTTGTGCCCGGGCATATTCCTTGCGCGCCAGGTCCAGCATATGACGGCGGGTGAATAAACCGGTCAGGGAGTCGGTAATCGCCAGGCGCTGTGTCTCGTCAAACAGGCGGGCGTTTGCGATGGCAATGGCGGCCTGGGTGGCCATGGTCTCCAGGAGCATGATCTCATCTTCACTGAAGGCGTTGGGTTGTAAGCTCTGCACCGAGATCACCCCAATGACCAGGTCGTGCAGCACCAATGGCAGGCCGACGTACGTGCGGGTGATGTGCTCGCCCAGCTGCATGGAAGGATGAATGACCTGGGTATCCGGGTCGGTGCGGTCGTTCAGGAAAAGGATTGATCGGCTCTCGATGACCTCGCGGGTCAGGTTGCGGGATGAAAAAATATTCACCGCTTCCATTTTTACATATTTGCCGTTGTCCACGAAAATGGGAAAAGAGACTTTTTCTCCTGTATCATCCAGCAGAGCCACGTAGAATGTATCGGCATGCACCACGCTGCGGCTTTGCTCATAGAGTTCCATCAACGTTTGATTCAGATCAAGACCCTGGGTCAGGGATAAACCAATCTTATACAGGGTGGTCATTTGTTCGGCGCGGCGCAGATTCTCGTCAGCCCGGGATTCGGCCAGGATGGCAAACTCGTTGGCGCGCATCACAGCCTCCTCCATCTGCTCGTTGGCTTCTGCCAGCCTCTCCTCGATCTCGCGCTGCGAAGAGATATCGATCAGGCAGACCAGCAGGCAGTTGTCATCGAAAAAGCGCACCGGAAGCACATTAACCAATCCCCAGAAGTTCTCGCCATTTATCTTCTTGAACTCCATAACCTGGCCTTGCACCTTGCCCTGGCTGAGCAGCATATCCAGAATATTTTGCCTGTCGTGCGGATTGGCGTAGAAATCCAAGGCTTTGGGCAGAGGCAGCCCGGCTTGTTGCAGGCCGATCAGGTCAAAGAGTGCCTGGTTAGCCTGTAGGAACTGCGAATCGGACTGGCGTGAGAGCAGCATGGGGATAGGATTGGCCTCGAAAATCTTGCGGAAATTTTCCTCTCCCTGGCGCAGTGTCAATTCTGCTTCCACTAACCGTTTTTCCGAGGCCACCAGTGCTGAAATATCGGTGATAAACCCTTCCAGGATTTTTACCCCGGTGTCTGAAACAGACGCCAGCCTGCCCTGTTCCCACACCCATTTTTCTTCCCCCTGGGCGGTGTGCATGCGGTAAGCCACCTGGAAAAGCTGATTCTTTTGAAGGCTGCTCTGGATCTGCGCCCACACTCGCTGGCGATCGTCTTCGTGGATCAGAGATGCATAGCTGGTTTTGCAGTTAACCTGCAGGTCCTCTGGAGGGTAACCGGTCAGGCTGGAACACTCGCTGCTGAGATACTCCATAGTCCGCTCGATGTCTGCGCGGCCGCGGTAGGTCATGCCAGGCAGCCTGCCTGATAAATCCTTCAGTAGGCCCAATTCGTTCACACCTATTCCTCACCGGAGAGCAAGCGAACTTTTTCCCAGGGTGGTAGCCTGGATTCTTCGGCTAGTATTTTGCGCAACTCGTAGATCTGGTCGCGCAGGACGGCAGCTTTTTCAAACTCCAGGTTGCGAGCGGAATCTTTCATCTGTTTTTCCAATTCGTTGATCACCTTGCGAATCTCGTTTTGCTCTAATGCTCCTGCGCCGCGGGCGCGATACTCACCGCGCGGCTCAGTCACCGCTTTCACCGAGAGCTGGTCGGTAAGGTCGCGCACTGCTTTGAAGACGCTCACGGGATGGATCCCATGCTCTTCGTTGTACTCCATCTGCTTGGCGCGCCGGCGGTTGGTTTCATCGATAGCCCGGGTCATGGAGCCCGTCATGGTGTCCGCATACATGATCACCTTTCCATCTATATGACGAGCGGCACGGCCGATAGTCTGGATCAAGGCAGTGTCAGAGCGCAGGAAGCCTTCCTTGTCAGCATCCAGGATGGCAACCAACGATACTTCTGGCAGATCCAGCCCTTCGCGCAGCAGGTTGATGCCTACCACCACATCAAATACACCCAGGCGCAGGTCGCGCAGGATGCCCACGCGTTCCAGGGTGTCAATTTCTGAGTGCAAGTAATGTACCTTGATCCCCAGTTCCAACAAGTAATCCGCCAGTTTTTCGGCCATGCGCTTGGTCAGGGTGGTAACCAGGGTGCGCTGCCCGACCTCTACCCGCTTGCGGATCTCGCCGATCAGGTCATCCACCTGCCCGGCGATCGGGCGCACCTCGACCTCGGGGTCTACCAGGCCGGTTGGCCGGATGATCTGTTCCACGACCTGGTCGGCTTGCTTCATTTCGTATGGCCCGGGCGTGGCTGAAGTGTAAATAGTATATCCCATGCGCTCTTCAAACTCGCTGAACTTGAGCGGGCGGTTATCCATCGCTGAAGGCAGGCGAAAGCCGTATTCCACCAGGGTTCCTTTGCGCGAGCGGTCGCCGTTATACATACCGCGGATCTGCGGCACGGTCATGTGCGATTCATCCAGCACCAGCAGGTAGTCGCTGGGCAAGAACTCCATTAATGTCCAGGGGGCTGAGCCCACCGGGCGCTGGTCCAGGTGGCGCGAGTAATTCTCGATGCCGGAGCAGTACCCGACCTCGCGCAGCATTTCCAGGTCATAATGCGTGCGCTGCTCCAGGCGCTGCGCCTCCAGCAGGCGGTCCTGGGATTTCAACTCCGCCAGCCGGCTCTCCAACTCGGCTTCGATATCCACCAGGGCCTGTTTGACTTTATCGCTTTCGGTGATATAGTGCTTGGCCGGATAAATTTGTACCGAATCCAGCTCACGGTGGAGCTCGCCGGTGACGCTGTCAAACTCCACCAGGCGCTCTACCTCATCTCCAAAGAAGGTAACCCGGTAGCCGATGCGATCCTGGTAAGCCGGGATCACATCCAGGCTGTCGCCGCGCACGCGGAAGGTACCCGAACGCAGTTCGACATCGTTGCGCTCATACTGTCCTTCCACAAGCAGGCGCAGCAGGGCATTACGGCGGAAGATCTTGTCCTTTTCCAGGTTGATCATCGCTTTGCCGTATTCCTCCGGGTTGCCGATGCCATAGATGCAGGACACCGAAGCGACGATCACCACATCCCGGCGGGACATGAGTGCCGTGGTCGCTGCCAGGCGCAGGCGCTCGATTTCTTCATTAATCTCACTTTCTTTCTCAATATATAAATCATGGCGCGGAACGTATGCTTCTGGCTGGTAGTAGTCATAGTAGGAAACGAAGTATTCGACCGCGTTCTCCGGGAAGAATTCACGGAATTCAGCATAGAGTTGGGCGGCAAGCGTCTTATTATGAGCCATCACCAACGCCGGCATATTGGCCTGGGCAATCACCGAGGCGATGGTGAAAGTCTTGCCAGTACCCGTTGCACCCAACAGCACCTGGTGGTTATACTGGGATTGGATGCCCGCAACCAGCTGCCGGATCGCTTCTGGCTGGTCGCCGGTGGGTTGGAAGGGAGCGTGTAGCTTAAAGTTCATTTCGGTCTCACTGGGGGGCGTTAGGGTTATTGGGAAAGACTCCCGGCGGTGCATACCAATCGGTCAGGTCCACGTTGGCGGTGTCTTGGCCAGCAACCACTTCGATCACGACCGGGGTGTGATCGGTGCATTGGGCGTTCAAGCCGCACAGTACAGCCTGGGTGAATCCACCTGCCTGCCCGGTGGTATTGTCATAGGCAAATACTGTATACCGGCCAGGCGGCAGTCCCCACATCTTGTAGGTCCTGACGTTCCCGCCTTCTATGTCGATGTAATACGTCTGGCGCGTTGGATCATCAAAGACAACGATCTGCAGGTCGGGCACAACTTCGCCGGGAAAGCCCAGACGGCCGGAGATGCTGCCAGTGCCTTCTGGTGTGGGCTCATCGATCGCCGGGCTGGTGGGTGTCTCCAGCGGCAGGAATTCGGTGGGGATGACCTGGGTGGCCCACTCAGCTGGTGGAGGGGTGACCGTTTCCAGGGGCACCTGCATGGGGGTGGCCTCGACAGGCAGCGGTGTCAGCATGACCTGGTTGAGCGCCTCAGCCTGGGAGGTTTGTGTGGCCTGCAGGGATTCCAGCGTGGCGGCTAACCCCAGCTCTCTTTGGCTGGGCTCGGAGGTGTTTTCCTGGTCTTCGGGGATGACCGCCCGGCAGAAGGAGGCACTCAGGAACAAAGTGATGGATAGGATTAACAGGGGGAAATATTTACCGTTCATTCTCAACTCCATTACCTGGTAAGAATTCAGCGGGTGACATAAATCGGATTGGAGTAAATCCAGCCGCGCGACTCACCCAGGTAATCAATGAACGCCTCCACGCGAAAAATGCCCGGCTCAGTGGTGATATGGGCGCAGGTGTTGCGCCGCACCCATGTCTTGAGCACTTTTCCGTTGCGCAGCAGGCGGCACTCCACCGGATGAGGCAGCCGCACCTGCAGCGTCACGCCATGCTGGGCGCTGATCTCCTCACCCATCCAGGCGGTGCGGTCGCGGCCCTGGGCCGTGAAGCGAAAACCCCGAGTTGAAGCTGGCAGGTCATAGCCCACGAAGCCGCGTCCCTTTCCTAAGGCATCCAGGAGCAGTCGACGGTTCTCCTCAATATCTGCCCCCAATGGGACGGGCAGGTACAGGTGGGTGTTGACGGTCTGGAAGTGGAAATCATAAGGAAAAATGATACGGTGGATGGGTCCCATGCTCATGGGAAAGGCATGGGCATCCGATCCGCCGACGATTGCAAGCCGGCGTCCTTCATTCAGCAATTCATCCCATTTGCCGAGAACATCTGAGAACGGGGCGCGGGCGATCTGGTGTGGGTTGAGGGCGTAGTAGGCGCCGTGCAAACGTGACTTGAGGCGGGTCTTGAACTCGGACATGGCATTCCAGGCCTCAATCCCTTGAATGCCCTGCGCAGGCCAGGCTTCCCAGGAGAGATCGGCTTCGCCGAAAACCGGTGCGGCAGGATCATGGGGATGCGCCAGGAAGGCCAACCCACCGGCCTGGCGTACCGCCTCCAGCAGCCGCGGCAGATCATGTGCCAGGTGCGCCAGCTCACGCCCGGTGCCAAAGACCAGCAGGTGGTTCTTTTGCGGCTGGCGCGCCTGGTCATGGATCTCTTCGCCAACCAGCAGGGTGACCCGCCGGTCGCCAAACTTGTAAACATCCTCTGGACCTTCCACATATACATTGTGGTCGGTGACGATAGCCGCATCCAGCCCGGAACGTGCCGCCGCGGCAGCGATTTCGCTGTGCCCGGCGTTGCCGTCTGAGTAGCGAGTATGCATATGCAGGTTGACCACAACTTCGTACATGAACGGCGGCTCTACTCTTTCGCTTGTTGTACTCGGAATTTCAGGATATCGATTTGACGAATCAAGGGACAGAAGGTATAATCCTCCCGCTTTTTCAAAACTGGTATATCCTTCTTTCGGAGGCTTGAGTGAAAATTTATTTTGACATTGCGCTGATTATAACGTCAATTGCGCTGATTGCCAGCGTCATCTTGCAGAGCAAGGGCGCCGGGTTGGGCGGATTGACAGGCGCCGATACCGGCGGCTTCTTCACTGCACGCCGCGGTATTGAAAAAACCCTGTTTCGCGTTACCATTGGTCTGAGCGTCGTATTCTTTTTTCTGTGCATCGCCACGGTTATCGTACCCGCCTGATTCCTGCTAACGCCTCCATCCATCCGGGCCGCGATTGGCCTGATAGGATATGAAAAAATTACGCTGGCCTTTGCTGGTCGTCCTGTTGTCCCTGGCAGCGATAGCGATTATCCTGCTCAGCCAGCAGCAGGTATCCACGCCTGGTTCTGCCCCGGTATTAGAGCCTTCGTCAGGCGGTATTTATGCCGAAGGCCTGATCGGGGCGCCTGTGCGTTTTAACCCGGTGTTGGATTACTATAATTCAGCAGACCGGGATGTCGACCGGCTGATCTACAGCTCGCTGGTGCGTTTCGATGATCGCGGCCTGGCGCAGGGCGATCTGGCAGAGGCCTGGGCATCCTCCAAGGATGGCAAGGTATATTCCTTTGCCTTGCGACCCAATGCGCTTTGGCATGATGGCAAGCCTGTTACCGCAGACGATGTCATCTTCACCATCGATCTGATGCGCAATGACCAGATCCCCCTGCCGGCAGATTTGCGCGAATTTTGGAAACAGGTCAACGTCAGTGCTTTGAATCCACAAACGGTGCGTTTTGATCTGCCTGAGGCGTTCGCTCCATTTCTGGATTATCTTTCCTTTGGTATTCTCCCCCGGCACGTGTATGAAGGAATTGCTCCCCAGGACATTGCCAACGCTCCCCAGAACCTCAATCCAGTTGGCAGCGGGCCGTTTATGTTTGACCACCTGTTGGTTGAAAATGGGAAAATCCAGGGAGTGGTACTCAAGACCAATCCCAAGTATTACAGCAAGCCATCCTTTATTGAACAGGTTGTCCTGCGTTACTATCCGGATGCCAACGCTGCCCTGGAGGCTTACCGCAAAGGGGATGTGATGGGCATAAGCCAGGCCACGCCCGATATTCTGCCCCAGGTGCTCAGCGAACAGCAGCTCAATGCCTATACTGCCCGGCTGCCTCGCCTGGTTTATGTGTATCTCAATCTGCAGAACGACAGACTGACCTTTTTCCAACAGGCGAACATCCGCCGCGCCCTGTTACTGGGGATCAACCGCCAGCGCATCATTGACCGCCTGCTGGGCGGCCAGGCGATCCCAGCGGACGGTCCCATATGGCCCGATTCCTGGGCGTATTATCCGGGTATTGAGCACGTGCCGTACGACCCGCAGGCAGCCGATGAGCTGATCAAAAAAGCCGGTTTCACTTACCCGGCAGATGGCAGCAGCGTGCGCGTAAAGGATGGGGTTGCCCTCGAATTTGACCTGGTATTCCCGGATACACCCATATTCCAGCAGGTTGCCCAGATGATCCAGTCAGATTGGGCGAAGGTCGGGGTGCGGGCAAATCTAAAACCGGTGACCAATGAGCAGCTGGTCAAGGACTACCTTGAACCACGCAATTATCAGGCAGCCCTGGTTGACCTCAACCTGACCCGCTTACCTGATCCTGACCCTTATCCTTTCTGGCATCAGACCCAGGTCACGGATGGCCAGAATTACTCCGGATGGGACGACCGGCAGGCCAGCGAATATCTCGAGCGCGCACGGACTGCCATTGACCTGGATGAGCGTACCCGGCTGTACCGCAATTTCCAGGTCCGCTTTACCAATGAGATGCCTGCCCTGCCGCTGTATTTCCCGGTTTACACCTATGCTGTGGATGACCAGGTGCAAGCTGTCCGCCTTGGCCCGCTGTATGACACGGGTGACCGGTTTAATTCCATTGAGAACTGGTTCCTGGTTGCGCGCCGCGCCACTCCGGTGCCTTTGACCCCTACCCCTTGATTTAAATTTTGGAGCCTGCCATGTTTATTATTGCTGAACTTAAGACGGACACTGGCGAGACAGTGACGATGCTCACCGTAATGCCAAAGGAATTTAAAACCGGTTCGCGTGGTTTCTTTGGCAATACCAAGGCTGAGATCGATGGCAAGCGTTACCAGATCCAGCTTCAGATGGTAGAAATTGGCAGCAAGCCCCCTTCTGCTCCGTTGAACGGCTGAGGCCCAGGGCGTTTTCATCGATGACCACGCAGCCTGAGCCTGTTATATTTACACTGGAGCAGGCCAATGCCGCACTGGAAGTAATTCGGCCATTGGTAGAGCAGATCTTGCAGATCCGCGAGCGGCTACTGGAAAAGCGCCCGCTGGTGTGGCCGGTGCTGGCAAAAGCAGCGGGCAATGGGGGCAGCCAGCTTGCCAGCCAGGTTGAGGTCGAGTTTGAGCGACTGGACCGCCTGGTTCGCCAGGTCCGTGCCACTGGCGCAGTCTTGAAAGACATTAACACCGGGCTGGTGGATTTTCCCGCGCTGCGAGACGGCCAGATGGTGTTTTTGTGCTGGAAGTTTGGAGAACCGCAGGTTCTTTTCTGGCACGAAGTAGATGATGGCTTTGCTGGACGCCGCCCGGTCTAGGCATACCCTGCCGGATGGTTCCCGCAGTATCAGTCCTGGCTAATCCATCCAGGATGGCGGTTTCCAGCTCCGGCAGATTCAGCTGCCGGGCAGCATCAGCATTTTAAGCTCATAAGGGAGCCGAGTGTTCCCAGTTGATTTTTCCCTTCAGTTCAGGTTAATTTAATCAAACAGGAGTATAATTGCATATTTGATAGGTAAGTTTATGAATTCTTTTAAGAACTCCGGTCCGGCGTTAGGTATTCTGGACAGCTCTCCAGCCCACCGGCAAAGGGATGGCGGTCGAGGCTGGTTCCTCTTCATATGGTCAGCCTGGTGGAACAAGGGGTGGGGGCGCCTGCTGCTGATCATGGCCCTGGCGGCGTCCCTGGCGCCGGCGCGTATGGCGAAAAGCGCTCCGGTTGCGCGGTCTGGCGCAAATACCTTGATGGGTTCGGTTGTCGATGACCTGGGTCGCCCGCTTGCAGGGATTGTGGTCCAGGCGCGTGCTGGCTCGCAGATGTTCATCCCAATGGTTACATACCGCCTGCCGCTTACGCCGCAGCGCTCTTCCCTCCCGTACCTCCTGGGCCGGGATAAGGGAGTTGAGAGCGCGCAGGACACCCCCATTTATTCTGCTATCACCAATTCAGACGGCAGCTATGCCATTTCGGATGTGCCCGATGGGGCTTATATCATCACCCCGATCCAGGATGGACGGACCTTTAACCCGGCATCCCGCACCGTCAGCCTACCAATGCGAGGCGGGTATCAGACCTTCTCGCGCGATGCCCTGCCGTACAGTGAAATGGTCCTGGTTCCCGCTGGCAGTTTTCAGATGGGCTGCTCAGAGGCGCCCCAGGATTGTGAAAACGATGAGACCCCTCTTCACTCCGTTTATCTGGATGATTATCTGATCGATCAATACGAGGTGACCAACTCTCGTTATGCGGACTGTGTAAAAAATGGTCCATGCAATGCGCCTGAAAAAAACGCTTCGAAGACCCGCGATGCATATTACGATAACCCGGCTTATGCAAACTTCCCGGTAGTGGAGGTCAACTGGCACCAGGCGCGCATCTTCTGCGAGTGGCAAGGGAAACGCCTGCCGACGGAAGCAGAATGGGAGAAAGCGGCTCGCGGCAGCAGCGAACCGCGCATTTTCCCCTGGGGAAATGCACAGCCTGACTGCAGCCTGGTCAATTTTGATAACAAAGAACAAAGCCAGTTGTGTGTGGGTGACACCAGCGCGGTGGACAGCTACCAGGCCGGCACCAGCCCCTATGGCATGATGGAGATGGCGGGCAACGTATGGGAGTGGGTCAATGACTGGTACCGGGCGGATTATTATCAGCAATCTCCCCAATCTAACCCAACCGGTCCAGATGACGGCAAATATCGCGTGATTCGCGGCGGGGCATGGGATGCCTACGGAGATGAAGTGCGCACCGCCTATCGCATGATGAGTGAGCCATTGACAACCTTGAATATTATTGGTTTCCGCTGCGCTTTGACACCATAAGCACAGCTTTTCCCTCTTTCCAAGATACCTTTTCCCTGGTCAATCCACTGCGCCCGCTGTCACCCGCCGCGGCGCGGGTAAACGGATTATTTGTGCCATGATCGTTGATATCCGCCTGCTGGAACAGTAGGAGTCCTGAGCGATCGAAAAAGCCACCCATTTGCCCAGTCCTGGAACTGGAGAAGTGGGTGGCTTTTGTGCTGTAAACGGATTGCTCAGGCAACATGCCTGGGATAAGAGCCCAGGACGCGCATGAACAGGGCGTACTCCTCCAGGTGGGCGAGGGCGCGTTCCACCTTTTGTTCGTGGATTGACCCGATGAAGTCGATATAAAAAAAGTATTCCCAAGGCTTTCCTGCCAGGGGACGTGATTCGATCTTGGTCAGGTCTATATCGCGCAGGGCAAACACGCTCATCGCTTTGAACAGGGATCCGGGCTGGTTGCGCAGCGAGAAGACGATGGACGTCTTGGCGTCTTTCCCTGGATCAACCGGCTGCCGGCTGATCACCAGAAAGCGGGTGAAATTCGCCGGGTTGTCCTCAATGTGTTCAGCCAGGATCTCCATGCCATAGATCTGGGCTGCCCGCCGGGAGGCAATGGCGGCGGTGTCACGCTCGTCCAGGTCGCGCACCATTTTTACACTGCCGGCTGTGTCATACACCTGCTCCACCGCGACCCCTGGCAGGTCGCGCAGATACACCTCGCACTGCGCCAGGGCCTGGGGGTGGCTGATCACCTTCTTGATCTCGCCCAGCTTTACCCCTGGTCGGGCAATCAGGCAGTGACGCACGTGTAAATTATGCTCGCCAATCACCTCCAGGGGATTTTGCAGCAGCAGATCATAATTGCGGTGTATGCTGCCAGCCAGCGAGTTTTCGATCGGTACCAGTCCCAGGTCGCATTTCTTTGAAACTACCACGGAGAACACTTCGTCGAATGTCCGGCAGGGGACTGCCTGCTGGTCCGCTCCAAAGTGCTCAAAGATGGCTGCCTCGGAATATGCTCCGGGCTCGCCCTGGTACGCAATGCGTTGGATGCGGCTGGCTGTACGGCGCGCGGAAGCGCCGGACTCCATAGCGAGGTTTGTCTCGTCTGCGCTCATGTTACAGGTTCAAGGCATTATCGGTTTGCTCAATGCGCCGGAAACCGTTGTTAGCAGGGTCATCCACGTAGGACAGCCATTGAGCCGAGCGGGCATGTTTGCCACGCACCGCAGCAAAGAAATCCTTCTGGATGGCGCGGGTCATAGGACCCATGCGCCCACTGCCGATGGTGCGAAAATCGATCTCGCAGACCGCGGTGCATTCAGCTGCTGTACCGCTGACGAAGACCTCATCGGCTGCATACAACTGGTCACGGCTCATAGGCTGCTCCACCACCTTGTACCCCAGGTCGTTGGCCAGGTTCAGGATAGAATCCCGGGTGATGCCTTCCAGGATGGCTGCGGTAGGCGGCGTGTAGATGATGCCCTTCTTGACCAGGAAAATATTCTCGCCGGTGCACTCGGCTACGTAGCCCTGCGGATCCAGCATGATGGCTTCATCGAAACCCAGGCGGGCGGACTCCGTCTTGGCCATGGTGCTGTTGACATAGTTGCCAGTTACCTTGGCCTTGGTCATCATCACATTCAGGTGGTGCCGAGTATAAGAGGCAATGTTGGCGCGGATGCCACGCTCCAGGGCCTCTTCTCCCAGGTAGGTGCCCCATTCCCACACCGCGATTCCCAGCTTGGCCTCGCCGATATTCAAGTCCAGGTTGAAATTTGGGCTGCTGTGATACATCAAGGGGCGGATGTAGCAGGCGCTAAAGCCGTTGGCTTTGACGGTGTCTTTTGCTGCCTGGCACATTTCCTCCACTGTGTAAGGTAATTTGCGGAAGCCCAGGATGCGGGCGGAATCAGCCAGGCGCTCCATATGCTCGGTCAGGCGGAATACTGCTGGACCATTTTCGGTGCTGTAGCAGCGAATGCCTTCGAAGACGCCCAGGCCGTAATGTAAGCCGCTGGTCAGGAAGGGAATCACCGCGTTTTCGGTATCCACCAACTCGCCATCCATCCAGACAAATTTTGATTTGTGTACCATGATTGTTTCCTCCAAAATAACGAATTATTCCATGTGTGAGAGAATGACAGCAGTCATCGCCTTTGTAGAAAGCGAGCCGCCCAGGTCCATAGTCAAATTTCCAGCGTCCAATGCATTGGAGACAGCAGTCTCAATGCGCTGCGCCGCTGCGGGCAGGTCCAGGGAATGGCGCAGCATCAAAGCTGCGCTCAGGATTGTCCCAACCGGGTTGGCAATCCCCTTGCCTGCGATGTCGGGTGCTGAGCCATGGATTGGCTCATACAGCCCGGGACCACCGGCCCCCAGCGAGGCAGACGGCAGCAAGCCCATCGAGCCGACCAAGACGGAGGCCTCGTCGGTCAGGATGTCGCCAAACATATTTTCGGTAACCATCACATCAAAAGAGGCTGGCGTGGTGACCAAGCGCATGGCCGCAGTATCCACCAGCATGTGCTCCAGGGTGACGTCTGGAAAGCCGCGCTGGACATCCACCACGGTCTGGCGCCACAGGCGGGATGTCTCTAATACGTTGGCTTTATCCACGCTGGTCACCCTGCCGCGTCGGCCTTGAGCCAGGCGGAATGCCATCTCGGCGATGCGCCTGATTTCATACTCGTGATATTCCATCGTATCCACGGCCCAATGGCCCTGCTCGCGCACCTCGCGTCCCTTTGGCTGTCCGAAATACAGGCCGCCGGTCAGCTCCCGGACAACCACCATGTCCACCCCGTTCAATTTCTCCGGGCGCAGCGGGGATGCGCCGACCAGCCGGGGATGGACTTTCACCGGTCGCAGGTTGGCAAACACGCCCAGCTCCTTGCGCAGGCGCAGCAGCCCTTGCTCCGGTCGAACTGGGGCGGTGGGGTCGTCCCACTTTGGGCCACCGACTGCGCCCAGCAGCACCGCATCCGCAGCTTTGCAGTCCGCCAGTGCCTCTTCCGTGATGGCAGCGCCAAAGCGATCAATTGCACAGCCACCGACCGCATGCTCCCGGTAGGAAAATTCAACACCTTCGGGAGCTGCCGCTTTTTCCAGCACCAGGACGGCGGCGGCAGTGACCTCGGGTCCTACCCCGTCGCCTGGTAAAAGAACAATTTGTTTCATGGTCATCAATGTCTTCTTCCTGTTCAATCCAACGCACCTGGAGGACCGGCTCCCGGGGTTACTTGCACACCATCAAGCCGTACTCGATCGAGTCGGCCAGGGCGCGCCAGCTGGCTTCGATGATATTGGTGCTGGCGCCAACCGTGCTCCAACTCTTGCTGCCGTTTTGGCTGTCGATGAGCACCCGTGTAGTGGCATTGGTGCCGTTGTTGCCATCCAGGATGCGCACTTTATAATCTGACAGGTGAAATTTTTCCACCTCGGGATAATGGTCTTTCAGCGCCTTACGCAGCGCCGTATCCAGGGCGCTGACCGGGCCGTTGCCCTCTGCCGCGGTGTGCAGCACCTCTCCGTTGACCCGCACCTTAACCGTGGCTTCAGCAAAGATGCCTCGCCCCTGGCGGTGCTCCACCGTGGCGGCAAAGTCGATCAATTCAAACGGCGCCTGGTAGTCGGGCGTCTCGCGCTTCAGGAGGAGAAGCGCTGAGGCCTCGGCGGCTTCAAATGAGAACCCCTGGGATTCATACTCTTTGATGTCATTCAGTACCTTGCCGACGTCGCCAATGGCTTCGACATCCATGCCATATTCCTCGGCTTTGCTCAGCAGGTTGCCGCGCCCGGAGAGCTCAGAAACCACCACGCGCATCTCGTTGCCCACCAGCGCCGGGTCGATGTGCTGGTAAGACTGGATGTTGCGGCGCATGGCGGCCACATGGATCCCTCCCTTGTGGGCAAATGCCGAGCGCCCCACGTAGGGTTGGTGCTCATTAGGTGACAGGTTAGCTACTTCGGCCACGTAGTGCGACAGCTCCACCAGGTGATTCAGATGTCCAGGGGGAAGAGCCGGCAGGCCCAGCTTGAGCTCCAGGTTGGGGATGACCGAGCACAGGTTGGCATTGCCGCAGCGCTCGCCATAACCGTTGATGGTCCCCTGTACCTGGGCACAGCCCTCGCGCACAGCCGCCAGGGTATTCGCCACGGCGTTCTCCCCGTCATTATGGGCGTGGATCCCCAGGGGCACATCAAACTCCTGGCGCACGCGGCGGACGATTTCAGAAATTTCCCACGGCATCGTGCCGCCGTTGGTGTCACACAGCACCAGCGTCTCAGCGCCGCCGCGGGCGGCGGCCTTAAGCGTCTCCAGTGCATACGCTTCATCTTCGCGGTAGCCGTCGAAGAAATGCTCGGCGTCGTAGACCACCCGCCGTCCCTGGGCATGCAGATAAGCCAGGCTGGCCTCGATTATGCGCAGGTTGTTTTCTCGCGTGGTGCGCAGCACCTCCAGTACATGCAGCACGGAGGATTTCCCCACCACCGTGCACACCGGCGCCTCCGAATCAAGCAAGGCCAGGATGTTGGCGTCATCCGCTGGTTCCTTATTCACCGCGCAGGTTGCACCGAAAGCCGCGATGACTGCATGCTGCCAGGGAATTTCACGCGCCCGCTTAAAAAACTCAACATCCTTTGGGTTGGAACCGGGCCAGCCGCCTTCGATGAAAGCGACACCAACATCATCCAGTCTGCGGGCAATCTTGATCTTGTCCAGGCTGGATAGTGAGATATCTGTGCGCTGGGTGCCGTCGCGCAGGGTTGTATCATAAATCTGGATCATGGGTGGTTTGCCTCGTATGCAGCGATCCGCTCTTCCATGCCCAACAAATAGCCCAGCTCATCCACCCCGTGCAGCAGGCAGGTCCTGGCAAAGGGGTCGATGGGGAAGCTGGCAGTGCTGCCATCGGGCAAAGTGATCGTTTGCGCCTCCAGGTCAATGGTCAGGCTTGCGCCAGGCAGCTCCTCAAGCATCTCGGTCAGCTTGTGGAACACCCTGGGCTCGATGGTGACAGGCAGGAGGCCGTTCTTCAGGGAGTTATTGCGGAAGATATCGGCGAAAGATGTAGAGACGATAGCCCGGATGCCGAACCCGGTGAGCGCCCAGGGGGCGTGCTCCCGGCTGGAGCCGCAGCCGAAGTTATTCCCGACCACCAGGATGGATCGTCCCTGGTTGGCCGGCTGGTTAAGCACAAATTCGGGGTTGGGTGAGCCATCATGGTGATAGCGCCAATCTGCAAACAGGTTTGCGCCCAGCCCGGCTTTCTCGATCGTTTTCAGGAAACGGGCAGGGATGATCTGGTCCGTATCAATATTCTCGATCGGCATATAAATTGCAGGAGAGGTGAGCCTTGTGAAGGGGTTCATGATGACAGGTACTTTCTCGGATCGGCGACCCGGCCTTCCAGCGCGGCGGCTGCCGCGCTCAGTGGGCTGGCCAGGAAGGTGCGCCCACCTTTGCCTTGCCGCCCCTCAAAATTGCGGTTGCTGGTGCTCACCGAGTACTGACCGGGCTCCAGCTGGTCGCCGTTCATGGCGATGCACATACTGCATCCTGGCTCGCGCCATTCTGCCCCGGCCTGCTGGAAGACCTGGTTTAAGCCTTCTGCTTCGGCCTGGCGCTTCACCTGCTGAGAGCCGGGCACGATCAGCACCCGCACCCCCGGGGCGACCTTGCGGCCCTGTAGCATTCCAGCTGCCTGGCGCAGATCAGAGATGCGCCCATTGGTGCAGCTGCCGATGAACACCACATCCACCGGATGGCCCGCCAGCGGTTTACCGGCTTCCAGACCCATATAGACCAATGCTTTTTCCAGGGCCGCTGCGTGGCTGGCATCGCCCGCTTCTTCCGGGCGCGGAATAGCCCCGCCCACTGGGATGTTCATCGCCGGGTTGGTGCCGAAAGAGATGCGCGGCTGCAGGGCGGAGGCGTCCAGGACGACCAGGCGGTCATACTGCGCGCCATCGTCGCTGGCCAGCTGTCGCCACTCTTCCACCTTGCGCACCCAGTCAGCGCCCTGGGGGGCTGCCGGGCGATTGGCAAGGTAATTGAAGGTAGTCTCGTCCGGGGCAATCATTCCGGCGCGTGCTCCGGCTTCGATGGACATGTTGCAAAGCGTCATGCGCGCTTCCATGTCCAACTGGCGGATGGCCTCGCCGGTGTATTCCAGCACGTAGCCTACGCCGCCGTGCACGCCAATCTGCTGGATCAGCGCCAGGATGATGTCTTTGCTGGTCACCCCTGGCCCCAGGCTACCCTCCACCCGCACCTCGCAGGTTTTTGGCCGCTGCTGCAGCAGGCACTGCGTTGCCAGCACGTGCTCGACCTCGCTGGTGCCGATGCCAAAGGCCAGCGCTCCAAAGGCGCCGTGGGTGGCGGTATGGCTGTCGCCGCACACGATGGTCATTCCCGGTTGGGTGTAACCCTGTTCCGGGCCGACGACGTGGACGATCCCCTGGTTGGGATCGTCCAGGCCAAAGAGATTAATATCAAACTCCCGGCAGTTCTCATATAGCTGCTGCACCTGCAGGCGAGCCATGGTATCCGCGTACACCATGCGACCGTACGGGTCGCCCTGGGGGCCGGGAAGGGTGGGCACAGCATGGTCCACAGTGGCAATGGTCTTCCTCGGCCGGCGGACCTTTACCCCCCGGGAGCGCAGTCCGCTGAAGGCCTGTGGTGAGGTGACTTCATGTACCAGGTGCAGGTCAATATACAGCACGGCCGGGGAACCCGGCTCGTGCATGACAACGTGCTGATCCCAGATTTTCTGGAACAGCGTGCGGGGATGTGTCATGCTGAAAGCTCTCCCCGGCTGTTTTCGCTCTTGTGGGACTCCGATGCAGGCCTGGCATGCCTGGTTGATCCATGGCTGGCTTTAGCCTGCCGGGGCGTCTCCAGGAACTCAGACATATCCCAACCAACGGGGAAAGTGTTCAACTGGTGGAAGGCTTCGGGGGTGCGCTCCAACATCGGGTCGATCATATGATGCTTCTTGGTTTTCATGGCAGTTCTCCTCATAAAAAAATTAGGCAACGGAAAGGATGGCGGTTTCTTCCACCGGTCCATACTGGCCGGAGGCAACCAGGATCTTATTCAGGGCAGACAGGTAAGCCTTGGCGCTGGCGACAATGATATCGGTGTCGGCGCCATAACCGCCGTAGGTGCGCTGTTGTTCAGTTTCCTTCTGGGCATCAAAGACGGGGCTGGGGTTTTCGCCCTGGATGCGCACGGTCACTTCGCCCAGGGCGTCAATGCCCTCTGTCACGGCGTGGACCACGAACTCCTGCAGGCTGGTGGGGTATTGGATGACCGCATCGATCGCCTTGTAGGTGGCGTCTACCGGACCAGTGCCAACACAGGCCTGGATGTGCATCTGACCCTGCGGGTCTCGCAGACGGACGGTAGCTGTGGGCATGCCCATCGTCCCGCAGGCTACCTGCAGCCCGTCCAGCGCAAACAGCTCAGGGGGCTGGTAAACTTCAGATGATACCAGGGCTTCCAGGTCTGCATCGGTGATGGTCTTCTTCTTGTCAGCCAGTAGCTTGAAGCGCTCGAAAACCAGGCCCATCTCATTATCGGTGAGGGCATAACCCAGAGAGCCCAGGCGCATCTTTAGCGCATGCCGTCCGGAATGCTTGCCTAATACCAGCTTGGTCTGCGAGGCGCCCACCATCTCGGGGCGCATGATCTCGTAGGTCATGTGGTTCTTGAGCATCCCGTCCTGGTGGATGCCCGCCTCATGAGCAAAGGCATTGCCGCCGACGATGGCTTTGTTTGGCTGCACCACAATGCTGGTGTAGTTGCTGACCAGCTTGCTCAGGCGCACGATCTGGGTTGGGTCCACCCCGGTCTCCAGGTTGAAGATGCTGCGCCGGGTGTTGAGCGCCATCACTACCTCTTCGAGGGCGGTGTTGCCCGCCCGCTCGCCAATGCCGTTGATCGTAACCTCAGCCTGGCGTGCACCGGCCCTGATCCCGGCCAGGGTATTCGCTGTAGCCAGGCCCAGGTCATTATGGCAGTGGACGGAGATGGTGCAGTGTTGGATACCAGGGGTGTTCTGGCGAATGCCGGCAATCAGCGCTCCAAACTCTTCGGGGATGGTGTAGCCCACCGTATCCGGGATGTTCAATGTGGTCGCTCCGGCGCGGATGGCTTCGTCGAGGACCTGGTAGAGGAATTCTGGATCGCTGCGCCCGGCGTCCTCCGGGCTAAATTCCACGTCTTCGCACAGGCTGCGGGCCAGGGTCACCATCTCCCGCACCCGATCCAGGACTTGCTGGCGGGTCATGTTCAGCTTGTGTTTCATGTGGATTTCTGAAGTTGCCAGGAAGGTGTGGATGCGCGGCCGGGCCGCATGGCGCACCCCTTCCCAGGCTTTCTCAATATCATTGCGTGTAGCACGTGCCAGGCCGCAGATAATCGGGATGTGGTTTCCATCACTGGGGTTGCCCACCTCCTGGGCAATGCGCCGCACAGCTTCCAGGTCGTCCGGGGAGGCAGCGGGGAACCCCGCTTCGATGACATCCACACCCAGGCGGGCCAGTGCTCGAGCCACCTCCATCTTCTCTGTGCTGGTCATCGTCGCGCCAGGTGACTGCTCCCCATCGCGCAAGGTCGTGTCAAAAATGCGCACGTAATTTCCATTCATAGGGCCTCCATTATCGTCCTTCGTGCACGGGGCTAAGCCTGTTTCCAGTTTTCAGGCCGCAAAGAGCGTACAATTGCCCCGGTCTGCCACATCTCCGATTCACGCATCTGGCGCAACTCCTCGCCAAGATGTTCCATGTAATCTGGGGCGCTGTTCGCTTCCAACACAATGCGTGTTTCCTCTCCGCTTGCCACGCTCTGGTACAGGCGCTCGAAAACAGGCAGGGTGGCATTGCGGAATTCGTGCCGCCAATCCAGGGCGCCGCGCTGAGCAGTTGTGCTGCAGTTGGAGTACATCCAATCCATGCCGTTCTTGGCGACCAGGCGGATCAGGCTTTGGGTCAGCTCTTCCACAGTTTCATTGAATGCCTCGCTGGGCGTGTGGCCGTGCTCGCGCAGCACGTTGTATTGAGCTTCCATGATCCCGGCCAAAGCCCCCATGAGTACGCCGCGCTCCCCGGTCAGGTCACTGTAGACCTCATACTTGAAAGTGGTGGCGAACAGATAGCCTGAGCCGATGGCGATCCCCGTAGCCAGCGTGCGCTCCCGGGCGCGCCCGGTGAAATCCTGCTCCACGGCAAAGCTGCTGTTGATCCCGCTGCCGTCCAGGAAATTCGCCCGCACGCTGGTCCCGGAACCCTTGGGCGCCACCAGGATTACATCCACGTTTGCCGGTGGCACAACCCCGGTTTGTTCTTTGTACACCACCGAAAAGCCGTGAGAGAAATACAGGGCGTCGCCCTCATTCAAACACTCCTTGATCCGCGGCCACATGGCTTTCTGCCCGGCATCCGAGATCAGGTACTGCACCATCGTTCCTCGAGAGGCGGCCTCTTCCAATGAGAACAGGGTTTTGCCTGGTTCCCAGCCGTCGCGCAGCGCTTTATCCCAGTACATCTTGCCGTTGGGATCCTGGCCGATGATCACGTTGATCCCGTTGTCGCGCATATTCAGCGACTGCGCCGGGCCCTGCACGCCATATCCCAACACTGCCACAGTTTCATTCTTCAAAACCTGCTGTGCCTTCTCCAGCGGGAACTCCTCGCGGGTGACGACTTCTTCCTCAACTCCACAAAAATTCATGGTACCCATCAATTGCTCCTTAAGCTCAAAGTAGAATGACCTGCCGCGATTCAGGCTGCAGCCCCGGCTGGTTCGTAATAGATTTGTTCTGTCATATCAGGGACGGGCGCTGCGCCGCGTGCCATGCTGATGATTCCTGTGCGGGCCATTTCGATGATTCCCAGCGGCCGCAGCACATCGATAAATCCTTCGATCTTTTCTTCATCACCGGTAATCTCCACCGTGATGGAGTTGTTGGTAATGTCCACGATGCGGGCGCGGAACACATCCACAACCTGCATGATCTGTGTGCGGGTTTCCGGTGTGGCATTAACCTTGATCATCGCCAGATCACGGTTAACGCAGGGGGTGGAGGTCAGGTCATTGACCTGGACAACATTGACCAGTTTATACAACAGGGCTGCCAGGCGCTTGACGCTGATATCATCCGTGTCAACGACGATGGTCATGCGCGACATCCCCGGTTGGTCGGTGTGGCCAACAGTCAGGGATTCGATGTTGAACCCTCGGCGGCTGAACAGGGCGGCAACCCGGTTCAGCACACCCGGCACATCCTCCACTAAAACGACTAAAGTACGGTTCATCTTGGCTCATCCTCTCCTGATTATTCCGGCAGTTCATCCTCTTCCATCAACGCCGGGCGGTAGATCATGTTGTGCAGGTCGGCCCCGGAAGGCACCATGGGGTAGACGCATTCTTCCTCTTCTACGCGGAACTCCACCAGCACTGTGCCGTCAGTCTGGCGGGCTTGTTGGATGGCTGGTTCAATTTCTGTGCGGTGTTCCACGCGCAGGCCGGTCAGGCCGTGCGCCTCGGCAATCTTGACAAAGTCGGGGCTGATCATGGGGGTGGCGGCGTAGCGGCGGTCATAGAAGAACTGCTGCCACTGGCGCACCATGCCCAGGAAACCGTTGTTCATCAGGGCAATGTTGATTTTGATTCCTTCCTGGACGGTGGTGGCCAGCTCAGCCTGGGTCATTTGGAAACCACCGTCGCCGACGATCGCCCACACCTCGGCGTCTGGCCGGGCAAACTTGGCGCCGATAGCGGCCGGCAGGCCAAAACCCATTGTCCCCAGGCCGCCGGAGGTGATCAGCGTATTCGGCTTTTCGCGTTTGTAGTACTGCGCCGACCACATCTGGTGCTGGCCAACATCGGTGACCAGGATGCTGTCCTGGCTGGTAAGGCGCCAGAGATCGTGGATCACCTCGGGCGGGCGGGGCTTATCTGTGGTGGGCACATTGTTCTGGTCGAATTCGATGTGTTCCGCCTTTAATGCCTCAATTTCAGCGACATATTCGCGATGATCGCAGGGCTGGACCACTTCCAGGAGTTGGCGCAGGACCATGCGCAGATCGCCTACCAGGGCTACATCCACCAGGACATTCTTGTTGATTTCCGACGGGTCGATCTCGATGTGGATCTTGCGCGCCTTGGGGGCATAGGTTTCGAGCTTGCCAGTCACCCGATCGTCAAAGCGCATGCCAAAGGCAAGCAGCAGGTCAGCCGTCTGGATGGTGTGGTTCACCCAGGCGTCCCCGTGCATGCCCATCATTCCCATGTTGAGCGGGTGGCTGTCGGGGATGCCGCCGATCCCCAGCAGGGTGACGGCAATTGGGGTATGGGTGCGCTCAGCAAACTCCCGCAGCTCGGCCATGGCCCCGCTTTCCATGACGCCGTGACCAGCCAGGATCACCGGGCGCTGTGCGTTGTGAATCAGGTCGACAGCCTTGGCGATGTCGCTGGGGGAAGGGCTCAGGTCAGGGCGATAGCCTGGCAGGCGGATGGGGTGGTTATCGTAAGCCCAATCGGTTTTGGCAATCTGGGCGTCCTTAGCAACATCTACCAGCACCGGGCCGGGCCGGCCGCTGCGGGCGATGTAGAAGGCTTCGCGCATTACTTTGCCCAGTTGGCGCACATCCTTAACCAGGTAATTGTGCTTGGTGATGGGCTGGGTGATGCCGACCACGTCGGTCTCCTGGAAAGCATCATAGCCAATGAACCGGCTGACCACCTGGGCGGTGACAAAGACAACTGGGATGGAATCCATCATGGCGTTGGCAATGCCGGTGATCAGGTTGGTCGCTCCGGGACCGGAGGTGGCCATCGCCACGCCAACCTTGCCGCTGGCTCGAGCGTACCCGTCTGCCATGTGAGCTGCACCCTGTTCGTGACGGGCAAGAACGTGGTGAACGGGATAATCCAGCATCGTGTCATAGAGCGGCAGGTTCGCCCCGCCAGGATAGCCGAAGACGACATCCACGCCTTCCTGCATCAAGGTTTCCCAAATGATTTGTGCGCCTGTACGTTCCATAATAATAATTTCTCCTTCCTTAATCCTCTAAAACTGCGCCCCGGTCTGCGCTGGTGACAAAATGGCTGTATCGGCGCAGCCACTTGCTCTGGGTGCGGGGCTGAAATGGCGGCATAGCCGCCAGACGGTTTTCAATTTCTTCAACGCTGAGCCGGACATTCAGCGTGCGGGCGTCCAAGTCGATGTCGATCATGTCGCCATTTTGCAGCACCCCGATCGTGCCGCCGGAGGCGGCTTCGGGTGAAATATGCCCGATGCAGATACCGCGCGTGCCGCCAGAGAAACGGCCGTCGGTGATCAGGGCCACTTGCTCGCCCAGGCCCATGCCCATCAGGGCGCTGGTTGGGCTGAGCATCTCCTGCATGCCAGGCCCGCCGCGCGGCCCTTCGTAACGGATCACCACCACTTCGCCAGGCTGCACCTGGCCGGCCATGATGCCGCTCATGGCATCTTCCTGGGCCTCATAAATCCGCGCCTGGCCGCTGAATTTGTGGATACCTGGGTTGACCCCTGCAGTTTTGATCACAGCCCCGTCTGGCGCCAGGTTGCCGGAAAGGATCGCCAGACCGCCCTGCTGCGAGTGAGCGTTGGCGGCATGGCGGATCACTTCTTCGTTTTTAATCTCTGCCAGGGATAGGTTCTCGCCCATAGTCCTGCCGCTAACGGTGACGCGCTCCAGGTGCAGCGTACCGGTCGCTGCCTGGACCTCATTCATGATAGCGGGCACGCCACCTGCGGCATGTACGTCTTCCATGTGCCACTTGCCGGAGGTGCTGACCTTGCACAGGTGCGGGGTGCGCTGTGCCACGGAATTGATGCGTCCCATGGGGTAATCCAGGCCTGCCTCGTGGGCAATGGCCAGGCCGTGCAGGATGGTATTGGTGGACCCGCCCATTGCCATATCCAGGGCGAAGGCGTCATCCATCGCCTCGGCGGTGACAATCTGGCGTGGGGTGATCTGGCGCTCTACCAGCTCCAGGATCAGGGCTCCGGCGCGTTTTGCCATCTCCTCCCGCTCAGGGGTCAGCGCCAGGGCAGATCCATTGTAAGGAAGAGCCAGGCCCAGGGCTTCCATGAGGCAGTTCATGCTGTTGGCGGTGAACATCCCGGAGCACGAACCGCAGGAGGGGCAGGCAAAGTCTTCCAGCATCTTCAATCGCGCCGCATCAATCTTGCCAGCCTGGTAAGCGCCCACGCCTTCGAATACAGAGATGAGATCCACGCTTTGCCCATCGGGTGTCTTCCCTGCTGCCATCGGACCGCCAGACACAAAGATGGTGGGGATATTTACCCGCAACGCAGCCATGATCATTCCCGGGGTGATCTTGTCGCAGTTGGGGATGCAGACCATGCCGTCAAAACAGTGCGCCTGGACCATGGTCTCGATGCTGTCAGCAATCAACTCGCGGGAGGGCAGGGAGAACTTCATCCCGGCGTGCCCCATGGCGATGCCATCATCTACACCAATGGTGTTGAACTCAAATGGAACCCCTCCTGCCTGGCGGACAGCTTCTTTCACCAGCTTACCAAAGCTCTGCAGGTGAACGTGACCGGGTACGATGTCGACGTAGGAATTGACAACGGCGATAAAGGGCTTGTGCATATCCTCATCGCGCACGCCGGTGGCTTTCAGCAGGGCGCGGTGGGGGGCGTGCTCGGGGCCTTTTTTAATCTGATCTGAACGGGACATGCTCCTCCAAAAAAGAGACCGCCCTGTGGTTGGGGCGGTCTCTGCTTTCTTCTAGACTATCTGGCTTGGTTTACCCTCTCAGGTCTTGCCTCAGTCTCTCCGGTACAGCCCCAACCACAATCGGGCTCTTAATAATAAGAACCACAACCAGGGAGAGAACAGCTAGAGAGAGTTCGAAGAACATGATCTTTAAGAGTAAATTAAGCAGAATATTGGGCTGAATTATATGGATAAATGATGATCTGTCAAGGGTATATTGTTGAAAAATTGATAAATTTTGGGGGAATATAATGACAATCGCGTAGAGATTTGATGGGGAAACTTCAAATTTGTTAAGGATTTTGCGGGCTTTCCTGGAGTACAATGCCCAGGCAGGCCGAAGCAGGCCTGGATTGGTGAGACAGATGCTGATCCTTTTAATCATCCTGGCGTTGGTTTATGCTTTTCTAAACGGTTTCCGAGACTCATCAAGCATCCTGGCGGGTGTGCTTGCCTCGCGGGCGATGCACCCGCGCTGGGCGCTTTACCTGGCGGCATTGGCCGAGTTTGTGGCACCGTTCCTGTTTGGCACTGCGGTTGCCCGGGCGATTGCAACCGGCCTGGTGGACCCGGAGGCGATCACCCTGCGAACCGTGGTGGTAGCCATGATGGCGGCCCTGTCCTGGACTCTGATCGCCTGGCGGCGGGGCATCCCATCGTCTTCTTCGCATGCATTGATTGGGGGGCTGCTTGGCGCAGCCCTGGTCACCGGGGGGGCTGGCGCTATCCAGGTGGGCGGGCTGGTCAGGGTTGTGCTGCCGTTATTCCTTGTGCCACCCCTGGGCCTGGTGGCCGGTTTTCTGATCATGGCTCTTTTCCTGAAACTATTCCGCTATGCCAGCCCAAAGATCAATACCGGGTTCCGCCGCATACAGGTTTTTACCATGGTTGGCCTGGCTCTGGCGCACAGCGCTAATGATGCACAGAAGTCGATGGGGATCATTGCCCTGGGGCTGGTCTTGGCTGGAAAGCTGGCTGTGTTCCGGATTCCACCCGCTGTGGTTTTAATCTGCGCTGCAGCGATTGCTCTAGGTGCTGCCAGGGGTGACTGGCGACTGATCCGCACCCTGGGGGGTAAGATTTACCGCATTCGCCCGATGAATGCCCTGGCTTCGCAAACTGCGGCCTCCGGATTGGTCTTGTTTTCCGCATTATCCGGAGCTCCAGTCAGCACCTCCCAGGTGATCGCCATGGCGCTGATGGGCTCCGGGGCGGCGGAGCGGGTGAATAAGGTGCGCTGGCAGGTGGGCGTTGATATGCTGATCACTTGGGGCGTGACCATCCCGGCTGCCATGATCTTGGCGATGAGTTATTACCTCTTCATAGTTGGACTGGAAATGACGCCTCAGGTGGCCGCACTCGTCATTCGTTGGTTAGTTGCCGGATAGATTTTTTCTGTTAGCGGGGTTTGGCTGGCAGCAGGCGGTGACCAGTATTTCTTTGCACTTTTGCAAGGTTCTACGCGATGCTCCTCAATTTTGTATAATAAATAAAAACTCCAGATGATCATTGTTTCTAGCATAGGACCTTCGCGCAATCTGCAAGGAGTGTGTATGATAAAAGCCGTCCGCCGCAACCTGGTTTTGAAGATTATTTTACTGGGGGTGTTCAGCGTATTGGCCATGGCAGTTGCGCTGCTTATCGCAGCTTACTGGCAAAGCAGCCAATATACGCGGATGACTTTTCAAAGCGTAGAACAGCTTTCGGATGTGGATCTGGATCACCTGGCGGGAAGTGTTTACCAGATGGTCAAAGCTCAGGATGAAGCAGTGCAGCAGCAAATGGATGCCAACTTGAATGTCGCCCGGTATGTGCTGCTGGAGAAAGGGGGCCCAAACCTGGGATCAGAGCGGGCTGAGTGGACGGCTGTCAACCAGCTCACGCAGGAAAAGGTGATGGTACAGCTGCCGTATCTGCAGCTTGGTGACCTTTGGCTGGGACAGAATGACTCACTCTCTCAGGAAACACCGCTGGTCGACGATGTGCAGAAAATGGTTGGGGGGGCGGTGACCGTCTTTCAGAAAATGGATCCCCAGGGAGATATGCTACGGGTGGCGACCACGGTGCAAACGAAAGATGGCAAGCGGGCAGTGGGGACCTTTATCCCGGCGGCCAATGACGATGGCTCGCAGAATCCGGTGATTGCCGCCATTCTGCGCGGGGAATCATATCACGGCCGGGCGCAGGTGATGGGCGAATGGTATGTGAGCGCATATGAGCCGCTGGTTGATGCCAACGGAGAACTGCTGGGGATGCTCTTCGTTGGCGTGAAGCAGGAAAATGTAAAATCCCTGCGCCAGGCAATTAACGGCATAAAGGTTGGGAAGACCGGTTATGTGTTTGTCCTGGGAGGAAAGGGGGATATGCAGGGGCATTACATCATTTCGCAAGGTGGAATAAGAGACGGGGAGAATGTATGGGATTCGAAGGACAGCCAGGGGAATCATATGATCCAATCAATCATCAAGAAAGCCCTGCAGCTTCAACCGGGTGGGCTGGCTACCGAGAAGTACCTGTGGCAAAACCCGGGCGAAGAAGCTCCCCGGGTGAAGATCGCCCGGATCGCTTATTATGAGCCGTGGGATTGGGTGATTGGTGTCAGCGTTTACGAGGATGAATTGACGGAGTATCAAACCGTACTGGAAAGCGGGCAGAGACGCATGATGGGCGTCCTGGCCCTGGCTTCCCTGGTTGTGGCGTTGTTGGTGGTGGTTCTGTTCATTATCC
The DNA here is from genome assembly GCA_903871905.1 of uncultured Chloroflexota bacterium. Taxonomy (GTDB): domain Bacteria; phylum Chloroflexota; class Anaerolineae; order Anaerolineales; family UBA4823; genus CAIQIV01. The sequence continues at coordinate 595 of CAIQIV010000200.1, read as the reverse complement.
TGGCGCGCTCGATTGTTGGCCCGGTGCGCCAGCTGGCGCAGACTGCATCTGCTCTCTCCCAGGGCGAGGTGGAGCTGGAGGTAGCTCACCGTTCTGAGGATGAACTGGGGCAGCTGGCAGATGCCTTCCGATCAGTGTTGAGCTACTTAGCCGTGATGGCAGGCACAGCCGGCGATATCGCTGACTGTAACCTGGCAGTGCAGGTGCAGCCGCGTTCGCTGAGGGACGCGTTGGGGACCGCCTTTGAGCGCATGGTGGCGAGTCTGCGTTCCTTGATCGGCGATACTGTGCAGAATACGGATGACCTGCACGCCGCCTCGGGAGAGCTTTCCGAAGTATCGGCACAAGCCGGGAAGGCGACCTCGCAGATTGCTGCCACCATGCAGGATGTGGCGCGCGGCGCAGCGCAGCAGGCCGATTCCATATCCCAGACAGCCCGCGCTGTGGAGAACATGAACGAAGTGATCAGCGGCGTGTCCAAGGGAGCGCGCCGCCAGGCTGAATCGGTCGACCAGGCGGCTGAGCTAACCAACCAACTTACCGCGGCGGCACGGCAGGTGACCGAAAGCGCCGCCGCCGTGTCCCAGGAGTCCTC
>CAIQIV010000199.1 GCA_903871905.1 uncultured Chloroflexota bacterium | reverse complement strand
GGGAAACTGCCGCCCTGGACAGTATCGTTGAAGCAGTTGGCGCCATTGTAATTCATCAGCATGCAGGACGGCTCGAAAAATCCCCAGGGGTAGGCCCGCAGATCAGCAGTGCCGCGCGCCGCTTTTTCCCACTGCGCTTCAGTAGGCAGGCTTTTGCCCACCCACTTGCAGAACTGGTCTGCCTGGAACCAGGTGACGTTGATGGCCGGGAAATTGTAGTAGGAAGGGGAGTAGCTGTAATCCACGCGGGTGTTTGACCAGCTGGTGAGAGGCAGGGTACACACCCCGGCTAACACGCAGGTCATGTACTGGGCATTGGTCACTTCCATGCGGTCAATATTATAGGATGTAAGCGGCACGCCGTGGAGCGGCAGCTCGGTGTCGCGGCATAGATCGTCGGGATTGCTGCGCTCGCAGCCCATCTGGAAATAGCCCATGGGGATATTGACCGTATCTCCCATGGAGACTGCTCGGAAGAATAATAGGCCTGTTTCGATAGGTATCTGGACTGCCTGGTTATTGGGCATGAAAAGGTAACCGGTCAGCCCGGCTTCCAGCTTGTAATATCCATCTCCTGGAAACGACAGGATGAAATTTCCATTCTGGTCGGTGACGGTTGTGATGGGCGGACCTGGGATGCCAGGCACCCCGTTCACCTCAAGCGTGGCAGTGATCCCCACGCCGGGTACCGGGCTGTTGTAAGTATCCACGACGGACCCGCTGACCGTCACAGGCTGCGGCTCCATGCTGGGGCTGGTTCTCGCCACCATGGGGATTAAGATTTTGGCCGCTTCGCCCGGCAGTCTGGGGGGCTTGGGGCCGGCCGCAATTGTAGATAAATATGTGATGGTCACCAGCAGGAGGAGCCCCGCGGTGAACAAGGTTTTTTTGGTCATAAGGAATTCCTTCTCAACTTCGATAAAGATGGTTTCTGTTAGCTTATCGTTTTGTAAATTATAACAAAGAACAACGCTGCGGAAAAATTCAATCAATGTGGTTTGTACAGCCCATCCGGGTTCACGCCGAGCATGCCGGCCTGGTAGGTCAGGGAATCCATCTTTGCCAAAGCCTGTACCATGCTGGGGGTGAGCAGCGGGGTGCGCTTCAACGATAACAGCCGGCGTTCAATCCGGTCGACCCCGCTGTCCGACCACAGCCAGTTGAAACGGTCGAATGCGGCCAGGTTGGCGGGCCGTGTGTAATTGCGCAGGGTCTTATCACCGTCCACGTTGAAGAAGAGCTCAAAGTAAGACATGACCAGCTCGCGCAGGCTGCGATAGATTGGCTCACGGGAGCGCAGCCCGGCAAAGTTGGATTTCGCTACCGCGCCATAGCAGCCATCTCGGGTGTAGATCGCCAGGACATGGTCATCATCTGTTCCAGGGTCGGGGAACATGTCCAACAGCAGGGGAGGGTACCCCAGGCGGCGCAGTGCAGCCGCGGCAAAGATCTGGCGATTCGGGATGCAGGATGGTCTGTACTCCGCTCATCCCATAGACCAGGGCGGCACCGAAGATCACGTTTGCCAGCGATGTCCAGGCAGGATTGGGGAAAAGAGCCAGCCCGGCCTGCAGCAGCAG
>CAIQIV010000198.1 GCA_903871905.1 uncultured Chloroflexota bacterium | reverse complement strand
GCAGTGTCCGGGAAGCGTATCTTGGCATACTCCTTGGGGAAGTTTTCCTTCAGCAGCTCTTTGAAACGCCGGTTCTCTTCCGTGCCAAACTCGAATTCGATGCCGGTGTAAATATCCTCGGTATTCTCGCGGAAGATGACAATATCCACGTATTCAGGGTGCTTGACAGGAGAAGGGACGCCCGGGAAATAATGCACGGGCCGCTGGCACACATATAAATCCAGCGCCTTGCGCAAAGCCACGTTCAAAGAGCGAATACCGCCGCCGATAGGGGTGGTCAGCGGACCCTTGATCCCTACCAGGAATTCCTGGAAAGCTTTGACTGTCTCATCTGGAAGCCATGAGCCAAAGTTATTGTAAGCTTTTTCACCGGCATATACTTCTACCCAATGGATCTTGCGCTTCCCATGATAGGCTTTCTCGACCGCCGCTTCTAATACACGATACGAAGCACGCCAGATATCACGACCGGTCCCATCCCCTTCCACAAAGGGAATAAACGGGTTATCAGGAACCTGAAGCGTTCCATTCTGGATTCTTATCTTCTCCCCACCAGCAGGTACTTTAACAATCTTGTAATCCATAGATGCTCTCCCTTAATGTGTCTGAAGGTTAAAATCGTCCGAGATTATTATAGCAAGCAGTCTTGCCCTGCAATAGTGACAATCGTCATCCTGAACCTGCCAGGCAAAACACTCTGCATGGTCACTCGTCATGTTTATTCACCCTGCTGCCCGTTATGCAAAAATGACGAACTGGCGCAGGAACTGGTCAACCGCCTGGTAGAAGTGCTCAATGGTCTCCGTTTTACGAAAACCGTGCCCTTCGCCCGGGTATACGTGATAAATATAGGGGATGCCGCGGCGGCGCAGCGATTCAGCTACCTCATCGGACTGCTTGCGCGGCACAACCTGGTCAATCTCACCCTGGAAAATAGCCAGCGGCTCGGTAATCTTCTCCACAAAGAAGATCGGCGAGCGCTCGCGATACAAGGCAGCCGCCTCGGGCAGAGGACCAATCAGGCTGTCCGAATAGCGCGCCTCAAACTTGTGTGTCTCGGCCGCCAGGGTGAACTGGTTCGAGACCCCATACAAACAGATCCCGGCCTTGAAGAAACCAGGACGCCCGGGTACGCTGCCAAAATCCTCCATGGCCTTCAACACCGTAAAACCACCGGCGCTGCCCCCCATGATCACAATACGGCTGCTGTCCACCAGTCCCTTCTCAACCAGGCCCTGCGCTCCACTGACGGCATCCTCAACATCATAAATGCCCCAGTTGCCTCGCAGCATATCCATGTAAGCCCTGCCGTAGCCCGTGCTGCCGCGATAGTTGACATCCAATACAGCATAGCCGCGGCTGGTGAAGAACTGCACCTGCGGGCTGAAGGCACTCGGTACCTGGCTGGTCGGACCACCGTGGATGAGCAGGATCAGGGGAGGAGCGCCATGGCTTTCAAAAGACTGGTTATGCGGCGGATAGTACAAGCCGTGCACCAATCCTCCGTCCATCCCCTGCCAGGTGATAGCCTGGGGTCGCGAGTATTCACTGGCCGGCAGTTCCTCAGAAGCCGACCGGCGCCTCACAGACGCTTCCCCTTTCAGATTAAAGACCATGACCCGGCTGGGGGTGGCGCCTCCCGAGGCAACCACTGCCAGCCGGTCGCCATCCGGAGATACATCGGGATGATCCAGAAAAGTGTATTCCTCGTCAATCGGGATCTTCGTTTCACTGCCATCCCCCAGGTTCAACTGCCACAGGCTGAAAAAACCAGCCTGGTTGCGCAAGAAAAAGAGTGCGGATCCATCCGGGCTGAAACCATAGCGGCGGATCCCCTGCACCCAACCTGGTGCGCCGTGTTCGGCCTCGGCATGGGTTAGCTGGCGCACCCGCCCATCATGGAAGTCATACAGGTAGAGCTGTCCCCAGCCAGTCTCATCGGAGACATAGGCCAGGTAGCGGCCATCCGGGGAGAACTGGGGCTGGAAGATCGCCGGCCCGCCTTTTTCCGGGCTGCCCAGGCTGCCGGCTACCGTCTCAACTTCGCTGACCACCGGCAGGGTACCTTCATGGAAGGCCAGTTTTCCCACCCTCAACAACGTGCCATCCCAGGGCATGTTCGGATGGTTCCAGCACACCCAGGCGATGCGCTCACCCTGGGGATGCCAGGCAGGCTGCATATAAAAATCCTCGCCCTGGACCAGGATTTGGGGCCAGCAAGATCCTGCCGCGTCGACAATTTCCAGGGTATCTTTTCCTTCGTAGGTGCGCACAAAGACCAACCAGCGTCCATCCGGGGATAACGTCGGGGCGGCCGCGTACCCAAAGGCCGGCGTCAGTGGGCGAGGGGATCCATTGCGCACAGGCTGGGTGTACAATCGCCCTGACCCGGCATCCGCAAAATACACATTCCCGGCCCCCACGGTAAAATCGCCGCCGCCATAGCCTACCCGGGCGCGCACTGATATCTCAGCATTCAGGTCGCGCGGCGCCTGCCCATCGGGCGGCTGGACCACCAGCACACCCCGATCCGAGCGCATCTCCAGCCAGACCAGGCTGCCATCCCGGTCCCAGGCCAGGCCGCCAAACCGAATCCCATGCGCCAGGCTAACCGGCGAGATAGGGCTGTCCCATAAACCAAACTGCCGTAGTTGTTTCTCATTCTGCATCATTTTGCTTTCCTTTGCAAAATCACCAACGCTGGTGAACTTGCTGTCGAATATATGTATCATACACCTGGCGCAGCTGCGTCATGGTTTGCTCACTCAAAGCAGGCAGGTCAGACGCCCGGGCATTTTCAACCGCCTGTGCCGGGTTCTTAGCGCCCGGGATTACAGTGGTCACCGCCGGAAACATCAGCGTCCAGCGCAGCGCAAACTGCGCCAGGGTCTGCCCGGCGGGCACCAGCGGGCGGATCTCCTCCACTGCCTGCAGCCCTGTTTCATAATCCACACCAGAGAAAGTCTCCCCGACATCGAACGCTTCCCCGTGCCGGTTATACAGGCGGTGATCATCCGATCCAAAGGCCGTCTCCCGGTGCATGCGCCCACTGAGCAGCCCGCTGGCCAACGGTACACGAGCCAGGATGGCTGCCTGCCTCTTCTGGGCCAGATCAAAGAACAGGCCAGCGGGACGCTGGCGGAAAATATTGAAGATGATTTGCACACTCTGGACCCCCGGGAATTCCAGCGCCTTGATCGCCTCCTCCACTTTTTCCACGCTCACCCCATAGAATTTCAGCTTGCCGGCCTGCACCAGGTCGTCCAAAACGCCAAACACCTCCGGCATATAGTACACCTGGGTCGGAGGGCAGTGGAGTTGGACCAAGTCCAGTGCCTCCACTTCCAGGTTACGCAGGCTGCGCTCAATAAAGGCTGTCAGGTTCTGACGGTTATAGCCCTCAGCTACATGCGGGCGAAGCCGCCGGCCGGCTTTGGTCACCACGTAGATCTGTCCCGAGCGCTTCTTGATGATGGCGGCGATCAGGCGCTCGCTGCGCCCATCCCCATACACATCCGCCGTGTCAATAAAGTTCACTCCCTGGTCAATGGCGGCGCGCAGCGCGTCCAGCGCATCTTTTTCACTGACATGCCCCCAATCAGCTCCGATTGCCCAGGCGCCAAATCCAACATCAGACACCTGCCAGCCTGTCTTTCCAAACAAACGGTACTGCATAAAATTATCCTTTCTTTCTCGTATCGTGCATCAGCCAGCATCATGCAGGCGAAAACTGCGGCGGTGGATCGGGGAAAGGCCCAGCCTGCCCATGGCCGCGCGGTGGGCAGCTGTGCCGTACCCCTTGTGTGCGGCGAATCCATAGCCGGGATATTCCAGGTCGGCCTGGCGCATCCAGGCATCCCGGGCTGTCTTGGCCAAAATGGAAGCTGCAGCAATGCTGTACACTCGCGCGTCACCCTTGACCAATGGGGTTTGAGGCAAGGTGCAATCCGGCAGGCGTAGAAAATCCAACAGCAGGTGGTCGAGAGGAACCGCCAGCCGGGTTAGGGCCCGGTGCGCCGCCAGGCGCGTGGCAGGCAGGATCCCCAGGTCGTCGATTTCGCTGTGGGAGGCAAAACCCACGCCATACGCCCGGCAAAGCGCCGGTAAGCGTTCTGCCCAAAACTCCCGTTGAGCCGGGGTCATCTGCTTGGAATCGCGCACACCCTCCAGTTCATGACATAAACCAGGGTCCGCCGGAAATACCATGGCTGCCGCCGTCACCGGCCCCGCCAGGGCGCCGCGCCCGGCTTCATCCAGGCCGGCCACGTGTACCACCCCACCGGCCCACAGCGCCTGCTCATAATGGAACTCCGGGGTCTCACGCGGTTTTTTTGTCATACAGGCCCATCCAGGCATTGCGGTGGACAGCCAGGATATCCAGCATCATTTGCAGCGCGTCCCGCACCGCAT
>CAIQIV010000197.1 GCA_903871905.1 uncultured Chloroflexota bacterium | reverse complement strand
TCACCGACCTCATGACCACCCACCCCGAAGTTAACCTGATCTACTCCGAAGCCTCCGGCCAGACCGTCGGCACCATGGCCGCCCTGATCCAGGCCGGCCGCGGCAAGATGGACAACGGCAAGCCCCTGACCGAGATCGTCTGCAGCGTGGACTTCGACGAAGTCGAGATGAAACAGGTCTACGACCCCAACAGCTCGCTCAAGCTCTCCATGGGCCTTCCCCCCATTGAAACCGCCCAGGGCCGCATCGACCTGATCATGGACATTGCCAACGGCAAGGTGAAACCGACCTCTCTGCCCGCAGAAGAGTTCTTCTACAAAGCCTACAACATTTCCTACTGGACCATGCCGCGTGAAGATGCCGTAATCTGGCTGAACACCCAGTTCGGAACCAGCGTAAAGTAACCTCCTTCGAAGAAGACGGACGTAAACTGAAGGGAGGAGGGGCAGGCATTCCCTCCTCCCCTCAAATTCAAGGAGCCGATGCATGAATTCGACAGAGAATGTACTGGAAATCAGGGATCTGGTGAAAGACTTCCCGGGTGTACGGGCAGTCAACAATGTCAGTTTCGATATCAAGCGAAATACCGTTCACTGCCTGGTTGGAGAGAATGGCGCCGGGAAATCCACCTTGATTAAGATGCTGACTGGCGCCTATATGCGAACGAGTGGGCGGATCCTGTTGAATGGCGAAGAATTCACCCCGCACAGCACCCGAGATGCCAAGAAGAACGGGATCAGCACCCTGTTTCAGGAGCTCAATGTAGTTGACCAGCTCACCGTAGAGGAGAACCTTACCCTGGGCATGGAAGACACTACCTTCGGGTTCTTGAGAAAGACCGACAAGATCAGCCGGATGGTCAGCGTGTTGAACAGCATCGAGCCGTCGATCAAGCCGCGGCAGCTTGTCTCGAGCCTGAGCGTGGCGAAGAAACAGATCGTAGAAATCGCCAAGGCGGTTGCAGCAGAATCTAATATTATCATCATGGACGAGCCAACCGCTGCAATCTCCGAAAGCGAAATTGCGCGTTTGTTTGACGTGATCAGGGGCCTGCGTGAGAAAAACGTCACCGTGATCTATATCTCCCACCGGCTCGATGAGATTTTTGAGCTCGGAGATTATGTAACGGTCATGCGAGATGGCAAGCATATTGAGACAAAGCCGGTATCCGAAATCCGGGACCGGTCTGAGCTGATCAAGATGATGATCGGCAAAACCGTGTTCGAGCAGTACACCCCCCGAGAGAAGGATTGTGAAGACATCATCCTCAAGGTTAAGAACCTCTCCAATCACCGGCTGAACGACGTTTCGTTTGAGATCCGGGCCGGGGAGATTGCGGGTTTCTACGGCCTGGTGGGCGCAGGTAAAACTGAGCTGGCGCGCGCTATCTACGGCGTAGACGAATACGAAGGCGAGATTATCTTCAAAGGCAAGAAGCTCCAGCCATCTCCAGGCAAGGTCATTGCCGCCGGCATTACCCTGGTGCCCGAAGAGAGAAGATCGCAAGGCTTATTCACCATCCTGACCATCCGGGGCAATGTGCCCGTCATGAATATGGCCAAAATCTCTCGTAATGGCTTCATCAATAACGCAACAGAAAACAAAGTGGCGCTCGAATATGTTGACAAATTAAATATCGCCACCAACAGCATTGAAAAGGAGGCAGCCAAGCTCTCCGGCGGCAACCAGCAAAAAGTTGTGCTTGCCAAGTGCCTCTTCGCGGATGCCGACCTGCTTATGCTGGATGAGCCAACGCGCGGCATTGACGTGGGCTCCAAGAGCGAGATCTACGGCATCATCCGCCAGCTCTCCCAGGAAGGAAAGACCATCATCATCTTTTCTTCAGAACTGCCGGAGATCATGAATATTTGTGACAGCATCTACCTTCTGTACGACGGAAGTCTGAAGTCAACATTACGAAACGGCTGCGATGTCAGCAGCGAGAATATTCTTCACATCGTTACGGGAGGAGAATAGTCATGGAAATCAACCAGGTACGCAAACCAGCAGCAGTGGGCAGCAAATTAAGCGACGAGACGTTCATCACTTTGCTTATGCTGGGTGTACTCGTCGTCGTGTTCGCCATTGCCTGCCTCCTCGTGCCGAACTTTTATAAACCCCAAACCATCATCAATCTCATTGCAAACAACTGGTTTATCATCACCCTGGGTATTGGGGTTACGTTCGTGTTGATCACCGGGAACTTCGACATGTCGGTCGGAGGCAATGTTGCCCTGACGGGTGTGCTTTCCGTGTGGTTTTGCCAGGGATATAACGTGTCTCAGAACTCCCTGGCCAACGGATGGGGGCTGCCTTACATCGTCGCCATCGGGCTGGCCCTGCTTTGCTCCATGGGCATTGGCGCATTCAATGCATTCTTCATCGCCAGGTTAAAGGTGCCTTCTATCATCGTCACCCTGGGTACGATGATGCTCGCCCGCGGCGCCGCCGAAGTCATCACACAGGGCGCACAGCGGAACACCAGCCTGCCAGATGCCTTTGGCATCCTTGGGAGCCTGGGCATACCCGGAACCACCATTCGCCTGTCTGTGATGGTCATGCTGGCCCTGGTGATCATCGCCTATATTTTCGAGAAAAGGACGGTGTTTGCCAGGCGGATCTATCTCATTGGCGCAAATTCGGAAGCGGGCCGGCTGTCCGGTATCAACGTGACCAAATATCTGACTGCGCTCTACATTCTCAGTGCTCTGCTTGCCGGGATCACCGGGATCCTGCTGGCATCAGAGTTCAAAGCGGGAGTATCCAGCCGGGCAACCGGGTATGAGTTTGACGCGCTGGTTGTCGCCCTGCTGGGCGGCGTCAGCATTACCGGTGGATTTGGCTCCGTGCTGGGGATGTTTGTCGGTGCCCTGATCCTTTCCGTTGTGACATCCGCAGCTACCGGGCTCCTGCTATCACCAGACTGGCAATTCATCCTCAAGGCAGTCGTCACCTTTCTCGCCATCCTCACCCAGCGCTACGCACTGGACAAAAGAAGAGGCTGAGAACCCGCGGTGTATCCGGCGACATTTCTTCAGAGGAGTAGATTGATGTGACTACCATAAAAACAGAATCTCTTCGGCAGCGACAACAGTTGGAGCGGTCAGCAGCCTTGCGGGCAACTATCAAGCAGTGGTATATTTACGTTGTATTGGCGCTCATTGTGTTGGCTTTCAGCATGATGAAGCTGGATCAGGGCGGCATTTTTGACCGGGGGCATTTCCTCAGCCCAGACAGCATCATCAACCTGCTGCGCAGTTCGGTACCCATCCTGACAGTGAGCGGCGCCTTCACCCTGCTGATGATCTCGGGTTACATAGACCTGTCTGTTGGCAGCGCCATGAGCCTGAGCGCCGTGGTGTTCGCCTGGCTCATCCTGAACGGTTACGGTTTCCTGATCGCTCTTTTTGCCACACTGATATTGGGAACCGTAATGGGAGGCATAAATGGTTACCTGGTGATGAAGCTGCGCATCACGCCGGTGATCGCAACCCTGGTGACGCTGAGCCTGTTCAAAGGCATCGCCCTGTTGATCGTGCCGGATGGTCTATCGGCGATCAAAGGCAGCGCCGGCAGAGTCATGCCTGCCTGGATCAACGATTATGCCCGGAAAGTGTTCTTTCTTGAGCTGCCCTGGGCTTTTTGGGTTGCAATATTTTTGCTTGTTGGTCTGGTCATTATCCAGAGGAAAACGATCCTTGGCAAATACGCCGCGGCGATTGGAGGCAATCGCCTGGCTGCGGAGCTGTCCGGGATTAACGCGGTAAAGATAGTCTGGCTTCTATACATCATCGTGGGTGTGTTTGCCGCCCTGGCCGGTATTTCCCGCGCCAGCTACATGTCTTTGGGAGACCCCCTCTCCGGGGATGGCATGGAGCTCAACTGCATCATCGCCGTGCTCCTGGGAGGTACAGCCTTCTCAGGCGGCGAGGGCTCGGTTGCCAAGACATTTGTCGGCGCTCTCATCATTGTATGCGTAACGGTCGGCTTGATGACCGTTATCCCGGCATATTGGCAAACCGTTGCCAAGGGTACCGTCTTGATTGTCGCCGTTGTCCTTAACCACCTGCTGGTGCGTGAAAAGGTGAAGGCATAGATTGGAGAATTTGCCATGTTCAAAATGCCCGTTGGTCTCTATGAAAAAGCTCTGCCAGCCGCCCTGTCCTGGGAAGAGCGCCTGGCTGCAGCCGGCCAGGCTGGCTATGACTTTGTAGAGATATCGATTGATGAAAGTGATGAGCGCCTGTCCCGGTTGGACTGGCCGGCATCCACGCGGGCAGAACTGCGCCGTTCCATCACCAATACCGGCGTGCGCATCATGACCATGTGCCTGAGCGGGCATCGCAAATATCCGCTTGGCAGCCATACGCCGGAACTGCGCCGGCAGGGGCAGGAGATCTTACGCAAAGCGATTGACTTTGCCGGAGACATTGGGTTGCGCGTAGTCCAGGTAATGGGATACGATGTGTTTTACGAAACAAGCGACGCAGAGACAAGGGCAAACTACATGGATGGGCTCCATCTGGGCACCCGGTGGGCCGGAGAAGCCGGGGTCATGTTGGGGCTTGAAAACCTGGACACACCTTTCGTTGAAAACCTGAGCAGAGCCCTGGTCATCACCCGTGAAATTGATTCGCCCTGGCTCAAGCTGTACCCTGACATTGGCAACCTTACGGCCGCCGGGTATTATCCTCCCGATGAGCTTACCCTGGCGAAAAACCAGGTGCTGGGTATTCATGTCAAGGACGCCCTGCCAAAGATCATTCGCGGCGTACCTTTTGGGGATGGGATCGTGCCTTTTCAAGAAACCTTTTCAGCCCTGGCGAAAACAGGTTTTTGGGGACTGCTCGGCGTCGAAATCTGGGGGCACATGCTTCCAAATGAGGATCCCCTGGTCACTGCTGCGTCAGCTTGCAAGTTCGTAGAAAAACTGGTGAGCGAAGCCTGGCCCACAGGCTGCGCTTCGAGCCAATCATAACAAGCAAACGAGCTTGAGCCAGGTGAAGCGAGGAAAAAATGCCAGCATACGAAACAATCCGATTGATCCACACCATACTGACCCTGTACTATATTGATGGCTTGACCCAAACGGAAATTTCGCAGCGCCTGGGCTTTTCCACCGCAAAAGTAAACCGCCTGCTGCTGCAAGCGCGCGAGCAAGGTTACATCAACATCACGATCCGCACCCCGTTGCAGCCGTTGTTTGACCTGGAATACCGCCTGAAAGCCGTCTTTGGGCTGCAGGACGCTATCGTCATTCCGGCTGTAGCCGAAAGCAGCAGTTCACCCCTGATCGAACTGGGCAACATTGCCTCCGACTATCTGTTAACCCGGCTGCGAGACGGAGATGTGATTGGCATCGGCGGCGGCACTGCCCTTAACGCTATCGCCCATGCCCTGGTGGCCAACCGGCCTTACCAGGTCTCTGTTGTGCCTCTGATCGGCGCGGTCCAGGGGCGCATCACCACCGACGTGAACTACCTGGCCACCCAGTTGGCTGACCGGTTGGGCGGCAAAGCCTTCCAGCTCCACGCACCAGCATTTGTGGAAAGCAAAGATGAATGCGACACATTGAAATCCTTGGGGCCGGTCAAAGAGATTCTCGACATTGCGTGCAGCGCAAACATTGCGCTCTTTGGAATTGGTGGAGTAGACCCCGAAGCCTCGCGCTTTGTCCACTTCACCGGCCTTTCACCCGAAGACATGCTGCAAATAGCCAGTGACTGCGGCGGGGTAGGAGACATTAACGCTTTTGTATTCGATATCGATGGCTGCCCCTGCGCCCAGCAGTACGCCGACCGCGTCCTCGGCCTCTCATTGGTTGAAATCAAAAAAATCCCCTTCCGCATCGGGATAGCTGCCACAAAAGCCAAAGCGCTGCCCATTTATGGTGCGCTGCGCGGCGGGTACATGCATGTGCTGATCACAGACGAGGCAGCCGCCCTCGAGGTGCTCGACATCTTTGAGCACAAATTCAGAAAACATACATAAAAAAGGAGTAATCGTATGTTACTAGAAACGCTTCGTGAGGTTGTTTGCAAATGCAACCTGGAACTGCCCAAAACCGGCCTGGTCAGAATGACCAGCGGTAACGTGAGCGGGCGCGACCCGGAAACCGGGTTGGTGGTGATCAAACCCAGCGGCTATGCCTATGAAGGGATGATGCCCGAACATATGGTAGTCGTTGACCTGGACGGCCGGGTCATCGATGGAACCCTCAAGCCATCCGTCGATACAGACACGCATCTTTACGTCTATAAACACAGGCCTGACGTCTTTGGCATGGTCCATACCCACTCGCCCTACGCAACCAGCTTTGCCGCGTTGGGGAGGCCAATTCCGGCCTGCCTGACCACCTGCGCGCTGGTTGGCGGCGAGGTCCCCCTGGGAGGCTATGCCCCCATCGGTGGGGAAGATATCGGACAGGAAATCATCAGCAAGATCGGAAATGCACTGGCCATCATCATGCAGAACCACGGCGTCTTCACCATCGGCTCGTCGGCGCAGCACGCCACCAAGGTGGCTGTGGAGGTGGAAGAAATTGCCCGCATCACCCACCTGGCCATGCTGGTTGGACAGCCTATCTTCCTCACCCCTGAACAACTGAAGCATATGGACAACTTATACCGGAACCAATACGGCCAATAATCCCTGCAGCCGCAAAAATGCGAGGTAACATGACACCAGAAAAGACAAAATCCGAAAAGGGGGCTGCATCCAACAGCCTGCACCTGCTCCGGGAGCTGCCGCGCGAGCAATTAGCCTGGATGCTGCAAAGAATGTGCGAGATCCGCTACTTTGAAGAAAAAGCCGAAGAGCTGTACGTGCGCGGCCTGGTGCATGGCACCATGCATCTCTCCATTGGGCAAGAAGCCGGGTCGGTTGGGAGCATCGCCGCCCTCAGAAAAGAGGACCTGATCATTCACCATCATCGAGGCCACGGGCACACCATTGCCAAGGGAGCCAACCTCACCACGATGATGGCAGAATTCCTGGGCAAAGAGGCCGGCTACTGCCGTGGGCGCGGCGGCTCGATGCACATCGCCGACATCCCCGGCGGCAACCTGGGAGCGACCGGCGTTGTCGGCGCCGGGATCCCCACCGCTGTGGGCATTGCCCTGGCGCTGCAAATGCACCGCTCAGAACAGGTTCTGCTCTCCTTCTTTGGGGATGGGGCTTCCAACGAAGGCGAGTTCCACGAGTCGCTCAACATGGCCTCCACCTGGAAGCTCCCGGTAGTGTTCATCTGCGACAACAACCAATACGGCATGTCCATGCACCTGTCAAAGGTGATGAATATCAAAAACGTATCGGACCGCGCCACCAGCTACGGCATCCCGGGCAAAACCGTGGACGGCAATGATGTGCTGGCGATCTACGCTGCGGTCAAAGCCGCTGTCGAGCATGCCCGCGCTGGGAAGGGGCCCTCCCTGATTGACTGCCTGAGCTACCGCTGGCGAGGACATTCTAAAAGTGACCGCAACCTGTACCGGACGCAAAAAGAAATCGAAGAGTGGAAACACAAATGCCCCATTCAGCGCTTCAAAGGCATCCTTGCTGAGAATGCCGTTATGAGCAGCGAAGAGATTGAGGCGCTTGACCAGGCTGCGAAAGCTGCCATCGACCGGGCCGCCGAGGAAGCACAAACACTGCCTGAACCATCGCCAGAGAATATGGAAGACGAGGTGTATGCGCTATGACCCCCATTAGTAATCAACGCCAGCTCACCTACCTGGAAGCAGTGCGCGAGGCAATGTCTCAGGAAATGCGCCTCAACCCGGAGGTATTTCTGATCGGGGAGGATGTAGGCGTCTATGGCGGCGCCTTCGGAGTCAGCAAAGGCATGCTCGAAGAGTTTGGGCCTGAGCGCATCCGCGACACCCCCATCTCCGAGGCTGCCATCGCCGGCGCTGCCACCGGCGCGGCGCTGATGGGCATGCGCCCTATCATGGAAGTCATGTTCATGGATTTCCTTACCATCTCCATGAACCAGCTGGTTAACCAGGCGGCCAAGATGCGCTTTATGTTTGGGGGAAAATGCAGCATCCCCATGGTGGTTCGCGCCCCCTCTGGCTCCGGCACCGGCGCCGCCGCACAGCACTCGCAGAGCCTGGAAGCCTGGTTCGTGAACGTGCCAGGCATCAAGGTTGTTGCACCATCCACCCCGTATGACGCCAAGGGACTGTTGATCGCGGCCATCCGCGATAACAACCCGGTCCTGTTTATGGAGCACAAAATTCTCTACCGGCTCAAGGGACCGGTGCCCGAAGAAACCTACTGCCTGCCCCTGCAGTCCGCAGAGGTCAAACGCCAGGGCAGCGACCTGACTATCGTGGCCTATTCGATCATGGTCCCGCGCGCGCTTGAGGCTGCCGAAAAACTCGCAGCAGAGGGCATTGAAGTTGAGGTGGTCGATCCGCGCTGCCTGAAACCTCTGGACAAAGACACCATCATCCGCTCAGTATCCAAGACCGGCCGCGTTTTGATCGCCCACGAGGCGCCCAAGACCGGCGGCTTTGGCGGCGAGCTGGCAGCTGTGATTGCCGAGAGCGAAGCCTTCGACTATCTCGATGCCCCCATTCGCCGCCTGGGCGGGCAGGATATTCCCATTCCTTACAACCGCAATCTTGAACGAGCCGCGGTTCCCCAGGTGGATGATATTGTGGCCGCGGCGCGAGCCCTGGCTCAGGAAGGGAAGTAGCTGTGCCAACCGAAGTGATCATGCCCAAAGTTGATATGGTCATGGAGACAGGTACCTTTGTCGAATGGCTAAAAAAGGAAGGGGAGCACGTCAATAAAGGCGACCCGCTCTTTGTCATCATGACCGATAAAGCCGCCATTGAGGCAGAATCTCCGGCAAACGGCATCCTGGCCGGGCTCACAGCCAAAGCCGATGATGTCATCCCGGTCACCCAGGTGATCGGCTATATCCTTGCACCCGGCGAAACGCTGCCCGCCAAAGCTAAGACAGCCGAAGCTGCCCCCCAGCCCACTGCCGCCGGAGCGCCTGTAATGGCCAGCCCTGGGCCAGAAGCGCCGCCAGAGCCTGCCGAAGCTGGGCCTGCCCAGGCGGGCAAGGTGCGGGCCACGCCAGTTGCCCGGCGCATGGCGCGGGAACTGGGCCTGGACCTATCCCAGGTCTCCGGCCGAGGACCGCGCGGCAGGATCCAAAAAGCGGACATCCTCGCCGCCCAGAAAACTCCACAGCCCGGTGTTCTGCCCGATACTGCTGCAGCCGCCCCGGTCCCTGCCAAAGCTGAGCGCGTCGAAGCTGAGCCCGCCGCTGTATTTCTCAGCCCCTCATCGCCCATACCGCTTCCAGACGCCCGCCGCAAGCAGGTGGTGCCTCTGGCCGGTGCGCGCAAGATCATTGCCGGGCGCATGGCTTACAGCGCTTTCACCGCGCCGCATATCAACCTGTCCCTGCGGGTGGACATGACCGAGGCGGTTCGCCTGCGCGAACGGGTGCTGGAACCCATCCAGGTCCAGACGGGGCAGCGGGTGTCCTTTACCGCCATCCTGGCACGCGCCGTGGCTGCAGTACTGCCGCGCCATCCTTATATGAATGCTTCGCTCTCAGATGACAGCATCATCCTTTGGGAGGATATCCACCTGGGCATTGCCACCAGCGTGGATGAGAACCTGATCGTGCCGGTGATCCGCGAGGCCCAAAACCGGAGCCTGGGACAGATCGTCACCACATTGGCTGACCTGACCGAACGCGCCCGGAACCGGCGCCTGACGCCCACTGAAATGATGGGCAGCACCTTTACCATCTCGAACCTGGGCATGTACGGCATCGAGTCCTTCACCGCCATTATCAATCCTCCGGAAGCAGCCATCCTGGCAGTGGGCAAAATGGTGGACACGCCGGTGGCCCACGAAGGTCAAATCGTGCTGCACCCGATGCTGGAACTGACCGCCTGTGCCGACCACCGGGTTGCCGACGGCGTTACCGTAGCGCGCTTCCTGGCCGATCTAAAGGCTGCATTGGAAAATCCGTACCTGCTGATCTAGCATAGATTCGTTCTTTCGTCCTGCCGCAAAAGAGAATGGCGATCAAAACAACAGCTCTCATCTTGTTTCTTCTCCTGGCTTTAGGCGCCTGCGCCCCGGCTGTCACCCCCACCCCGACAGTTGTTCCCACGCAGGCGCTAAAGCCAACCGCCTCTCTTGCTCCACCCACATCCGACCCCAAAATGCTGGGCGCTGAGTTCGACGCACTGTTACAGAAAAACTATGAGGCTGGCGTTTTTGACTGCTCTGTCCTGGTTGCCAAAAACAACCAGGTGATCCTTAGTAAAGGTTACGGCTTTGCTGATCGCGAGAAGAAAATCCCCAACACCGATCAGACTAAGTTTCGTCTTGCCTCGCTGAGCAAGCAGTTTGCTGCGGTGGCTATCCTGCTGCTGCAAGAGCAGGGCAAACTCAACGTGCAAGACAAGCTCTGCGACTACATCACCAACTGCCCGGAGGATTTTAAGCCAATCACCCTGCACCACATGCTTACGCACTCCTCCGGTCTGCCTGCTAAAACGAGGTGGGATCAACCGGGAGACCAAATGCTCCCAAAAGGCGCCTCACTCTACTTTACACCCGGTGAAAAGTGGTGGTACACCGACGTGGGCTATTACCTGGCCGGAAGGGTTGTTGAAACTGTGTCTGGACAATCCTATGAAGCTTTCCTGCAGCAAAACATTTTCAAGCCGCTGCAGATGTTGAACACAGGTTACGACCACCAGCAGTCCGACCTGGCCAAAGGTTACTCCACAGGCCAGGGATTGACAGCCCTGGCAAGCCCGGGTGATTATTATGCAGCGGGTTCAATCTACTCTACAGTTGAGGATCTGTATCGCTACGATCAGGCCCTGTTTTCCAGAAAACTCTTACCACAGCCAGCGCTCAGCGCCATGTTCAGCACCCAGATACCGATTCTTGACGAGCTGCCGCTGCCTCATCCAAAAGGTTGGGGCTACGGTTACGGCTGGTTCATTGGTCCAGAAAAGCCTCACCTGCTCTACTTTCACGGAGGCCAGTATTCGGGATACAGAACAGCCTTCTGGCGCTACCCTGAGGAGAAAATCACCATCATCCAACTGTGCAACCAGGAAAAGGTGATGTTGGTCCCCACCGAAGAAGCGATCGCCGATAAGCTGCTTGGAATTGGAAATTAAAGGATGTCATTATTATCTAATATCACCCACCTCATTATCGACATGGATGGCGTCCTGTACCTGGGCGACCAGCCCATGCCCCGCCTGGGCGAATTCTTTGCCTTCCTGCGCCAGCGTCCCATACCATTCATCCTGGCCACCAACAACTCCACCCGTTCGCCCCAGGAATATGTCAACAAGCTGAAGCGCATGGGGGTGACAGTATCTGCGGATGAAATCCTGGTTTCAGGCCAGGCTACGGCGCGCTACCTGGCCCGCCAGTACCCTCGCGGGACACGCGTCCATGTCTTTGGCATGCCGGCGCTCCGGGAGGCGATGACGGATGAAGGATTTGTTTTAGTGGATAAAGATGTCGAGCTGGTTGTCGCCAGCATGGACCGGGAGGTTAACTTCGAAAAACTCAAGCAGGCCACCCTGCTGATCCGCAGCGGCGCCCGTTTCATTGCCACAAACCTCGACCCAACCAACCCATCCGAAGAAGGTCTGATCCCGGGGACAGGGGCGATGATCGTCGCTCTGGAGGCCGCTTCCGGCGTCAAAGCGACCGCCATCGGCAAACCGGAGCCGACCATGTACCAATTGGCCATGGAAATGATGGGCGCCCGGCCTGAGACAACCGCCGCTCTTGGCGATCGCGCCGATACCGACATCCTCGGCGGGAAAAGAGCCGGGCTGACCACCATCTGCGTGCTGTCCGGTTCCTCCAATCGCGCCGAGGCCGAAGCATTCGAAGCAGACCTGATTTTTGACGACATTGCCCAATTATTGGATGCCTGGCTGCAGGCGTGAAAGGAGCTCAAAACATGCAGGAAGTTTCTCCAAACGATATCAAGCAAGTTGTAGCCGCCCAAAACAGGCTGGGGGAAACCCCGATCTGGGATCCAGAAGAGAAAGCCCTGTACTGGGTGGATTGGGGGGGGCGGCCTACCTGGCGTTATGAGCCAGCCTCAGGCAAATCTACCACTTTCCCGGTAGATCTGCCCGTCACCGCCCTGGCCCGCCGGGCATCGGGTGGCTGGATTGCCATTGCGTTCAATGGCCTGTATGCCTGGGAGCCCAAAACCAACCACTACAGACCCATTTGCGGAACTGCCCAACCCGCCAAACCCGAGATCTGCTATAACGACGCAGCAGTAGACCGCCAGGGACGCCTGTTGGTAGGAACCGTTAATATGAATGACCCCTTCCTGCCAGAAGGCTCCGTGTACCGTCTGGACCTGGACGGCTCACTGCACGAGATTGACAGCGGATATGCAACCGCAAACGGTATTGGTTTCAGCCCGGATGGGCGGACAGTCTACGTGGCCGACCAACGGCACCGCCAGATCATTGCCCTGGACTACAACCCAACCCTGGGCACGGCCAGCAACCGCCGCATCTTCGCCCGCCTGGCAGACGACGAAGGAATGCCAGACGGGTTGATTGTGGATGCCGAGGGCTTCATCTGGAATGGACATTGGGATGGCTGGAAGCTGACGCGCTACGACCCCGACGGCAAGATCGAGCGCCAGGTCCGCTTCCCCGTACAGCATGTCATTTCCTTCGCCTTTGGCGGAAAAAACCTGGACGCACTGTATGTCACCACCTCCTCCTGGGATTTTAAGGATGAGGAGCGTAAAAAACAGCCCTGGGGCGGTGACCTGCTCTGCTTTTACCCGGGCATCCAGGGCCTGGTGGAGCCCGCATTCGCAGGTTAGCAAACGGAGAAACGGGGAAAATCGATCAGCATGCGCCGCTGGGCGCATCTGCGCTCATTGGCAACGGAGGCAGAGCATGGGTCAGTATCTTTTAGGCATCGACAACGGCAGCACAGTCTCAAAAGCCGCACTGTTTGATCTGCACGGCAAAGAAATTGCCGTGGCTGGCTGCAAGGCTGATACCGTTTATCCGCACCCCGGCTGGACCGAGCGGGATATGGAACTGCTGTGGCAGGGCACAGCCTGCGCCATCCGCGAGGTGCTGGCCAAAGCCGGCGCCCGGCCTGAAGAGATTGCCGGGATTGGCAGCACCGGGCACGGTAACGGCATCTATCTGCTGGACCGGCGCGGGCAGCCGCTGCGCAACGGCATCCAATCCATGGACTCGCGCGCCGCCGGTATTTTGGATGAATGGAACCAACGCGGCCTGCACGCCCAGGTGTTCCCCTTTACCATCCAATCCTTCTGGCCAGCACAGCCAAACGCACTGCTTGCCTGGCTCAAGCAGAACGAACCGCAGAACTACGAGCGCATCGGCGCCATCCTGATGGTCAAGGACTATATCAAATACCGCCTGACCGGCGAGATCAGCGGCGATTTCACCGATACAAGCGCCACCAGCCTGATGGACGTGCGCGGCCAGTGCTATTCGCGCCAGTTGATGGAACTGTACGGCCTGGCGGAGGTGTACGACGCCCTGCCGCCGTTAAGGCACAGCAGCGAGATTGCCGGCAGGGTGACCCTGACCGCTGCCCAGGAGACCGGGCTGGCAGCCGGGACACCCGTGGTGGGAGGCCTATTTGACGTGGACGCCAGCGCCATCGGCGCCGGCGCCATCCACCCCAACCAGGCCTGCCTGGTCATGGGCAGCTGGAGCATTAACGAGGTCATTACCGAGGACCCGATCGTTGACCCCTCCCTGTTCATGACCACCCTGTTTGCCGAACCCGGCCTGTTCCTCACCATCGAGGGCAGCTCTACCTCCGCCACCAACCTGGAATGGTTTGTCAACCAGTGCTGCGGCGACGAACGCCTCGAGGCAAAACGGCGCGGCATCTCGGTCTACGAAGTGTGCAATGAAGAGGTCGCCAGCCTGCCGCCAGGCAGCTCTACTATCATCTTCCACCCCTTCCTCTTTGGCTCAAATGTGCAGCCCACGGCGCGGGCTGGTTTTTATGGCGTGGCCGGCTGGCACACGCGCGCTCACCTGCTGCGCGCCCTGTACGAAGGGGTCGTTTTCGGTCACCTGAGCCACATCGAGAAACTGCGCGCTGCCGGAGCCAGAATCAACACCGCCCGGCTTGCCGGGGGAGGCTCGCGCAGCACGGTTTGGTCGCAAATGTTTGCCGATACCATCCAGATTCCAATGGAAATTACGGATGGAAACGAGCTGGGGGCGCGCGGCGCAGCCCTATCGGCCGGCATTGGCGCAGGTATTTACCGCGACTATGCAGAAGCCGTGCAGCAGGCCGTGTCGGTTATCCGCGTGCATGAGCCGGTCTCTGGCCATACACCGCTTTACCTGGCGCGCTACGCCGAATACCAGCGGCTGGTGGATGTGATGCAGGCGCCCTGGGAGGCGTTAAACAGGCTCGGATGATGCAGCATGAACACAATGAGCGGCGACGCAATGGATCCCCTGGTTGAGCAGGTTTTGGCTGAGGTTACAGCCTGCGTGCGCCAGGTTTCAGCCGGCAGCCTGGTCCAGGCTGGGAGCAGGATAGAAACCGCCTCCCGTATTTTTGTGGCCGGCGCCGGGCGCAGCGGCCTGTGCATGCGCGCCCTGAGCATGCGGCTGATGCACCTGGGAAAAACCGTGTATGTGCTCGGCGAGACCACCACCCCCAGCATCGCCGCTGCAGACCTGTTGATCCTCGGTTCAGGTTCCGGGCGGACTGCCGGGCTGCTGGCGACCGCCGAGAAAGCCCACCGCCTGGGCGCCCATATCCTGCTTTTCACCACCGATGCAAACTCGCCCCTGGCCAGGCTGGCCGATCTGCGGGTCATCATCCCCGCGCCATCCATGCACACAGTCAGGGAAATACCCGGAGCCTTCAGCGAGCAGCCCATGGGGACCTTGTTTGAGCAGTCCCTGCTGCTCGTGTGCGACAGTCTCATCCTGGAGTTAATGCGTCGCACCGGGGTCACCGCTGACGAGATGTTTAACCGCCACGCAAATCTAGAATAGTGTTATGATTCACCCAACGCAGCTCTCTGACCACCAGAACTCACAACAAGCAGTTGGGATTTTCTAAAAGGGAACGATTCTATGGTTGAGATGACTTCGGAAGAGCGCGTGTATCGTGCTTTGCAAAGACAGGAACCGGACCGCGTGCCGCATTTCGAGTGGCTGGTGGATCGCCGGGTCCGAGACGTCCTTTGCCCAGGCTGCAAGAACCACAATGATTTTGCCCTGCAGATGGGGCATGATGCAATCATTGTCGATCCAATTTTCAAGAAGGAAAGGGTGGGCTCGAACCGCTGGCTGAGCGAGTGGGGGTATGTCACCCAGGATACCAATGAAGAGCATGGGATTGAGGTGGAATCACCGATCAAGACCCTGGCTGATTTTGAGCGCTTCACACCTCCCGATCCGCACCTGCCTGCCCGTTTTACCGCCATAGAGTCTGCAGTGCAAACGCACCGGGGGCATACAGCAGTTATCGTCCACCTCAACGATGTCTTTTCCCTGCCACGATACCTGATGAGCATGCAGGAGCTGCTCATGGCGATTGTCACCGAGCCCGAATTGGTGAGGGGCCTGGTTGAGATGTCGGTGACCTTCAACCTTGAGCTGGCGAAGGAGGTCGCGGCGCGCGGGGCGAAGATTGTCTACACCGGCGATGACTACGCCTACAACAAGGGCCCGCTCCTATCCCCCAGACACTTCCGCGAATTCTTTTACCCCGGCCTGTGCCGGGTGATGCGCGGCTACAAGGAGCTTGGCCTGTATGTGATCAAACATACCGACGGCAACCTCTGGCCAATTATCGACATGATTATTGATTCGGGCATCGACTGCCTGGACCCCATCGACCCGCAGGCTGGCATGGACCTGGGCCGGGTGAAGCAGCTCTACGGACAGCGCATTGCCCTAAAAGGCAACGTGGACTGCGCCCAGTTAATGAGCTTTGGCACACCCGGCGAGGTGGCAGCCGCCACACGCGAAGCTATGCGCATTGGCGGCGCTGGCGGCGGTTACATCCTGTCCTCCAGCAACAGCATCCATTCCGGCGTCAAGCCAGAAAATTACCGCGCCCTGCTGGATACCTGGAAACAGTACGGCAAGTATCCCCTCAACCTATAACTTTTAGGAGGCATTCATGGACTATTTGATGGGCATTGACCTGGGCTCAACCAGCCTGAAAGCGATT
This sequence comes from uncultured Chloroflexota bacterium, assembly GCA_903871905.1. GTDB lineage: Bacteria > Chloroflexota > Anaerolineae > Anaerolineales > UBA4823 > CAIQIV01. The sequence continues at coordinate 13,560 of CAIQIV010000197.1, read as the reverse complement.
ATCTATGACCTGCAGGGCAACCTGGTGGCCGCTGCCAGCCGCCCAACGCTTAAACACACCCCGCCCGAGCACCCACTGTGGGTCCATTGGCTGCCCGAGCAGATCTGGGGCGGCACGGCTGAGGCAATCCGCGAGGCACTGAGCCACCTGCCCGACCCGCGCCAACTGCGCGGCGTGGCGGTGACCGGCATGGGCCTGGACGGGCTGCCGGTGGGCGCCGATGGCAAATGGCTGTACCCGTTCATTAGCTGGCACGACCAGCGCACCGTCCCCCAGCAAAACTGGTGGCTGGAGAAAATCGGCAATGAGAAGACCTGGATGACCGGCGGCTGGCCGCTGTGGTCCACCAGCACTGCCCTGCGCATCCTGTGGATGCAAGAACACGAGCCCGAAATTCTCAAGCGCACAGACAAATGGCTGCTGATCGAGGACTTTCTCAACTTCATGCTGTGCGGCAAGTCTGCCACCGATTACTCCATGGCCTCCTGCACTGCCATGTGGGACCAGGTACACCTGGACTGGTCGGATGAGCTGCTGGCAACCGCCGGCATCGAGCGCCGCCTGCTGCCGCCGGCCTACCCCAGCGGCACGCTGCTGGGCGAGGTGCATCCCGCGGCTGCCGAAGCCACCGGGCTGGCAGTGGGCACACCGGTGGTATTGGGCGGGCACGACTACCTGTGCGGCGGGCTGCCGGTGGGCGCCTTCAAGCCCGGCGTGGTGCTGGACGTGACCGGCACCTGGGAGATCGTGATGACCGCCCTGGAGCACTCGCGCCTGACCCCGGAGGTCTACCAGGCAGGGATGACCATGGAAAACCACGTCGCCCGCGGAATGTACGCCGCCTGGGGATCGGCGGTGGCCGCCGAAATGCTGGAATGGTTCCGCCGCGAATACGGCAGCGACGCCCGCCAGAAAGCCGCCGCCCAGGGGGGGGTGGACTGGGACTATCTGATGGCCGATGCCGCCGGGGCGCAGCCCGGCAGCGGCGGCGCTTTCTTCCTGCCGCACATGAGCGGCAGCTCCTGCCCGGTAAACGACAGCCGCTCCATGGGCGCCTTCGTCGGCCTGACTAATTTCACCACCCGCGGCGAGATGGGCCGGGCAATCATCGAGGGGCTGAACTACCAGTTCCTGGATATCGTGCGCTCTATGGAGAACGGGATGGGGACCCAGGCCGAAAAATTCGTGGCAGTGGGCGGGGCCGTTAAAAACAAATTCTGGATGCAGAACAAGGCCGACATTGTTGGACGCCCGATCGAAATCCCGGAGATCCCGGAAGCCACCCCACTGGGAGCTGCCATCCTGGCTGGCATTGGCGTGGGGCTGTATAAAAACGAACAGGACGCCTATGCCCGGGTGCACCGTCCCGGAACGCTGGTCGAGCCCGACCTGAAGCTCTCGCAGCGCTACGCCGAGTGGTTCTCCACCTACCGGCAGCTTTATCCGGCGCTCTCTCCTCTGCACCAGCATATCTTCGACCGCTTCCGCCAGGGCCAATAAATGCCTGGATTAACCAGCCAAAATGGATTTTGAGAAAGGAGCGCAGGCAACCGTAATTCTTTCATTTCGTGCAACAGCATATCAAAACAATATCGGTTTCAAGTTTCAATTTTCAGTGGAGGTAACCCATGTCATCCAATCTGGAGCACAACAAAGAACTGGTGCGCCAATATTATAAAATTGCCACCAGCGACCTGGTAGGCATCGAGAACGTCGTCTCCGACGGCTTTGTCGACCACCACTTTCCCCCCAGCCTGCCCCCTGGTCCCGAGGGTGTGCGGCAGTTCTTCTCCAATGTGCTGGGCGCGGTGTTCAGCGACATGCACATTGAGCACTACGACATGATCGCCGAGGATAATAAGGTGATCTGCGAGTTTGCCCTGCGCGCCCGCCACACCGCCGAATTTGCCGGCATCCCCGCCAAGGGTAACGAGATCCTGTGCGCCGCCTTCAGCAAATTCCGCGTGGAGAATGGCAAACTGGCCGAAGCCTGGGAGCTGGCTGATATCGCCGGCCTGCTCGACCAGATGAAGAAATAAAGTCAAAAAAGGAGAGCTGCAATATGGTACGCGTAATGGTTTTTCCCCGCCGCTACGTCCAGGGTGAAGGCGTTTTAGCAGATATCGGTAAATACCTGGCGGCCCTGGGCGACAGCGCCCTGTTGATCTGGGATCAGAACGTCAGTGATATGTTCTCAGAGAGTGTGATGAAGAGCCTGGAAGAGAACAAGGTAAAAGGTGTGCCGTTCGTCTTTAGCGGTGAGAGCGACCGCACCCAGATCGGCCTGGGCATCGATATGGTGCACAAGGCCGGGGTCAAGGTGGTGGCCGGCATCGGCGGCGGCAAGGCTATCGACGTCGCCAAGGCCGTGGCCTGGAAGGGAGGAACAAAACTGGTCACCGCCCCAACTATCGCCAGCAATGACGCCCCCACCAGCTCAGCCACGGTGTACTACACCGAAGACCACATCATGGACGGCTGGGAAGTATGGCCCGGCAACCCGGATGTCGTGCTGGTGGATACCCAGGTGATCGTCAAAGCCCCGGTGCGCTGGCTGGTATCTGGCATGGGCGACGGCATCTCCACCTGGTTTGAAGCAGAAGCGGCTTACAAAGGCCGGCGCGGCGCCATCTCCGGCGGCGTCTCCACCCTGGCTGCCTGGACCCTGGCCCGCCTGTGCTACGACACACTGATGACCTTTGGCGTAGATGCCAGGCGCGACGCTGAGCACAAGGTGGTGACGCCCGCAGTTGACCGGGTGATCGAAGCCAATACGCTGCTCTCCGGACTGGGCTTTGAGAGCTCCGGTGTGTGCACTGCCCATGCTATCGGCAATGGGCTGACCGCGGTTCCCCAGTGCCATGCCTTCACCCACGGCGAGAAAGTGGCCTTTGGCACCGTCACCCAGCTCTGCCTGGATGAGGATAAGGACCCGGCTGAGCGTAACCGGGTGGTTGACTGGATGATCGATGTTGGCCTGCCCGTGACCTTCGCCGATCTCAACATGTCCGACGTCACCGAGGCCGAGCTGCTTAACTATGCCGCCGGTTTTGTCGGCCCAGGCTCCATCGCCCACAACCATGTCTTCCCGGTCACCCCATTCAGCCTGTTCAGCGCCATGGTCGCCGCCGACGCCCTGGGACGCGAGCGCAAGGCTTTGAAAGGCAAATAACTTGAATCAAGACTTCCGAAGTTTCAAAAACTTCGGAAGTCTTGAAAAATGATGGTCTCTGAAAATTTACCCGCCTGAGGCCAGGATCGGGTCAATGATCTGCTGCAGCTTCTCAAAAGTGGGCGGGCCGATCAGCACCTGCCCATTGATCACAAAAGCCGGGGCGCCCTGGAAACCCTGGCGTTCCGCCTCCTGCAGGCTGCGCTCCACCTTGGCCTGGTTTTGTCCCGCATCCAGGCACTGGTTAAAGCTCTGCGTGTCCAGCCCAAGCTCGGCAGCCGCTGCCTTGAGCCCGCCGGTATCTATCGCGCGCGCCTGGTCATAGAGATAGTGGTGGTATTCCCAGAACTTTCCCTGGTCAAACGCACACTGCCCGGCCTGGGCCGCCCTGGGCGACTGAGCGGTGATCACCGGAAAATCGCGCCATACAAAGTGGACTTTATCGCCATATTTTTCGACCAGCTTATCGAGGGCACCAGACTGGTGCCAATATTGGCAGGCCGGTCAGCCAAAGTCGCTGTACTCAATGATGGTCACCGGCGCCGAGGCCGGCCCAATCTCCGGGTCTGCTGCCAGGCGCTCCGGGCTTAAAGGTTTAGCGCTCACCCGCGGCCAGAAAAATGCCGCTCCCAGGGCAATGACCCCCAGCGCCAGGAGGCCCCACCGCATCCATGCCTGGCGCTGCTTCCCCGTCTTTCTGCGCTGGCGCATCTCGGCTGCTTTGCTTTTTGGCCGGGAATCTTTCATTGCCGGGCCGCCGCAGTCTTCAAGGCGCGCTCAATGCGCTCTTTCAGGGCCGCCTTGGGCGCCGCCCCCACCAGGCGGTCCACCTCCTGCCCATTATGGAACAGCAGCAGGGTTGGGATGCCGCGGATCCCCAGCCGCGACGCCCACTGCGAATTTTCGTCCGTGTTAATTTTCACCACCTTCATCCGCCCGCGGTACTCGCTTCCCAGCTCCTCCACCAGCGGAGAAACCATGCGACACGGCCCGCACCATGGCGCCCAAAAATCCACCAGCACCGGCAGCGGCGAGCGCAGCACCTGCGCCTCAAAGCTGGCATCACTGACCGCCAGCGGCCGGCCATCGTCGCCAGGCTGCGGTCGAGAAGCCGCAGGCGCGGCAGTGGCTGCTGCCGGCTGGGCCTGCCCGCCCAGCAAACGGCTGGGACCACCGGCTGCCGCCGGCTTCGTCCCTTCCCCCACCAGGTATTTCATGTAAGAGCGGATCGTCTCGGTCTGCACCGCCCCTTCGATGCGCCCCTTTTCCCGGCCATCCTGCCACAGCACCAGGGTGGGAGTGTGCTTCAAGTTAAAGCGCCGGGCCAGCCCCTCCTGGTCAGCATCCGCCACGCGCACCACCAGCGAGCGGCCGGCATACTCGCGGGCAATCTCGTTCAGCCCTGCATCCAGGGAGCGGCACGGCTCGCAGTTGTCCGAGTCAAAGACCAGCAGCTTGGGCAGAGGTGCGGCCAGCACCCGGTCCAAAGCCTGCGCCTGGGTGCGGATCGGGGTATCATAAGCAACGGTCATTCAAGCCTCCATTTTTTACCATGTGGTACTTTTCACCATTTAGATGCAGCAGCCCGCATTTGGTGACATAAACCCCAGGCTGCCACCTTGCACAGCCCTGTGCATCCAAAAGGGAGATAATCTCAGCACAGGTATAATAAAGTAATCATCATCATCCAAAAAGGAGAACTTTGCTTGAACGAACGCCGTTTTTCTGGAGACATTGAGCGCCTGCGCCTGCCGGAGAGGCTGGAGCGCATGGAAGTAACACGGGTTGTCGATCTTTGCCTGCAAGGGCTGGCTGCGCCGGAAAAGTCACCGCTGTCCGTGCTGGACGTGGGCGTCGGCTCCGGCGTGTTTGCCGAGGCCTTTGCTGCCCGCGGCCTGCTGGTGGCCGGGGTAGATGTGAACCCGGAAATGATCCCCGCCGCCCAGGCCTATGTCCCCCAGGGAGATTTCCGCCAGGCTCCGGCCGAGGCAATCCCCTTTCCTGACGCCGCCTTCGACCTGGTCTTCCTGGGGCTGGTCTTTCACGAAACCGACGACGCCCTGAAAGCCCTGCAGGAGGCGCGACGCCTGGCCCGCCAGCGGGCCGCCATCCTGGAGTGGCCGTATGAGGAGCAGCCTTTTGGCCCACCCCTGGCGCACCGGGTACAGCCAGAAGCCCTACAGGCGCTGGCTCACCAGGCCGGCTTCCGCAGTGCTGCGGCGCAGCGCCTGGCCAACCTGGCGCTGTATCTTCTGGAATCCTGATTTTTCACCCGCGGTTTCCCTGCCAGGGTTCATCTGGCAGGGAGACCCCACCAGTATGTTTGCCCGGGCTCGCCCATCCCGGTGCAGCCCAGGAATCATGCCGGGATTACCATCCATCCTACCATTTTGGTGTTATGATTAATAATGAATAAATTGTTCATTGACATCATCTTGAAAGTCGCTCGCCGCAGCGTCGCGTTCCTCACCATGTCTTCCCTCAGGCGGAAGTGACCACGTTTGATCCCAAAAGGGATCTCCAACTCACGGAATGGATTCTGATTGGCTGGAGGTGTATAGGTGCATATCAAAACGTCAGACCAGGAACAACTATCCATTGGTTTTGGCGGTTACAGCTGCAACTGGGGGCTGCATATGTGCGGGCTGTACGAAACCGAGGCAGAGCGCGATGCAATCATCTTTGGCTATTTCAAGCAGGGTTACCTGGATGGCGACCTGCAGCTTTACTGCCCCTCCGAGCGTACACAGGCCGATTTCAAAGACAAATTTTCCCAACAGTGCCCGGACTGCGCCAGCGCCCTGGACGACCCCCACCATTTCAGCCTGCTCTCCGCCCAGGAGTTGTATTACCCGGATGGCACCTTCTCTCCCTGGACTATGGACAAGGGCCTGAACGAATTTTATGCCGAATCGCAGAAGAATGGGCGCAGGAACATCCGGGCGACCGCCGAAATGGCGTGGGCCCTGGACGCCATCCCGGGCAAAGAGCTGCTGATGGTATACGAATCACGCCTGAACTACTTCATCCCCGGCAAGCCCTGGATCAGCATCTGCCTGTACAATATCAACAAGTTCTCTGGGGCGCAGGTGATGAACGTGCTGCGCACACACCCTTTCAGCATCAGCAGCGGCATCATCACCCAGAACCCGTACTACATTGACCCAGACCGGTGGCTGGCAGAGAATGCGCCGGAATATCTTCCACCTCGGAACTGACGCCGGCAGGTGAGCAACCTCTCCCTGGACCTCTTTCTGCTGATGAGCAACCTCTCGCAGCTTAAAAGCCGCGAGCTGGTGCTCAGCGTGTTCATTGATGCCGTCAGCAGCATTCATCCAGATTTCTGCATCACCTATGCCCCCTCCCCTAGAGCGCCGCAAACCATGGAGGTCCGCACCGCCAAGAACAGCTTCGGCTGGCTGGAGATCCAGGGGCAGCCCGAAACGGTAGCGCCGGAGTTTGGCGGGCTGCTGCAAAACGCGGTGCAAATGCTGGCAGTGATCCTGGAAAACCTGGAGCGCGAGCGCCTGCTGGCTGACGAGAACCTGGCGCTGAGCGCCCTGGTGGATGAACAAACCCACTCGCTGCGCGAGAGCGAGGAGAAATACCGCAACCTGTTTGAGCACATGGCGCAGGGCGTGGTATACCAGGGGACAGACGGGAAGATCATCGACGCCAACCCGGCAGCCGAGCGGCTGCTGGGGCTGTCGCTGGACCAGATGCGAGGGCGCAGCTCGATCGACCCCCGCTGGCGCTCCATCCACGAGGACGGCTCCGACTTTCCTGGCGAGACCCATCCCGCCATGGTCGCCCTGCAAAGCGGGCTGCCGGTGCAGGGCGCCATCATGGGCATCTACAATCCGCAGGAAGACCGGCGCCGCTGGCTGCTGATCGATGCCATGCCGCAGTTTTTGCCGGGGGAGAGCCGCCCGTACCAGGCGTTCGCTACCTTCACCGATATCACCGAGCTAAAGCAGGCCAGCGATGCCCTGCGCCAGGCCGAAACGAATCTGCGCGCCATCCTGAACGCCGTAACCGAATCCGTGTTTATGATGAGGCGCGACGGCCTGGTGCTGGTTGCCAACCCCACCACTACAGCGCGCCTGGGCATCAAAGCGGAAGATGTAAGCCATTTCAATATGTATGAGGCGCTGCCGCCGGAGGTGGTCAGCGGCCGCCGGGCGCAGGTGGAAGCCGCCTGCGAGAGCGGGCAGCCGGTGCGCTTTGAGGACTACCGCCTGGGGAGGTGGATTGAAAACTCCATTTACCCCATCCTGGATGCCCAGGGCCGCGTTGCCCGCCTCGCCATCTTTGGCATCGATATCACCGAGCGCAAGGTGGCCGAGCTGGAGGTGCACGCCCTGAACCAGCAGCTGGAGCAGCGCGTGGCCGAGCGCACCGCCGAGCTGAGCCAGGCCAACGCCGCCCTGCAGCGCGCCTCGCGCGCCAAGGATGAGTTCCTGGCCAGCATGAGCCACGAGCTGCGCACCCCGCTCACCGGCGTGCTGGGTCTGACTGAAGTCCTGCTGGAGGGGATCTATGGCCCGCTGAACGAGCGGCAGCGCGCTTCGCTGAAGAATATCCAGGAAAGCGGCAACCACCTGTTGGAACTGATCAACGACATCCTGGACCTGGCCAAGATCGGGGCGGGTAAAGATGACCTGGTGCTGGAACGGGTAGATGTTGAAGAACTGTGCCAATCGTGCCTGCTGATGATCCGCCAGGCTGCGGCGAATAAGAATCTGAAAGTCTCCCTGCAGCAAGACACCCGCGTGATAGAGATCACCGGGGATCAGCGGCGGCTGAAACAAATCCTGGTCAACCTGCTGGGCAACGCGGTCAAGTTCACCCCGGCTGGAGGGAAGATCGGGCTGGAGGTAAGCGGCGACGCAGAGCAGCAGTTTGTACGCTTTTGTGTATGGGACACGGGCATTGGCATTGCCCCGGACGACCTGGCCCGCCTGTTCCAACCCTTTGTACAGCTTGACAGCCGCCTGTCGCGCCAGTACGAGGGCACTGGGCTGGGTCTGGCCCTGGTACAGCGCCTGGTTGATCTGCACCAGGGGAGTGTGATGGTTGAAAGCGAGCCGGGCCAGGGCAGCCGCTTTACCGTAGCCCTGCCCTGGTTGAAAACACAGGACGAAGCCGGGGTCAAGGAGGCTGTCTCGGGCGCCCAGGCCGGGCATATTCCCGGGCCAGGGACTATCCCAGAAAAGGCCAGCCCGGCAGCCCGGCCCGCGGCGGAGCCTGCCCCAGGCAGCGGGCAGCAGCAAGTCCAGGCAGCGGAGGGGGAAGCAGGCATATCCAACTCGAGCGCCAGGGTGGCGACCATCCTGGTAGCCGAGGACAGCCCGGTGACCCTGAAGGTGGTCAGCGATTACCTGCGCTCCTGCGGATACCAGGTAATCCAGGCCAGGAGCGGCGGCGAGGCCTGCCGGCTGGCAACAGAGTTCCACCCAACACTAATTATTATGGACATTCAGATGCCTGAAATGAACGGGCTGGACGCCATCCGCTGCATTCGCAAGGACCCGGCGCTGCTGGGCACGCCGATCATCGCCCTGACCGCCCTGGCCATGCCGGGCGATCGCGAGCGCTGCCTGGAGGCCGGGGCTAACCAATACCTGTCCAAGCCGGTGAATCTGGGCCACCTGGAGACGATTATGCGCGCTTACCTGCAGCAGCTGGAATGACCCCCCCCGGGCGCTATTCCCCCGTAAGAAACATGAACACATCCTCGATGCTGGGCGCTCCGGGCTGGACAGAGCGGGCGGCCAGACCGGCCGCCGCCAGGCGCGCCTGTATCTGCTCTACCTCCACCCGCGGCGCCGCCAGCAGGCGCAGATGGTCGCTGGCCAACCCGGCGCGCAGCACGCCATCCATGTTCTCCAGTTCTCCCAGGGCAGGCAGCAGCGGCTCGGCAAACACATCCCACACCCTGCCAGGCAGCGAGCGCTTGAGCTGGTCCGGCGTGTCCAGGGCCAGCAGCTTACCGGTGCGCATGATGCCCAGCTGGGAGCAGTACTCCGCCTCGTCCATGTAATGCGTGGTGACCATGACGGTGATGCCCTGGGCCGAGAGGCTGTAGATCAGGTCCCAGAAGGCGCGGCGCGCCACGGGGTCCACACCGCTGGTCGGTTCATCCAGAAAAAGCAAACCCGGATGGTGGACGATAGCCGCGGCCAGGGCCAGGCGCTGGCGCCAGCCGGCAGACAGATTCTGCACCAGCTGCCCACCCAGCCCGGCCAGCCCCAGGCTCTCCAGCACCTCCCGCACCCGCCCAGCCTCCTTCACCCCGTACACCCCGGCGTAAAACTCCAGATTCTCGGTTGCCGTCAGGTCATGGTACAGGGCAAACTTCTGCGACATATAGCCGGAATGGGCGCGCACCTGCTCGGACTGCTGCGCCACGTCATAGCCCAGCACCTGCGCCCGCCCCTCGGAGGGGTGCAGCAGCCCCAGCAGCATGCGGATGGTGGTGGTCTTGCCCGAGCCGTTGGCCCCCAGGTAGCCCAGGATCTGTCCCGCCTGTACCTCCAGGTTGAGGTGGTCCACAGCGACAAAACTGCCAAAGCGGCGGGAGAGGTTCTCGGCGCGGATCACCGTCTGCGGGGCGCTCATTCCAACCCCTCCGCCAGGGCGATGAACACATCCTCAAGCTGCGGCTCGATCTCGCCCAGGGAATCCACCTGCCCGCCGGCCTGGGCGATACGCCCCCCCAGGCGCCGGGCCACCGCCTGTGCCTGCCCCTCCCGCACGCGCAGGTGATAGCGGCTGCCAAAGCGCTGCACCCGCTCCACGTCGGGGTCCGCCCGGGCCACATCCACCAGCAGCGGCGCCGGCTCGCCAGACATCTCCAGCACCCGCCCTGCCAGGCGTGACTGCAGCTCCAGCGGTGCGCCTTCGCAGATCATGCGCCCGCTGCGCAGGAAGCCAACACGCATGCAGCGCGCCGCCTCGTCCATGTAGGGCGTGCTGACCAGCACCGCCAGCCCCTCGTCGCGCAGCAGGCGGATGATCAGGCGCCAGAAATCCTGGCGGGTGAGCGGGTCGACGCCGGTGGTCGGCTCGTCCAGCAGCAGGATGCGCGGCTGGTTGACCAGGGCCAGGGCCAGGCCAAGCTTCTGTTTCATGCCACCCGAGAGCTGTCCCGCCCGCCGCTCTTTGAATTGGGCCAGGCCGACAAACTCCAGGATCTGCTGGCTGCGCGGCGCCCATTGGCTGGTGGGCAGGCCGCGCACTTCGGCAAAGAACTGCAGGTTCTCCACCACGGTCAGGTCCTCATACAAGGAAAAACGCTGGGCCAGGTAACCGATCTGGCTGCGCGCCTGGTCTGCCTGGGCCGCCACATCCAGGCCCGCCAGGCGCGCCTGCCCGGCGTCCGGGTGCAGCGCGCCGCACAGCAGGCGCAGGAAGGTGGTCTTTCCCGCGCCGTCTGGCCCCACCAGGCCGTAGATCTCGCCGGCAGACACCTGCAGGCTGACATCCTGCACGGCGTGGATGCGGCCAAAGCTCTTGCACAGGCCATCTGCCTGGATCAGGGGGCCTTCAGGGGGCCTGGACAGGCTCTCCATTCACTGCCCCGCCACCGCCAGGTATGCATCCGCGGGCATGCCGGGCTTGAGCTTGCCGCCGCTGGGCTGCAGGGTGAGCTGGATGGCAAACACGGTGCTCTTGCGGCTGTCGGTGGTCTGCACGTTGCGCGGGGTGAACTCGGCCTGGTCAGCAATATGAGAGACCACGCCGGTAAACACCTCGCCCGGATAGGAATCCACAGTCACAGCAACCGCCTGCCCCAGCGAGATCTGCCCATAGCGGTCCTCGGGGACATACACCGTCAGGGTCAAATCTTCCAGGTCAGCCAGGGTGACCAGCGGGGCGCCGGCCGCGGCAATCTCACCGGGCTGCACCGAGCGGGTGAGCACCACTCCATCCACCGGGGCGCGCACTACATCGCGCGACCCGCTCAGCGGGCGCACCTCGACCAGCTCATCCCCTTCCCGTACCTGGTCGCCCTCCTTGACATACACCTTGGATATCCGCCCCCCCACCAGCGAGCCCAGGTGGTATTCGTCGGCTTCCACTGTGCCTGAAAAAATGGCGGCGCCGCGGTTGGCAGCGTCCTGCAGCACAAAATAAGCGCCCACCCCCAGGGCGGCCACCACCAGCAGCAGGACGGGGATGATGATCTTGGGATTAGGATGCATGTTGTTCTCCTTGCTATGCGTTCCAGGCAAAACGTCAATCCAGGCTCTTGCGGAAGCGCGAGGCCGCCGCGCCCATCACCACGATGGCAAAAATGATCAGCGCCACCACCTCGGGCCACAGCGCCTCGATGCCTACCCCTTTGAGCACGATGCCGCGGGCAATGATCAAAAAATAGCGCAGCGGGATCAGGTAGCTGACCGCCTGCAGCCAGATGGGCATAGCCGCCAGCGGGAAGAAGAAGCCCGAGAGAAAGATAGACGGCAGGGTGATGAACATGGTGGTCATCATGGCTTCCTGCTGGGTGTTGGCCACGGTGGAGATCAGCAGGCCGATGCCCAGGGTGGTAGCCAGGAAGAGCGCCGCCAGCCCGAGCAGCAGCGGCACACTGCCGTTGATCGGCACGCGAAAGACCAGCACCCCAGCCACCAGGATCTCGATCATGTTCAGGAAGGAGAGCAGGACGTAAGGGGTGAGCTTGCCCACCACCAGCTCCCAGGAGCGGAGGGGGGTGACGATAAGCTGCTCGATGGTGCCGCGCTCGCGCTCGCGCACGATGGAAGTGGCGGTCATCATGGTGGTCAGGAACTGCAAAATCATGCCGATCAATGCCGGGATCATGTAATTGGCGCTGACCAGGCCCGGGTTGTACCACACCTGGGTGCGCACGTCGATGGGGACGCTCATCAACCCGGCCTGGCCGCGCCGCTCCAGGCGCTCCACCTGCAAGCGGGTGGACTGCGCCTGGCCGACCAGGATAGCCGCCGAGAGGGCCGTGCCAGCCACGGTCGGGTCCGAGCCATCCAGGATGAAGGTGACCTGTGCCGGTCGCCAGCCGTTGATCTGGCTGCCATAACCGGGCGGGATAATGATCCCCGCCCGCGCCTTGTTGCTGTCGATCAGCTCACGCATCTGCTCCTCGGACGAGACTACGTACGCCAGTTTGAAGTAGTCTGCCTGCAAATAAGCCGTAAGCAGGCGGCGCGAGGCCGGGGTCTGATCCTGGTCAAACACCGCCAGGGCAATGTTGCGCACATCGTTGGTGGCGGCAAACCCGAGCAGGAAGAGCATCACCAGCGGCAGGACGAAGGTCATGGCCAGGGTGCGCGGGTCGCGCACGATCTGGATAAACTCCTTGCGCACCAGGCTGATCAGGCGCTTAATCATGGCTGCCCTCCTCGGCGCGCTGCTCCTGTCGAAGCGCCTCTCCAGCGCGCTGCTCCTGTCGAAGCCCCTCCTCTCCAGCGCGCTGAGCCTGTCGAAGCGCCTCTTCCGGCTGCCTTTCGACAGGCTCCAGGATACCGTGCAGGAAAATGTCCACAAACATCCCCAGGGATGTCTCGCCCATCAGCGGCCGCACCTGGTCCGGCATCATCATGTTGGTCACATAATAGGAGAAGAACAGGCCGGCAAAGGCGCGCGCCAGCAGCGGCAGAGGAATAGGGCGCAGGTGGCCGCGCTTTTGAGCAAACACCTGCGCCAGGTGTGCCAGCTCCGGCAGCAGCGACTGGTACAAAACCGGGATGTCCTGGCCCTTGAACTCCACCAGCTCAATAAACATCAGGTTGAGCAGGTGCGGGCGTTGGCCCAGGCCGTCCACCAGGCGCCGGGCGGCATCGCCAAAAAACTCGGCATAGCTCTCCCCCCGGGCACCCTGCAGCAGAGGCAAAATTTCATGGTAGGGGTGCTTGTCCATGAACACCGCCTGCCAGATAGCCTCCTTGCCGGGAAAATAATTGTAGAGGCCGGCCTGGGTGATGCCGGCCTGCTCGGCGATCTGGCGCATGGAGGTGGCATGGTAGCCCTGGCGCATAAAGAGCTGGTAAGCCGCCTCGGTGATCAGCCGCCGCCTGGCCTCGCCCTTGCGCAGCGTGGCTTCGGCAGGCCCAGCCTGCCCAGACGCGGTATCCATAAAACCGGCGGATACTATCCGCTGGCTTTGCGTGCCGTGTGTACTCTGCTTGCTCTGCATCCTGGCTCCACTGCACCGCCGAAAATATAAATGAACGTTCATTTATATTTTACCTCTTTTCCTGAAAGAATCAAGAGGCGGGCAAAACATCCGGCCTCCCTGCAAATCCACTAACCGGGGTACAATACCCGGCGGACAGCAGCCGGCGGCTGCTGTCCGCCGGGTAACGAAAGGGAAACCACATTGATCTCCGTCTTTTTGGGCCTGCTGG